>JAFVHA010000063.1 GCA_017478035.1 Paludibacteraceae bacterium | reverse complement strand
CCCGTAATGAGCGAAGAGTCCTGCGAGAGGACAGAGACGGTGACGAAGGGCATTGGATTGCCTTTAGACGTCGAAACCGTTCCTTTGACTGTTTCAGCAGACGCCATGAGGGCAGTAAGCAAGAATAATGGTAAGAAAATCTTTCTCATTGGTTAGTTCATTTTTTTAATCCGGTGCAAAATTACTGCTTTTTGCTCAAACGGTATATGAAAAAACGGACATTTCGTTAATTTTAGCCTTATTTATGCAAAAAAGATAGAGAAATCAGCCGTCAAAGGGATGCCTAACATGCGAAAATGGCTTGGTGAGACACAGCCCATCTGCTGAAACTCAAGTGCCATATGGCTCAAGTCGTAGTAGCCGTGCTGCAGGGCGATGGTCATCAGATCTAACGGTTGACCTTTTGCGGCAGTTTGCTGCATGGACTGCAAGGTGCGATGAAAACGTCGCAGGCGAATAAACTGCTTCGGCGGGATGCCGACATAGGTACGAAAGACGCGTAAGAACTGGCGTTCACCGAGACAGGCGACAGAGGCCATCTCGGCGGCAGATATATTGCCTTTCGCTTCATCACAAGCGGCAATCACCTTACACATGCGCGTATAATTAAGGTCTTCCTTATGCGGCAGATGACCGAGGAAGAAAGCGTCTATGAGCGGCGCTATTTTCTCTGCTTCCGGCGTAGATTTGAAGATATAATCCAGTTGCAGCAAACCTGCATCTCCGTACGATTGAGCGGTAAGCACTTTGCCGGAGAGTTGCTGCAAATCCATATGGAGAAGAGCGTGCATGCCTCCTGGTTCAAAATCCAGTAACATACCTTCATACCAGCCGCTAAGGGTCGTGATGCCGATCATAGTCTGGTTCGCGCCGAGCAGTGTCAGACCATCCGAGATGGTACCATTAATATCAGTCGTTACGTTGCGCTGGAAAACAAGACTCCCGTAATTAGGCAGTAGTTGCTGCACATGTTTGCCGTTGACAAATCGCGGATCATCGCTGGGCGGAGCCATCGTATCCGTCGAGCCCTCTGCCTTGACAAATACGTAGCGGGATATGTACGGCCGCAAGACCTCAACCGGTTGTATGATTTGAAAAAACATGACTATCTTTATTCAATTCGAGTGCAAAGTTACAAAGAAAAAGTGACATACACAATAGTGCATGCCCCTTTTTCGTTATTTTTGCTCTTTTTCTTACTCTTCCTCCGTTTGCGAAGCGGCGTAAGCGGCAAGGAGTTTCTCCTGAACGTCTGCCGGAACAAGCTGGTAGGAATTGAAGCTCATCGTGAACGTAGCACGTCCGCCGGTGAGAGAAGACAGCGTCGTCGAATAACTGCTGAGCTCTTTCAAAGGCACTTGTGCTTTGAGACGGGTGAAGCTCTTCTCGGTCTCCATACCCATTACCATACCGCGGCGGCCGTTGATATCACTCATCACATCGCCCATAATCTCCGACGGTACAAATACCTCAAGGTCATACACCGGCTCCAATACTTTCGGGTTCGCCTCTTTGAAGGCTTGCGCGAACGCATTACGTCCAGCCAGGCGGAAGGAGATTTCGTTGGAGTCAACCGGGTGCATCTTACCATCATAGATGATTACGCGCACGTCACGGGCGTATGAACCGGTGAGCGGTCCTTGTTCCATACGATCCATGATACCCTTTACGATAGCCGGAATGAAACGTGCATCAATAGCACCGCCGACGATAGAGTTGATGATGATGAGCTTACCACCCCACTCGAGGTTGATTTCTTGCTGGTCCTTAACAGAGATCTTATATTCCTGGTTACCGAACTTATAGGTCTCCTTAACCGGCATTCCTTCCTCGTACGGCTCAACAATGAGGTGAACCTCACCGAACTGGCCGGCACCACCGGACTGTTTCTTATGGCGATAGTCGGCACGAGCCGCCTTCGTAATCGTCTCACGATAAGGGATCTTCGGCTCCAGGAACTCAACCATCATCTTATCGTTGTTCTCCAAACGCCATTTGAGGGTACGGAGGTGGAACTCACCTTGACCGTAAACAATCATCTGACGAAGTTCTTTGGATTGCTCAACGAGCCATGTCGGATCTTCCTCATGCATACGCGTCAAGAGGGCTGCCAGTTTCTCGGCATCGCTCTCCGTAACCGGCTTGATAGCACGGCGATAACGCGGTTGCGGATATTGGATAGGCACATATTGCAGGTCGCATCCCTTGGCATTCAGCGTATTACCTGTACGGGTATCTTTCAGTTTAACGGTTGCACCGATATCACCGGCTGCCAGTTCATCTACCGGTACACGAATCGAACCGGCTACCTGATAGAGCTGCGAAACACGCTCTTTGCTGCCGCGCTCCATATTCTCCAGATCATCACCGTTGTGGATAGTACCTTGCATTACGCGGAAGTAGTTGACTTCACCGATATGCGGTTCTACGGAAGTCTTGAAGACAAATACGCTGGTCGGCGCTTTTGCGTCCGGGCTTACTTTCTTACCATCCACCGTCGGATAGCTGAAGTTGGCAGGACTCGGAGCCATGTTATTGAGGAAGTCCATCAAACGACGAACACCCATATCTTTGAGACCCGAGCAGCAGAGCACCGGATACATCGAACCGTCAGCGTATACGCCCTTCAGGCCTTGCATGATCTCTTCGTCGCTGAGAGTACCCTCTTCGAAGAATTTCTCCATCAGCGCCTCGTCAGCTTCGGCAGCCATCTCGCACAAGGCTGCACGCATCTCTTCTACCTTGCCTGCGTGCTCAGCAGGGATATCTTTCAATTCAGGAGCACCGCCTTCCGGTTTCCAAACAAGCATCTTGCCCTTGAGTACGTCAATAACGGCATTGAAACCCGCACCGGCGTTTACCGGGAACTGGATAAGCGTACACTTGTTACCAAAGTTCTCTTTGAGTTGGTTGAAAGCACGCTCGAAATCAGCAGCGTCATGGTCACATTTGTTGATAACAAATGCCAGCGGCTTTTTAGCATGCTCCACGAGACGGAAGTTATTCTGAGTACCGACCTCTACTCCACCGTTAGCGCTCAGCACTACGAGTGCGGAACCGCACATCTGGAGAGCAGCAACAGTACCGCCGCAGAAGTCATCCGAACCGGCACAGTCGATGATGTTCAGTTTCTTATTCTCGAACTCGATATTACAAACCGTCGAGAAAACCGAATAACCATACTCCTTCTCTACCGGGAAATAGTCGCACACGGTGGATTGCGCATCAACCGAACCGCGGCGTTTGATCACCCCGCTTTCGAACAACATCGACTCCATGAGAGTCGTCTTACCGGATCCGCTGCCGCCCAACATAGCGACATTCTTGATCTCATTTGCTTGATAAACTTTAGCCATAAATGTATTAGTATTTAATGTTTTGTAAAGTCAATATGACAAAATCGGCTGCAAAGGTACGAAAAAAAAATGATATACGCAAATACCCACGTTATTTTTTTCAATTTTTAATGAGTTGGATAGCTTTCTCAATGATATCATCTTTATCCGTGCTGACCATATCTACCAACACATGAGGTGTGATGCCCTGCTCAATATCCTTTTTATCGCGGTCGTACATACGCACACTGGAGAACCGCACCGTCCATCCACAGGGCATTTCATAACTCATCGGCATGCCTCCTCCACCACCGCTGACGCCACCGACTATCACCGCATTATCGGCATATCGCATCATCGAAACAAAAGAATTGGTAGCCGAATAACTATGCCGGTTACACAGAACGACCACCGGCCTTTTCCATCTGATTTTAACCAACGAGGTATCCGCATACAGCGCTTCCAGAGAGGAGAAATCATTGTGTCCCGTGCCTGTCTTATGCTGCCAATACCCTACAATCCGGTTCTCCGAAAAGAAAGGCGAGGCCAGTTGGTAGGCATTGGTCAAATCTCCTCCTCCGTTATTCCGCACATCGATAATCAGTCCGCGACAACCGGCAAACGCTTTGAAAATCCAATACAGGTTCGCTGCTGAAAAAGCATTGGAGAAACTGGAGTAATAGATATACCCTATACTATCATGAGCAAGCGTACAATAATACAACGAACCGGCGATTCTATGGTCGCGAAGATAGAGCTGCTGCAATTGCGCATCATAATTCGCAGGGTATTTGTCATACCAGGACGAACAACGGGACCGATCAAAAGGAGTGTACAGATTGACATGTCCGTCCTTCAGTGTATCCAGCATCTGAGCGCACAAATCAAACAAAGCTATCGGATCGTTTTTCGGAAGTTTAGAGGCTTTGGCTATATACACATCATGAATACTGTTCCAGTCCACCCCTTTGGACTCCACATAACAATAGCGCGTATCGATAATCTGCCACAGGGCCTCAATATTCTCTACCGGGTCCATGGAATAAGCCACCTCCTCTTTCTCATGGCAAGCCGTAAGCAAACAGAGACAGGCAAGAACCCATATGATATGTTGCGTTGTTTTCATAGTTTTTTGTTCGCTTTGATATGATAATTCCAAATACAACCGATTACGATATTCATCTGATGACGGACAAATCGCGTATAGGCATTCCCATAGTTAACATACTGATGTTCAGCACCTACCCGCCATGTGGAATGCGGGAACTGCATATCCAGCGTCAGTTCATGTTTGACAGTGTGATGATTCCAATGGCCGGAACAACGGAACTTACCCAACACACCTTCCGACATCTCATAATACGACTGCCAGTAATCCGGAATATAATCCATGCCGATCAAGTTGGTACGAATCTGATAATTAAGCCGATAGCTGGTATTTTTGCCATAGAAAGACCATGAAATACCACTCATTGCCATGACTTCTGTTCCGATATCCAGAGAGAGCGGTTTATTGACATTGACGGAGATATATCTGACTGTAAAACCGGCCTCCATATAAGGACCGAGAAAGACTTTGAGACGATTATCCAACCACCGCCAGTTATAGAAAGCCCCCCATCCGCCGACACACTCAATGGCATAGGCCAGATTGGAGTGCGCCGAGTTGATGTTTCTCGAACCGCTTACGTCCAGTTTGCCTACATGCGCCCAATCCGCCAAACGTCCTGTTCTCCCCAAACGCGTGTCCTGACGGAACGGCTGCCACCACTCGTTCCCGATCCCCACCTGCCAGCCCGTGTAGGCCAACGGACTCAGATAGGTATCCAACTGATAACCGGTACCAAACTTCACTTTCAGCACATTGGTATGCACAATGCTGTCATTCGCCATCACACAGATGACAGAGCAGACAGATATGATGAGGATAGTGATTATTCGGCGCATAAAACTAATGAAGGGGAATATGATGCTCAAATTTCCAGCGTTTATGCTGAATAGTCATCTCGTTGCGGGTCTCCGGTGTACAGAAAGTATCTATAAACCGCTCCCAAATATAATGGATTGCCAACGAAGAAGGGTGAACCAGATCATCGGCATAAAAACGATAGTCCCGCAACTCGTCAAGCATGATTTCATAGCTGGGAAAATAATGCAATTTACCATTTACACATTTACCATTTACCATTTGGTCCACCGCTTGCAGCAGCGTGGCTTTGCTGAGTTGGTTCTCATGCAGACCGTCTTTGATATGCCGTATCGGGGAAACCGTGAAGAGCCAATGTTTGTCGGGATAGCGTTCCAAGAGCGGTTTCCACGCCGCAACAATCTCTTCAACCGGCAGACGACGACGGGTAAATTCCTTCTCCGGTAATTTATGACAGTTACCGACAATCCATTTACCATTTGGACAGGTACCATTTACCATTTCATACACCCAAGCGGTGCCAAAGGTAACAATGACCACAGTGGCTTCCTGTAACGCATTCTGCATCGTTTCGATGGAAGCCCGAACGGCCTGCTCGGCTTCTTGTTTGTCGGCGCGGGAGAATGAACCATGATGCGCCATCGAATGCCAAAGCCCCTCGTATTCTACGAGCGGCAATTGGCAATTGGTAATTGGTAATTGGTAATTTATAGCTTGCGCGATGGAAAGCGGATTATAGAGCGTGCCGAAGGGATTACAGGTGACATGCAAGCTGCGCTGCACCATCTGTTCACCTATGGAATCGGCGAAACAAGAGCCCAACATGAGGATTTTATCCTCATAGCCAATTTTCCATTCGGCCGGTTTGATATCTACAATGGTCTGTAACTTCATTTATTCAAAATGCATGACTTGCGCAGGATTGATCTTGGTGATAATCATCGATGGCAACAAAAGGATCAAAAGCGAAACGACGATTGTCAGTATATTCAAGAGAATGAGCCAGCCCCAAGCAAAGGCGACCGGTACATAGCTGACATAATAGGTAGTCGGGTCAAGCGGCATGAGATGACCGAAATACTGTATCGCTGCCAGGCAGAGTCCCAAGACGTTGCCCCAGAAGACGCCTTTTCCGATTAGCATCGCAGCCTGCGTCAAGAAAACACGCTGTACAAAACGATTGTCCGCCCCTAAGGCCTTGAGAGTACCGATGAGTTGGACACCATCCAAAATCAAGATTATCAGTCCTGAAACAATATTAAAACCGGCCACAAGAAGCATCAGGATGATGATGACCACCACGTTCATATCCAGCAGACCAAGCCAAGCGAAAATAGCCGGATTTTGATCTTGAAGCGTTTGCACATAATAGACATGAAAGCCGTTTTCATCCATCTGACGAACGGTGGCAAAGAAGATTTGGTCTGCTACTTCATCAAGACGCGACATATCATCTATGAGAATCTCCACACCGGAATAGGTATTATCTTCCCAGTTTTGCAACCGGCTTGCCATCTCAAGCGGCGAAAGAACAAACAAGTCATCAAACTGCGTGAAACCGGTATCATAGATGCCGGAAATACGAAAGCGCCGTGCACGCACATCCGTTTCGTCCACAAAATAGGCATTCAGCGCCTCCCCCACCTGAAGTTGCATGGCGCGTGCCGTAGCATGGGAAACAAGCACCTCCTGAGGCTTGGACGGAAGAGCGCCTTCTACCAGATTACGCGCAAAGAAATCCCAATAATCCGTTCCCTTAAGCACCATCCCGTGAAAAGAGGAATCGGTTTTGAGCATCCCCGGTTTGGTGATAAACGGAGCTGCCTTCACTACATGTTCGAATGCTCCTAAAGCCGTCAGTAATGAGTCCGACACCTCAATAGGATGCATATCGTACGTGTTATTGTTGTCGAAAGAAACCACCTGAATATGCGCGCCAAATCCCGCTATCTTCTGAGTGATGGTCTGCTTGAAGCCCACAATGATGCAAATGGTCAGAATCATCACCATCACACCGACAATCATTCCAAGCAAAGCCACACGAACAGCAGGGCGCGATTGTCGTTCT
>JAFVHA010000132.1 GCA_017478035.1 Paludibacteraceae bacterium | reverse complement strand
TACCAAAACCGCCATCGATGATCCGGAAGCCTGCCAAGACCCAAATCAAGACTAACAAACAAGTACCATAAAAAGTACGACACAAACCAATACGGACATCAGAGAAAGGTGTCCGTATTTTTTTTAGATCGAGCCGAGGGCGAGGCAGATGAGGCCGGCGAGAATGCCGAACATGCAAGCGATCTTGCGCCAGGGATCGGGTTCGCGGAGGAAGAGAAGACCGTAGGCAAAGCCAATGACGGCACCGCCACGGCGGATCGTGCTGACGACCGCAATCATCGAATCCGGATCGCGTAGAGCGAGCATGTAGACGTTATCCGATACAATGAGAAATAGGCTTATCAAAACGATAACGCCTATTTTTTGTATCGATTTTTGATTTTTGATTTTTGATTTTTGATTCATGATGGCCCAGGTGATGAGCATCATGATGGCTTGATAGAAGGTATAATAGACCTGAACGGCGTTGTGGTCGTAGCGGCGCATGAGGTATTTGTCGTAAAGGCCGGAACAGGAGCCAATTAATATTGCCAATGCAAGAGCGAGGTAATATTTATTGTCGATTTTCGATTTTTGATTTTTGATTTTTGATTTGCCATTAAATGAAAAGACAAAGATGCTACCGATGGCGAGGAGGATGCCGAGCCACTGGAAGGAGTTAAGATGCTCGTGGAAGATGAGAAGTGCACCGACGAGCGTCCACATGGGGCGGGTTGCCTGCATAGGACTGACGACGGAGATAGGAAGGTGCTTGAGGGAGATGTACGCGAAGATCCATGAACTGAGGACAATGACGGATTTGAGGAGCGTAAACAGATGGGCTTCGAGGTCAAGGGTAGGGACGTAGAAATGTGTGCCGATCATCATTTCCGGGCATAAGCGCGAGAGAATGAGCGGGACGGAGAGGGCCAAGGACGAGAAACAGACGCTGAGGGTGAGCACGTCAATAACGCGGTTGTCACGGAGCGCAATCTTCTTCGATATATCATAAAACCCCAGGCAAAGGGCGGAAATAAACGCTAAAATCGTCCACATAATCACAAAATCTGACGCAAAATTACAAAAAAACTTGCATATGTGCAAATTTTTCAGTAACTTTGCAACCGATTTTGCGAAATTGAGAATTGAAAATGGAGAATTGAGAATTCCTAATTGCAATAATCGTTCGAACAAATGTGAGAAAAGAAATAGAAAGATATATGGCTAAGTACAATTGGAATTTTGCGAATGTGGGGGGTGTGACCCGCGTACGTATTGAAAAAGCAGAAGACATCCGGCATTTGGGTGAGTTGGACAAGAAGATGTGGACGGTGCTGAGTTGTCCGGTTAACGGTATGGAAATCAGTTCGGACTCATTGAGTCTGATGGATACCGACGGCGACGGCAAGTTGCGCGTGAAAGAGGTGATTGCTACGGCGGATTACCTGTGCGGCGCGTTGAAAGATCCGCAGAGTTTGTTCGAGCAGAGCGACAGTATTGCGATTGACAATATTGCGGATGAGGGGATAAAGGCGGTTGCCGAGAAACTAGTCGAAAGTCGAAAGACAAAAGACGAAAGACAATTCATTTCTTTGGCAGATGTGCAGGCGGCTATTGATGCGGTGAAAGTAGAGGAGAAACCTGTTCCGGCAGCGCCGTTAGAGGCGGATGTGATTGCTGCGTACAAAGAGAAAAAAGATGAATATACCGCTTATTTCGAGCAAGAGAAATTGCAGAAATTAGGTCTGGCGGTTATTCCTGAAGATGCTCCGAAGCCGGGCATGAAAGAAGCGGACTTCCTGAAAATGGGCAAGCAGATAGCAGACTGGGAAGCTGCTGTAGAAAGTGAAAAGTTAAGAGTGAAGAGTGAAGAGGATGCTGCGAAAGCAGAGTTTATGCCGCTGCGTAAGTTGCTGTTGCTGCACCGCGATTTCTATCGTCTGCTCCGTAACTACGTGACGTTGGAGGATTTTTATGACAACAACGACGAGACGATAGCTTCGTTCCAGGCGGGTACACTTATTATAGATCAGCGTGCGTGTCATCTGTGTATGCGCGTGAATGATCTCGCCAAGCACGATGCACAAGCGCCGTTGAGCGGTATCTATCTGCTTTATTGCAACTGCGAGAACAAGAAAACCGGCAAGACGATGCAAATCTTAGCCGCTGTGACGCAAGGCGAGATAAAGAACCTGAGTGTGGGCAAGAATGCCGTGTTCTACGACAATGACGGTCTTGATTACGATGCTACGGTAACGAAGATCATCGATAATCCGATTTCTATCCGTCAGGCGTTCTGGACTCCTTACCGTAAGTTCTCCAAATGGATCGAAGAGAAGATCAACAAGTCGGCTGCCGAGAAAGATGCGAAAGCGTTTGACGACATGACCGCGAAAGCAGATGCGGCAGCAGATCCGAATGCCGAGAAGAAACCGGCTTTCGATATCGCCAAGTTCGCCGGTATCTTTGCTGCCATCGGTATGGCGTTAGGTATGATCGGAACGGCTTTGGCGGCCGTAGCGAAAGGCATGAGCGGTTTCGCATGGTGGCAGCTGTTGATTGTGTTCGTTTGTATATTGCTGGTTATCAGCGGTCCGAGTATGGTGATGGCTTGGCTTAAGTTACGTCGTCGTAACCTGGCTCCGGTTCTGAACGCCAACGGATGGGCGATTAACTCCGATGCGCTTATCTCGGTGCTATTCGGTCGTTCGCTGACCGAGCAGGTTAAGTTCCCGTTCACCAAAGACCCGTTGAAGAAAGGCATGAGCGGTTGGGCTGTCGCATGGCTGGTTATCTGTATTGCAGTCGTTCTGGGCCTTGGCGGTTGGGGCGTGTATCGTTACCTGAACCGTGACAAGGTAACGACAGAGGAAGTAGAGGCTGTGGTAGAAGCCGGAGAAGATGCTGCGCCGGCTTTAGAGATGGAGAATAGCGTAACGGAGGAGGCGGCAGAATGAAACGATTCTTTGTTTTTGGCTTTTGGCTCTTGGCACTCACTTCTTTCCTGTATGCCCAGAACGTGCCTGCTGTTCCGGCAAGTCAGTTGCCGCTGGACAGTACGGCGGTGGACAGCGAGGGTGACGAGTTAGAAGAGTTGGACGATGTAGAAGTACATACCTCCGGTATCCCGGAGTGGCTGACGAGCCATTTCTCGAATGACACCTTATATGTAGCGTGCGATTACGAGGCATTGCCTCACAAGCTGGTGGTACATACCAATAACGCGGATGTAGTGTATAAGATTGCGCCTCGGTTCATGTTAGGCGATACGACGCTGATGAACCACCATCCGGCAGACAGCATATACCATTTTATCTGGACGGACGAACGCGTGAACCCATACGGCACGATGTTTGACAGCCTCAAAGAGGATGTACATATTCCTATGGCGGGTTTCTGTCTGCCTGCTCCGGGGTATGTAACAAGTCAGTACGGCTGGCGCCGGTATCGGATGCATAAAGGAACGATATCAAGGTGCAGATAGGCGACTCGATTCGTTCGGCATGGGACGGTCAGGTACGTATCGTAGGTTGGGACCCGCGTGGATACGGTTATTTCGTTGTGGTACGTCATGACAACGGTTTGGAGACCGTTTATGGGCATATGAGTCGTCCGTTGGTAGATGAATATGAGCGTGTGAGCGCAGGATATGTGTTAGGTTTGGGCGGCAATACCGGCCGTTCTACAGGCAGCCACCTGCATTTCGAGATTCGTTACT
>JAFVHA010000131.1 GCA_017478035.1 Paludibacteraceae bacterium | reverse complement strand
GAGTTACGCCAAGACGCAGGTCGAGATGGCGCATCTCCAATATATGTTGCCGCGACTCACCCGTATGTGGTCGCACCTCGACCGTCAGCGAGGCGGAGGAGGAACCAACCGTGGTATGGGTGAGACGCAGATAGAGGCCGATAAACGGGTCATCGGTCAACGTATCGCCCTGCTGCGCGAGCAACTCAAGACCATCGACAAACAGATGGCTACCCAACGTCAGCACCGCGGTAAGATGGTGCGCGTAGCACTCGTTGGTTATACCAACGTCGGTAAATCGACCCTCATGAACCTGCTCTCGAAATCCGAAGTGTTCGCAGAGAACAAACTGTTTGCGACGCTCGATACCACCGTCCGCAAGGTGACTATCGAGAACCTGCCTTTCCTTCTGTCGGACACCGTCGGCTTCATTCGTAAGTTGCCGCATCACCTCGTGGAGTCGTTCAAATCCACGCTCGACGAAGTACGCGAAGCCGACCTGCTGGTACACGTGGTGGATATCTCCCATCCGAATTTCGAAGAGCAATACGAAGTGGTGGAACAAACTCTCCATGACGTCATAACGTCAGGACAAACAGACAACAAAGCCAAGGAAATTCCACGCATCGTGGTCTTTAACAAAATCGACAATTTCACCTACGTGCCCAAAGAGGAAGATGACCTGACGCCTATCCTGCGCGAGAACCTCTCCCTCGAAGATCTCCAAAAAACATGGATGGCACGGCTCGGCGAAGACTGCATCTTCATCTCTGCGAAAAACAAAGAGAACATCGATGCACTCCGCGCGCTGATGTACGACCGCATCAAAGCAATCCACATCAAGCGCTACCCGTATAATGATTTTCTCTTCCAGCAATACGAAGAGACTGACAACTGATTACTGAAAACTGAAAACTAAATATTAACAATTTAACTTTTATTACCATGAACGAAGAATTGAAAAAAGTAATGGAGGTTGCTGAGGTTTGGACCAAAGAACCGTTTGACGCGGAGACCCGCGCACAAGTGAAAGCCATGATGGAGGCAGAGGACAAGACCGAACTCATCGATGCTTTCTATCGTACTCTCGAATTCGGTACCGGCGGTCTGCGCGGTATCATGGGTCCGGGTACGAACCGTATGAACAAGTACATCGTAGCCATGGCTACTCAGGGTTACGCCAACTATCTGCTCAAGGTGCAGAAACAAGGCGGTTTCCAGAATGTACAGAACGGCCGCGTAGCGGTGGTAGTTGGTCACGACTGCCGTAACAACGGTCGCCTCTTCGCAGAGACAGTTGCCAACATCTTCTCCGCAAACGGCATCCAGGTTTATCTGTTCGAGTCGCTCCGTCCGACCCCCGAGTGCTCCTTCGCTATCCGTCATCTCAAATGTCAGGGCGGTGTGAACGTCACTGCTTCGCACAACCCGAAAGAGTACAACGGTTACAAAGCTTACTGGGAGGATGGTTCGCAAGTACTGCAACCCCATGACCAGGGTATCATCGAAGAGGTGAACAAAGTAACCCTCGCTGACGTGAAATGGGAAGCCAACAACGACCTCATCGAGATCATCGGCGGAGAGATGGACTATGACTACATGATGGCTGTCAAGGACGTTATGATCGACCAGGATTCCATCCTTCGTCAGAAAGACCTCAACATCGTTTACACCCCGATGCACGGAGCCGGACGACAGATCGTCCCGATGTGCCTCCGTTCATGGGGATTCCAGAACATCCACGTAGTGCCCGAGCAGATGGTGATCGACGGTAACTTCCCGACGGTTGTCAGCCCGAACCCCGAGAACGCAGAAGCCATGACCCTCGGTATGAAACTCGGTACGAAGTTAGGCGCTGACCTCGTGATTGCTTCTGACCCCGATGCAGACCGTATCGCGATTGTATGCCGTAACGACAAGGGTGAGTGGGTGATTATCAATGGTAACCAGACCAATATCATGTATCATTACTACATCATCAACAACATGAAGCGTCTCGGCAAACTGCGCGACGACATGTATATCGTCAAGACCATCGTTACCTCCGAACTCATCCGTAAGATCGCCGATGCACAAGGTGTTACGCTCACGGACGAATATACCGGCTTCAAATGGATTGCCAACCGTATCCGTATGTGGGAAGGAAAACGCAAATATATCGGCGGTGGTGAGGAGTCCTTCGGCTTCCTGCCGTACGATGCCGTACGTGATAAATGCTCGCCGTCCGCTATCTGCCTCATCTGCGAAATCGCTGCCTACGCAAAGGATAACGGCATGACTCTCTATGACTACCTTCTCAAGATATACGAGGACTACGGATTCCAGCGTGAGACCACGATCAACGTCGTTCGTCCTGGTAAGACGGGGGCTGAAGAAATCCAGCAGATGATGGTGAACTACCGTGCGAACGCTCCGAAAGAGATTGCCGGAGAGAAAGTCATCAAGATCAAGGACTTCAAGCTCCTGGAGCAGCAAAAATTGGAAAATGGTAAATGGGTAAATGAGAAAATAGAAATGCCATTGAACGCTACTTCGAATGTACTCCAGTACTTCACCGAAGGCGGCCTCAAAGTTTCCGTTCGTCCTTCCGGTACAGAGCCGAAGATCAAGTTCTACTTCGAGATCCCGGTTAAGAGCGGCAAACCGTTCACCGGCGCAGACTACGAGCGTTGCACCGCCGAAGCCGAGGCACGCGTTCCGGCTATCAAAGCAAGTCTGGGTATCTGATATTAGTATAGCTGCTCTATGAAACGTAACATCATTACCGCACTGTTGCTGGTATGCACGCTGGCACTGTCGGCACAAATCAACCTCATCCTCGGAGACTGGAAAACGGTAGATGACAAGACCGGCGAGGTTCGCTCGATCGTAAGTATCTACAAAGCCACGGACGGACTGTACTACGGCAAGATTGCCAAGATGTTAGTGGGAGAACCCGGTCTCAAATGTGACCAATGCAAAGATGCGGATTTCAATGCCCCTATCGAAGGACTGGTCATCATCCGCGGGATGAAGTACGATAAAGAGGAGAACCAACTGGTCGGAGGCAAGGTGCTTGACCCTGAGTCAGGTAAGTTCTACTACGGAAAGATTTATCCGAAAGACGGCAAATTAGTGTTACGAGGCTCCCTGGACAAACGCGGCTTCCTCGGCCGCAACCAGACTTGGATAAGAGCCAAATAGATCAGCCTTTCCGCACGTCTTCTATCACCAGACTCGCCAGAGTCAGACCGAAAGAGGCGGTGACGGGCATTAGAGAACCACGTGTTTCACAGCGCTGCGCCTGTTCCAACGAATAGACGCAGCGTATTTTTTTGTTGGGACGGCAATCCAGTTTCTTCATACGTGCACGAACGGCTTTCGCCAAAGCATCGCCCTTGACGTCAAACAGTTCCGCTACGCGTACCTGGGTCGGGTCCATACGCAGCGCCGCACCCATGGACGAAAACACCTTCACCCCGCGCACGCGCGACGCGTATAATATAAGGTCTACCTTGTCATTCACGCTATCAATCGCGTCAATGACATAGTCATATTGCGATAAATCGAATGGACCTTCCTTTGTACATTGTTCATTGTACATGGTAAATATCGCCTCGATCTCCGCTTCGGGATTGATTTCCAACAGCCGTGCTTTGAGGGCTTCCACTTTGGGCATCCCGAGAGTCGCTTGCGTAGCCGGCAGTTGGCGGTTCAGGTTGGAGGCTTGGACAGTGTCACCGTCCACGATGGTCAGATGAGTCAGGCCCGTACGCACTAAAGCTTCCGCGCACCAGGAACCGACACCGCCGATACCAAAAAGTATGACGCGTTTGCATTGCAAGCGCGCCATACAGGTTTCGCCTAATAAGGCTGTACTTCTACTGAACATAGAAATTACATATCGTCGTGAGCGTGCAACGATTGCACATACTTAGCATGCGCCATCTTAATTCGCTTCAGCTCACTCGGTTTGTCGAATTGCTGACGACGACGGAGCTCCTTGATGACACCCGTCTTATCGAATTTGCGTTTGAATTTCTTAATCGCGCGCTCGATGTTCTCACCTTCTTTTACAGGAACGATAATCATTGCATACACCTCCTTTCTTAGTACCCAGGGCCGGGATCGAACCGGCACGGTTTCCCATTGGTGTTTGAGACCAACGCGTCTACCAATTCCGCCACCTGGGCTTGCTTTTTACGCGAAAAAGCGTGCAAAAGTACTACAATTTTCTGATATGTGCAAATTTTTTTTGAAAAAAATGCACTTTTTAACTGATTTCTCCCCAATTATAGGACTGCTGAACGCGCAAAATGTCCAATTGACGCTTGTAAATTCGGTTCATCTCGTCTTCGAGAAGGGGATCTTTATCCAGAATCTCTTTCGCCGCCTGACGTGCGAGCGAGACTAACTGTCCGTCGGTAGCCAGGTTGGCGATATGCAACTCAAACGGCGTACCGGACTGCAACGTACCCTGCATGTCGCCGGGACCGCGTAACTGTAAATCAGCCTCGGCTATTCGGAAACCGTCGTTGGTTGCCACCATGATATCCATCCGTTTGCGGGTGTCTTTACTCAACTCCAGATCGGTAAGCAACAGGCAGTAACTCTGATCGGCACCACGCCCGACCCGTCCGCGGAGCTGGTGTAACTGGCTCAGTCCGAAACGTTCGGCATTCTGGATAATCATGACCGTCGCATTCGGCACATTGACGCCTACCTCGATAACCGTGGTGGCAACAAGTATCTGGGTCTGACCGCTGATAAAACGCTGCATCTGAAGATCCTTGTCCGCCGCCTTCATCTGGCCGTGCACCATCGAGATACGCAAGTCCGGGAAGGCTTCGCATAACTCATTATAGCCGTTTTGAAGATCCAGAAGATCCATCTTCTCATTCTCCTGAATCAGAGGATAAACCACATATATCTGCCGTCCCGCCTCTATCTGCTTACGCATGAACGAATAGATCTGCGCACGGCGCTGGATAGCCTGATGGATGGTCTGAACCGGCTTGCGTCCCGGCGGTAACTCGTCGATGACAGACACGCTCAAATCACCATAGACCGTCATGGCCAGGGTACGCGGTATCGGTGTCGCCGTCATGACTAAGATATGAGGCGGGGTCTGGTTCTTCGTCCATAGACGCGCACGCTGCGCCACGCCGAAACGGTGCTGCTCGTCAATCACTACGAAACCGAGGTTCTGCCATTGGACGGCATCCTCGAGTAACGCATGCGTTCCGATAAGAATATGTATCGTGCCGTTCATCAGACCGTTATGAATCGGCACGCGGTTCTTCGCCGTGGTCGAGCCTGTCAGCAACGCCACATGGACGGCATCGCCTAACGGAGCGAGGAAGGTCTTGAGGGTCTCGTAATGCTGGTTCGCAAGAATCTCCGTCGGCGCCATGATGCAGGTCTGATAGCCGTTATCCACCGCCAACAGGCAACAAAGCAGAGCCACCAGCGTCTTACCCGACCCTACATCACCCTGCAACAGACGGTTCATCTGATGACCGGACTTCAGGTCGTCATGGATCTCATGGATAACCCGCTTCTGGGCGTTGGTAAGGTCAAACGGCAGTGATTTATACAGCGCATGGAAACGACTGCCGACAAGCGGCATCGCAAAACCGGGGAACTGTTCCCTTCTCTTCATCTGACGCAAAATCTGCAACTGGACGAAGAAGAGTTCCTCGAACTTAAACCTCGCGCGCGCGTTCTGCATAGATAAGGTGTCCTTCGGAAAATGCACATTCACCAACGCGTCCCGGAGGGTCATCAGCCGGTATTTCTGGAGGATATCCATCCCAATCGTATCGGGCACACCTTTGCGCACATCCGGCATCAGGTCGGCAATGATAGTACGTATCGCTTTGGAGTTAAGCCCCATGCGCTTCATCTTCTCCGTGGTGTTGTAATAGGGCTCGAGACCTTGCGTCATCTCGGGCGTCACTTTGTCCCACGGTGTCAGTTCCGGATGAACGAAATTATAGATATGATTGAATCGCGACGGTTTGCCGAACAGCAGATACTTCACGCCGCGCTGCAGTTTGACGAACTGCACTCCTTTGAACCACACCAGTTCACATTGATGCGTGCCGTCGAAGAACGTGGCACTCAGACGTTGCGCACGGCCGATACCTATCGTATGCCATTCCGTCACTTCGCCGATAATCTGCACGTAGGTATCCTCGTCTTCCAACTCCGCGATCTTGTAGAACCGGCTTCGGTCGATATATTTGTACGGATACTGACGCACCATATCGAGCGCCGTATTCACATTCAGCTCTTTACGAAGAATGTCGGCACGCTTAGCACCGACATTCTTACAGTAACTTATATCTCTATAGGCCAACTCCATTATTGGAGCTTGAAGTTAACCGGCACCGTATATTTTACGCGAACCGCTTTACCACGTTGCTTACCCGGTTTCCATTTCGGCATCGATTTGATGACGCGGATAGCCTCTTTGTCCAACGACGGGTCACCACCCGAACGAACCACCTCTACATCAACGATCGAACCGTCTTTGTTAACCACGAACTGGCAGATAACACGACCTTGGATTCCGTTCTCCTGCGCGATAACCGGATACTTCACGTTCTCACTCAGGTACTTGAACAACGCCTGTTGACCACCCGGGAACTCCGGCATCGACTCAACGACCACGAAGACAACCTCTTCTTCCTCTTCCTCAACCGGAGCTTCTACCGGCGCAGCAATAACCACCTCGGTTTCCTTGTCGTCCTCCGTGTTGATGTCAATGGACTCGGTCTCCACGTTATCCTCAACCACGTTCAGCACCTCAACCTCCTGTACGGCAGGGGGTGGTGGGGGAGGAGGAGTCTCCTGAGTCGTTTGTTGAATCTCCACTTCTTCCTCAAAGAGGAACTCCGTGTCCGTTACCTCATACTTGGTAACCTCTCTCTCAGTCCACTCTAACGCCACATAGACGAGACTGAGTACGAAAACCAAACCCATCAATACATAGACGAGTTTGTCGTTCTCCAGACTGGCTTGTTCTGATTTCTTAATATGCATAGCTTGTGCTTTTTAGGTCGTATTTATCAAAATCGGCTACAAAGGTACTACAAAATTTTCATATATGCAAGAAAAAAATAGAAAAATCGCCAGAAAGACCCAAAAAAGTGCCCGAAAGCCCGTTTTTCGGCAAACTGGATGCATTTTTCAAATTTTATTTGCATATGTCAGAAAAAAGCTGTACCTTTGCAGCCGCAAAGGTTTTTTTTACAATTTTAAATTATTGGTTTTTATGTCAAGTGTAAACAAAGTTATTCTTATCGGCAACGTCGGCAATGACCCGGAAGTTCGTTATCTTGATCGCGGCGTTGCGATTGCAAATTTCAATTTGGCCACCACCGAGCGTGGTTATGTAATGCAAAACGGAACACAAGTGCCGGATGTAACGGAATGGCATTCTGTCGTTCTTTGGCGCAATTTGGCCGAGTGGGCGCAACAGAACGTACGAAAAAGTATGAAATTGTATGTGGAGGGCAAACTGAAAACCCGTACTTGGGAGAAAGACGGCCAGATCCGTCGCAAGACCGAAGTCATCGCCGAGAACGTACAGATTCTCTATCGTCCGGAACAGTACAGAAACCAGCCGGCACAAAACAACGGTCAGCCTACCGAGATGGAAAGCGACAATGTATCCGCGGATGAAGAGACCGGTTTCAATGATATTTTCTGATGACAAATAAAGAGCGATATATCGAGTGGGTCAGCGAGCAGGAATATATTCCTGTCATGATGACTCCATGGTGGTTGGATGCTGTCTGTGCCGGCAAAGAGTGGGACGTCCTGCTCGCGGAAGACGAAGACGGCAGTATCGCCGGCGCGATGCCTTATCTCCTTCGCAAGCGCGCGTGGTTCAAATATATTATCATGCCCCAACAGACGCAGATTGGCGGTATTTGGGTGACGGCGGAGGTGACTGCTGACCGTTGGCGGACGGCCGAGGTGTGTCGTCAAATCAAAGAGCAGCTGGACAAAATGGGCCTGGCTTATTACTACCAACAGTATTTGCCGGGCAGTCTGTGCGTGGACGCGATGGGAGGTTTGGGTTTCAATATCCACGAACGGATCACATACCGCGTCGAGGACCTCAGCGACCTGGACAAACTCATCAATTCGTTCAGCAAAAACAAACGTCGCCAGCTGCAGAAAGCGCTTAGTCTGCACGCCGAACGCGGAATGGATCCGGAGGACTTTTACCGTTTCCATACGCTTTGTATGCGTTCGCGCAGACGCAAACTGAGTTATTCGCGCGAGTTCCTGCTGGTGCTGGAACGCAAAGCAAGACGTCTGGGGCAATGCGAGATCCTTTCCATCCGCAATGCCGACGGCCAACCCTATGCGGCAGCTTTCCTGGTGTGGGACAAACATAATATGTATTTCCTCATTCCCACTTATGACCCTGCTTTCCACGAGTCCGGAGCCGGCGCGTTACTGGCGCTCGAAGCAATGAAATTAGCGAGGGAGAAACATGTGACTTTCGATTTCGAAGGGTCGATGGAACGCGGTGTGGCCAAGCACTATAAGCAGTTCGGTTCTACTCCTACGAAATACTACGCGGTAGAGAAATACTACAAACCGATTTTCCGTCTGGCGATTTGGTTCCAAAAACTCCGTGAATGCGGAATGAGATGAAAGTCCTCTTTTTAACACCCTGGTACCCGTCTGAGAAAGATGCGATGAGCGGTCTCTTCGTGCAAAAACACGTAGAGGCCGTTCGTGCGCAAGGTATCGAGGTGCGCGTCATTCATTCGCAGGGATGGTCGGATACATGGCAACAATGGAAGGCTCTGCGACGCGAAGGATGGATGCCGGATGCCGTCCAACT
>JAFVHA010000130.1 GCA_017478035.1 Paludibacteraceae bacterium | reverse complement strand
TTCAAACTCTACTGCGATGAGTTCAGCGGCTGGTACCTCGAGATGATCAAACCCGCTTACCAGCAACCGATAGACAAGGCCACTTACGAAGCAACCCTCGCCTTCTTCGATCGCTTGCTGCGCGTGCTTCATCCGTTCATGCCGTTCATCACAGAGGAACTCTGGCAGAACCTCTACGACCGTAAGCCCGGAGAGTCCATCATGACGGCAAATCAGACTAACGAGACACTAACGAGAGAGAATCGGAACGAGGCAACTACGAGAGCGACACGAGAGCAATACGAGACAATCCTAGACTTTACTGCCTACCTCAAGCAAATCATCACGGAGATTCGCGCTGTCCGTGCGTCGAAGAACATTCCGCAGAAAGAGCGACTCACGCTCATATCGCCGGAACCCCTCAACGCCCTCGTGGACAAATTGGCGAATGTTGAGGTAGCTGTAAACGGTGAGGTTAGCGGCAACGCTTCCAAGTTCATCGTTGGCACCACCGAGTTCGCTATCCCGATGGACGCGTTCATCAACGTCGAAGAGGAACTCAAGAAACTCGAAGCCGACTTGGCTCACCAGCAAGGTTTCCTCCGCGGCGTCATGGCCAAACTCTCCAACGAGCGCTTTGTCCAGAACGCCAAACCGGAGATCGTAGCACTCGAGCAGAAAAAGAAAAGCGACGCCGAAGCGAGAATTGAAGCTATTCAGGCTGCTATCGCGGCCTTGAAGGGTTAGTGGATTAGAGGATTAGTGGATGAAAAATGAAGGCAATATAGAAGTCATTGGCGCACGGGTTCATAACTTAAAGAACATCAGTGTCTCTATTCCCCGAAAACGACTGACGGTCATCACCGGCCTCAGCGGTTCGGGAAAGTCTTCTTTGGCCTTCGACACCATCTTCGCGGAAGGACAACGCCGGTACATGGAGACGTTCTCTTCCTATGCCCGCGGGTTTATTGGTCAGATGCAACGTCCGGATGTGGACAAGATAACGGGCCTCAGTCCTGTTATCTCCATTGACCAGAAGACCACCACCAAGAACCCGCGTTCTACGGTTGGTACCATTACGGAGGTGTATGATTTTCTGCGACTCCTTTTTGCACGTGCCGGAGAAGCGTATTCCTACCTCTCGGGCCAGAAGATGGTGCACTATACCGACGAGCAGATTATTGAATTAATCCTTCGCGAGTACACGGGCAAGAAGATATTGCTTTTAGCTCCGCTGATCAATGCTCGCAAGGGTCATTACAAGGAACTGTTCGAGACCATCCGAAAGAAAGGATTTGTACACGTCCGCGTGGACGGAGAAGTGCGCGAGATAACGGCCGGCATGAAACTGGACCGCTACAAGACGCACACGATAGAAGTGGTGGTGGACCGACTCAAGCCAAAACCCGAAGAAGACCTTCACCGTCTGAGGCAGTCGATCGACCGCGCCATGACACAAGGGAACGGCATGATGCTCATCATCGATGAGAACGGAAAGACACGCTTTCTGAGCCGAAACCTCATGTGCCCGGGAACAGGACTCAGTTATCCGGAACCCGCACCCCACACCTTCTCGTTCAACAGTCCCTCCGGCTGGTGTCCGTTCTGCAAAGGACTCGGGAAAGTACGAAGTGACAATGTACAAAGTACAAAGGACGAAATAGATGAGGCGATTCGGGAAGATAACTGGTGGGAACAACTACAGGCGCTATCTGAACCTACGGACGAGGAAGAAGAACAGGAAGAGTGGATAGAGTGTCCCGAATGTCACGGTTTGCGGCTGAGCAAAGAGTCGCTCAGTTATCGGCTCGGCAAGTATAACATCGCCGACCTGTCGAATATGGACATCGACGAACTCCTTAACGTCCTTACCAACCTGAAAGACGACAAAGACCTCAGCGACAAACAAAAAGCCATCGCAGAGCCTATCCTCAAAGAGATATGCGCACGACTGCAATTCATGCAATCAGTAGGACTCAGTTATCTGAGTCTTAATCGCAGTAGTGAGAGCCTCAGCGGCGGAGAAAGCCAGCGTATCCGTCTGGCCACCCAAATAGGAAGCCGACTGGTGAATGTGCTCTACATCCTGGACGAACCTTCTATCGGTCTGCACCAACGCGATAACCAGCGACTCATCAACAGTCTGAAAGAGCTGCGTGACATGAATAACAGCGTCATCGTCGTGGAACACGACGAGCAGATGATGCGGGAGGCGGACTGGATAGTGGATATCGGTCCCAAAGCCGGACGTTTGGGCGGCAAAGTGCTGTTCAGCGGAACACCAAGCGATTTGCTGAAGACCGATACGCTAACTGCCTCATATCTCCGCGGAGATAAGGCTGTCAGCTTGCCGTTAGCTGTTAGCCAAAAGCCAATAGCCAATAGCCAATGGCTGACATTAAGCGGCTGTACGGGCAATAACCTCAAGAATGTCACGGTCAAAATTCCTTTAGGCAAGATGGTCTGCGTCACAGGTGTGAGTGGCAGCGGAAAGAGTTCGCTTATCAACCAGACACTCTACCCCATTCTCCGTCAGCGTTTCTACCGCAGCAAACAGCAACCCCTGCCTTACAAGTCCATTGAAGGCGTGAACCATATTGACAAGGTGATTAACGTGGATCAGTCGCCTATCGGCCGAATGCCGCGTTCCAATCCCGCCACCTATACGAATGTCTTCAATGATATCCGTGAACTGTTTGCCCAGTTGCCGGAGTCGAAGATACGCGGTTGGAAAGCAGGACGATTCTCATTTAATATGAAAGGCGGACGATGCGAAGAATGCCTCGGGAACGGATACAAGACTATTCAGATGCACTTTATGCCGGACGTTTATGTTCCTTGCGAGACTTGCGGCTGTACGCGGTACAACAGAGAGACACTCGAAGTGCGATGGAAAGGCAAGACGATTGCCGACGTTCTGGATATGACAGTCAACCAGGCCGTAGAGTTCTTCGAACCGCAACCGAAGATTCTACGGAAAATAAAGACGATACAGGACGTAGGACTTGGGTATATCAAACTCGGTCAGTCCTCCACCAGCCTCTCCGGCGGTGAGAGTCAGCGCATCAAATTGGCTACCGAGTTATCGAAACCGAGTACGGGCAAGACCTTGTACATCCTGGACGAACCTACCACGGGCTTGCATTTCGAGGATATCCGCGTACTGCTGGGCGTTCTGCGGCAATTGGTGGACAAAGGCAATACCGTTGTCATCATCGAGCACAATACAGATGTCATTCGAGCCTGCGACTGGATCAT
Organism: Paludibacteraceae bacterium; assembly: GCA_017478035.1. Lineage (GTDB taxonomy): Bacteria > Bacteroidota > Bacteroidia > Bacteroidales > Paludibacteraceae > Colicola. The sequence goes on along the minus strand of JAFVHA010000130.1, from coordinate 1,883 downwards.
TGACTTGGGACCCGAAGGAGGACGGGGAGGAGGACAACTGGTAGCGGAAGGAACCGTAGAAGATATTCGCAAGAACCCGAAAAGTATCACAGGAAGATATATATGATTACGTACCCGCTGAGTATTATTGCATTGATTTTCGGCACGATATTATTAGTGCCGATGGTGTGTCGTAAGATTCGTATCCCCAGTATTGTGGGTTTTATCATTGTGGGCATGATTGCCGGGCCTAACGGTTTCCATCTGATTGATGGCGGCGATGCCATTCAAGCCTTGGGTAATATAGGAATGCTTTATATCATGCTGCAGGCCGGTATTGAAGTGGATATCAATGACTTCCGTCAACAGCGCAATTATTCTATCGTATATGGTATTTATTCGTTCCTATTCCCGTTTGTGATGGGTCTGTTGACCAGTCTCGCCTTGGGGTTCAACGGCGTGACGAGCACGTTGTTAGGAGCGATGTACGGCAGTCACACGCTGATGACTTATCCTATTGTCAGTCGGTACGGCGTTCAGAAGAACAAAGCGGTCAATATTGCGATTGGCGGTTCGATGTTGTCTATCTCCTTGGCGTTGTTGGTGCTCGCGATTATCAAGAGTAATTTCATCTATACCTACGCGATGACGACCTGGGATTTAGTGGCACGAGTGGCGTTGACCTTACTGCTCATCACGGTTGTCTTCCCCTGGTTGGCGCAACGGTTCTTCAAGCGTTGGACAGATCCTAACAGCGGTTTTTTGGTGGTAGTGACGATGATGATTGTCTCTGCGCTGTTAGCTGATTGGTGCGGACTGGAAGGTATCTTAGGTGCATTCGTTTGCGGTGTATCGCTGAACAGGTTGGTGCCGAACCTCAGTCCGGTTATGATGCGGATTAACTTCGTGGGAAACAATATCTTCGTGCCTCTGTTCCTGATTGGTGTAGGAATGATGATTGACGTGTCGGTTTTTTGGAGCGGATGGACGACCCTTATCATCGCGGTGGTAATGATTATTACCAAACTCACGAGCAAATGGCTGGCAGCGTGGGTGGCTCAGAAGAATTTCCAATTGACGGTACCCGAACGGCAGATCATGTTCGGTCTGACGCACGCAACGGCTGCCGGAACCTTAGCCATCGTGACGATCGGTTATCAGATAGGTATCTTCAATAACGAGATTCTAAATGCCTCTATTCTGATGATTCTGGTGCTCTGTACGTCTGCTTCCTTCATCACGGAGTATGCCGCCAAACAGTTGGCGCTGCAAGAGGAAGCACGTTTAGAGGCAGAGAAAGACGGCAATGAATGGTTGATGATGACCGTGGGAGAAAACCGTCACTATGAACTCAAAGAGTTAGGCGAACTGAGTGAACTTCCCGAACCGGAGTTAGCGCATGAGACCGACTGGAGTGAAGCCCAGACGCTGATTAACAGTCAGAGCAAGGCGACTATCATCTACCACCCCGTTCAACCGCTGAACACGATCTCCCGTCTGTTAGTAGCCGTACCGCGTTACGCAGAGAAAGAGCACGATTTCATTTCATGCTTCGGGTTGATTCGTCGTCTGAGCAGTCAGATCGGTGCGCGCGTCATATTCTTCACAAACGAAGATACGCAGAAAGTGATTCAGACGTTCTGCCGACGGAAGAACAAGTTCCTGCGCGCTGGATACCGCGAGATGGAGAATTGGGAAGACGTGCTGATGATCGCCAAGCAAATGAAACCCGATGACATGATTGTGCTGATTAACGCCCGCCCGAGCACACCGTCTTACAACCCGCTCTTCGAGCAGGTTCCAAACATGCTGACGAAATTCTTCGCCACCCATAACTACATGGTGGTTTATCCGGAGCAAGAGACCGGTGCCGCAGTGCCGGATATCCTGACCGGCGATAACAC
>JAFVHA010000014.1 GCA_017478035.1 Paludibacteraceae bacterium | reverse complement strand
CGTCCCAAATCACCCGTCGGGTTAAACGTGAAATAGTAGAAATTTACTAAAAAATAGCGCTATTATTTGCATATATGCAAAAATTGTAGTAATTTTGCAGCGGTTTTCGCGGTGTTAGCACATCGGTAGTGCATCGGCTTCCCAAGCCGAGGAGGCGGGTTCGATTCCCGTACACCGCTCTACAAGCAGGTCGGTCTGCCGCACCGGAAACGGTGAGGAAAGTCCGGGCAGCACAGAGCACCACAGCGGTTAACGGCCGTCAGGCAGAAATGTTTGGTCACTGCTACAGAGACGAGTGATGTGAAACGAGCACACTGTGGGCTGCAATTCCAAGTAAACCGGCGTTTGAGCGTTGCTCGCGCGAGTCGGAGGGTAGGAAGCGAGAGAGAGGCGCAGTAATGCGTTTTCCGAGATTAATGGCAGACACCCGTAAGGGTACAGAACCCGGCTTATAGACCTGCTATCGCGTCGGCAAGGAGTTCGCAAAAGTCCATACCACTCCGCTAAATGGAAAGGCGACTCCTGCCTCCGCTCTCCCCATCGCAAACAGCCTACGGCTTCGGTTTACGCCGGGGACCCCGGAAAAAAAGGGAAAAATGTGACCATGAAAAAAGTTTCCGATGTAATTCGTTTTGTCCGCTACGATATGTGGCGTGTGACAGCCACTGAGTTTGACGGCCCGCTCAAGCGTATCGGTTACGGCATCGTCCGCACCATTGTATTGGTCGCTCGCGGCTTCACCAGCAAGAACCTCAACGACACAGCCAAAAGCCTCACCTACTCTCTTATCTTTGCTATTGTACCTATTTTGGCGATGGTAGTGGCCGTTGCCAAAGGTTTCGGCGTGCAGCAAGTAATCGAGCAACAACTGAACGCTTCTTTCTTGGGCGAGACGAACATGGTGCCGACCATCATGGCTATGGTGGAGCGTTATCTGGAAACCGCCCAGGGAGGCTTGTTCATCGGGATCGGTATTCTGATCCTTCTTTGGGCGGTGTACTCTTTCTTCCAATCCGTGGAAACCGCTTTCAACCGTATCTGGAACGTTCGCAATTCCCGCTCTGTACTTCGTAAGGCAACCGCTTATATCGCTATCGTGGTGCTTATTCCGGTTGTTATCGTTTGCACCGCAGGTATCAATATCTTCCTCGATACCACCGTGGAAAGTACCATCCACGTGGAAGCCGTACATGATTTCCTGCATACAACAGGTGTGCAGTTCCTTCAGTTTGTGCTCGTATGGTTGCTGTTCATCTGCATGTACATCGCTATTCCGAACACCAAAGTGCGCTTCATGAGTGCCCTTATTCCGGGTATTATCATGGGCACGTTGTTCCAGTTGTTACAAATGTTGTCCGTATATCTCATTGCAGCGTTGAGCCGTACCAGCATCGTTTATGGAGCGTTCGCTATCATCCCTATCCTGATGACCTTGCTGCAATACACGAGCCTACTCATTCTTATCGGCGCCGAGATGAGTTACGCCATCCAGAATAACGAAGAATTTGAATACGAGCAAGACCTGAACAGCATGTCCCGACGGTACAAAGACTTCATCATGCTGTATCTACTGCATGTTATCGTAAAGCGCTTTGAAGCCGACGAATTGCCTCTCACGGCACACGAACTTGCCATTCGCGATAATTTACCCATCCGCGTAGTCAATCAGCTACTAAGCAGGATGGTGGAGACAGGAGTGCTGCGGGAAGTGTGTGTGGAAGACAATGAAGAGCGCACCTATCAACCGGCGCTGGACACCCATAAGATAAGCATCGGCATGGTGCTCGACCGTATTGACGCACAAGGAACAGAGCAGTTCCTGCAAGCGACGTCAAAAGAAATGCAGGCTTTCTGGAAGAAATACCTGAACGTCAAGAAATCGCATAATGAACTCAACAAGATATTTATTAATGAACTGTAATATGAAAAAACATCTTATTCTTTGGGCAGCATTACTGCCTTTACTGTTTTGGAGTTGCTCCAATTCCTTCCAATCGGAGGATTTTGAAGGTGATTTGGCGTCTGTGGATCATGTAGAGCCGCTTAGTTGGTGGACCGACATGCATTGTCCGCTTACGCTGATGTTCCATGGTGAGGACCTGGCTGATGCTCACGTACGTGTGGCGAAAGCGGCGCAGGACGGACAATTCACTGCCACCAAAGGCATCATCATCAACGGCCAGCATAATGCGGAATCGCAAAACTACCTCTTTTTGGACGTTACGGTGAAAGAGGCCGGTGTGTACCGTTTCTTATTCGAGAAGGATGGCAAAAAGACAGTAGCGGATTACGTCATCAACGAGCGCCAAAAAGGCAGCCGCGAGCGGAAGAGTTTTGATGCTTCGGATGTGGTATATCTCATCATGAGCGACCGTTTTGTAGATGGCGACGAGAGCAATAACTCCACCGATGACACCCGTGAGAAAGCCAACAAAGCCGATGTAAACAGTCGCTGGGGAGGTGATATTCAAGGTATTATCAATAGTTTCGACCATATTCTGGCCCTTGGTGCTACCGCCATATGGCCTACACCGATGTTGGGCGATGACGAAGAGGCTTGGAGTTATCACGGCTATGCATGCTCGGACTATTACCATATCGACCCGCGTTACGGAAACAATGAGTTGTACAAACAGATGGTACAACTGGCACATGAGAAAGGCCTGAAAATACTGATGGACATGGTGCCCAACCACTGCGGAGCGTCACACTGGTGGATGAAAGACCTGCCCTACGCCGATTGGATCAACCAGTTCCCGCAGTTTACAAACACCAATAACTGCTTCACGGCCAACTATGATCCGAATGCCTCGCAGTATGACCGCAAGCTCAGCAACCGCGGATGGTTCGACAGCCCGATGCCGGATATGAACTTGGAGAACCCCGACCTGCTGAAGTATTTCCAACAGTGGGCTATCTGGTGGGTAGAGTTCGCCAACCTGGACGGTCTGCGCGTGGATACCTACCCCTATATCGAGCGCATTCCGGGCAGCGAGTGGCTCAAAGCCATCCGTGAGGAGTACCCGAACATCAACATCGTAGGCGAATGTTGGACTCGTCCTGCTCCGGCTGTTGCCTATTGGCAGAGCGGCGCCAAGAACTTCGACGGCTTCGATTCCAACTTGCCTACCGTCATGGATTTCCCGACAGAAGAAGCAATTCGCCAGGCTCTCGAGAACGATGGTAGCGGTTGGGGTAATGGTTTGACTCGCGTCTATGACGCCCTGACACTCGATTATTTGTACGCCGACGTGAATAAGTTGCTTACTTTCCTTGGCAACCATGACATGGCGCGTATCACCGATATCGTTAAGGATAAAGACCCGCGTCGCGTGAAATTGGCGTACGTCCTTTTGGCGACCATGCGCGGCATTCCTCAAGTATTGTATGGCGATGAGTATGCCATGACAGCTGATGGAGACCCGAACGCCCATTCATTATTGCGTGCTCCGCTGCCGCAGGGCGATCAAGTAACGCCGGAGATGCAGGATATGTTCGATTTTCAATCGGCACTATTCCAATGGCGTAAGAACGAACCTGTACTGCATTTCGGTCGTACGATGCATTTTATGGCGCGTAACAACACTTACGCTTTCTTCCGTTATAATGACCAAGAGGCTGTATTCGTATTCGCCAACGCGGCAGAAGAACCGCGTATCATTCCTACGGACACGTATTCCGAGATTTTGGGTAACTATAATGCCGCAGGCATCAACCCGCTTACAGGCGAGCAAGTGGATCTGAATAGAAGGGATATTGAAGTACCGGCATTGGGTACGTTGATAGTTAAACTGACAAAATGAACGAAGGAATAAATAAGGCGTGCCCGCGATGCGGCGCGCCTTTTGTTTGTCATCATGAGAATCCCGCTATCTGTCAATGCGCGGGGATTGAATTAAACGAAAAAGCGCGCGCATTTCTGCGCACGCATTATTCGGATTGCTTATGCAGGGCTTGCCTACTCGAGGTGGCTCGCGAAATGCAGTAAGGAATCGGGGGCGTTATTCAGCATATGGATAACGTCCTCAAGCATTTCTTCGGGGTGTACAACCCCACGCTCCCAGAAGTTATTCGCCCCTCCGGCTTTGGTCTGCTTGCGCCAGTTATAGACGCGCCCCTCCTGGTACGCCTTGAACCAAGTATGCTTCTCGTCCATCTCAGCGAGTTCGGCCAGACTGTTTCCTCCGGCTCCTACCCACACATCCGCGTCATGGAAATAACGCAGCGTCTCTTCAATGGTCAAAGGAATGGATGTTTCCCGCTCATCGTCATAGAACGGATACTCCGCGCCGGCGTCCTTGAACAGGTACGCCAAATAGTTCTTGCCGCTCGGTACATACCAGGTACCCCTGAAATTATTGCCGCTCATGATAGACCTACGCGCCGACAAACCGCCTTCTTTTGTTAGGCGGATATACTTTGCCTCCACTTCGTGGAAGACGCTATCTGCCTGCGGTAATCTGCCCGTAAGGGCACCGAGCACACGGATCCACTCGGCGCGTGCGAGCGGTGAACCTTCCTGCCATTCGTTGATATAGATGAGGGGGATGCCGAGTTTCTCCAAGCGCACGGCCTCGAGGTTGTCATACTGACCGTAGTTAACAGCCAGCAACATATCCAAGCCTGCCTGTAGTGCCCGTTCAGCCGAAGGTTTCATAGAGTCCCCCAGGTCGATCTCATCGCCGCTGACAGGCGTGTATATCAGTTCGGGGTTACATACCGCCACAAGGCAATCCAAGGCATCTATCGCATAGAGGAATCCAACCTGCACCGTACTCATCGTTCCGAGACGACGCATAGGTTCGCGTACACACAGACGCTTGTAGGGTTGGAAGACCTCAACGACCATTCCGGTGTCCGTTTCAGTAATGCTAAAGCCCGTAGCGTACTTGTTGCCCGCAGGAACACTACCCTGCTCTGCGGACTGTTTGACACAGCCCGCAAAGCAAAGCAGCAATCCTACTATCGGTAAGAAACGTCGCATTACTTAATGCTTTGACCCGTTACCGTGAACTCAGCCTCACCGCGAACGATGATGAGTTGACCGTTACGCAATACTTTGAATGCCTTCGCTCCGGTCTCTACATTCTTAATACCTTCTTCGATGTCAAACTTGGCGCGTTCCGGCTCTACATAACCTTCCGGCTTCTCTGCGCCGAAGTTATCCATGCAGAAATAGGCAGGAGTATTCAGATAATACGTTTCACCATCGTAAGTGACAATGTCTGTTCCCCACATCTGGAACTTGAGGGCATCTACTTCGCCGAGAGACGAAAGATCTACGTAGGTCCATTCGTTAACGTACTTTCCGTCCTTTGCCAGGTAGAATACCACTTGACCTTGCTCAGCACCGCCCTTGAAACCTTTGATAGTCAGTGTGAAATTGTCATCTTTAGTAAATTTCTTGGCATATGCGTCACCGTTACACATCGAGTTTACTGCATAAGCAGTATTGTTGATGAAGAAACCGGGAACAACCTGCGCTGCACACTCAACGTCTACATCTGCACTGTAGGCATCGGTCCAAACAGCGAAGTTAGCGCCTTCATAAGCGCCGCCCTTGGCACTACGATAATACTCGTAACCCGTAAAGGCATTGGAGGTTTCATTCGAAACGCTCGTGGCCATGTAGCCGAGGTAACCGCCACCCCAATCGGCAACACTCGTGGTGAAGGTGAAAGCACCGCTCTGCCACTTGTTTGCTCCGATTTGAGGATTGTCAGCTCCTTGCCATACAGACTCCGGAGTGATCAGATTGATACCGCCTTCTGCGTTCTCAAAGGTAGCGGTAGTGTTCAGCGCTGCCTTTTCAGCATGCATCATGCAAGCAAATGCAACTGCCGTCAATAAGAAGATTTTTCTCATTTTGTTTTGTTGTTTTAATAGTTAATAAATGTTGATTATCAGTGTGTTGTACGCACTATTGCTTTATATGCAAATCGATGGCACCGGCTATCTCCGTACTTAGTTCTCCGGTCATAGGAAGAACCTCGTCAACGGCGGTATAGACGCGGATGAAATCCACATTGGGCAGATGGACCGGATGTCCGTTCGCATCTACCGCCCACGAGATATCAAATGAAGTGCCTTCAATGTCTTTATTGGGTTTGTTATCCACGTATCCGTATTCCAATATCCGTTGTACCAGTTGAGTGTTAACTGTCTCTGTCTGCGACGGCAGTTTGGCGCCTGTGAATGTAATCTGTTCCGCGTCAATCCACTGCGGGTAATAAGGTTGCTTATGGAATGCATTTTGCAGCGTGTCACCGGCTCGCGTATAGGTTCGCGTGAAAGAATGAACCGTATTCGGGTCATCGTATAGAGAGCCTTTCAGTTCGTACCATTTGTCATCAGGTAAACCGTTATGATTGTCATCCCTGCTCACTAACACGATGCCAGGTTCACTGCTTC
>JAFVHA010000129.1 GCA_017478035.1 Paludibacteraceae bacterium | reverse complement strand
CCCTCTGGAACCACGGTGTCCCCCGTTCATGCTTTTGCGGACCCCAACCGCAAAAGAATGTTCCAGCCGGGTACATACTATATCGCTCGCAGAGCGAAGGCTATAAACGTCCAAGGGAGGGACTTATAACCTCACAGCTTGCAAAAGAAAGCGATAAAAGAAAGTAACCAAAGAAAATTATAAAAGAAAAAAGGTGAAGGTGGTGGTAGAGTGTATACAATGCTATTACCTTACCACCACCAACTTTATTTTATGGAAGATTTATTTAATGCCCTATGGGCAATGCTCTATGACCATGGTGCGAGTGCAAAGAAGGAGGAAGGAACACGACGTTATTGGGCGACGTTATCACCCGAACAACAACGTCAGGTCTTTACCACCATCAGTACTAAATTACGGGAAGATAAGTTCGTTCAATACGACCCAATACGCGCCATCAAAGAGAACCTGCGAAAGGCACGCCGCCAAACCCTTTCCTACGCCGACTATTACGCCCGTTACGGCACCACCGAACCGCATGATGGCTGGCACATGGAAAACCCCACCGGCAACAAAGTGATTTATGTTAAAGATTAAAGTTTAAAGATTATGGCACTTCATTATACATTAGACGCACCGTTTAAATCCATCTCGGGCGTCATCAGCCGCAAACGGTTCTCCGACGGACATGTGGAAACCATCGTTGCAACCAAGAGGGGAACAATCTACAAGCGTACTTGGTATCCGCCTGTATCGTCCTCGGGACAATCTTGGGAGATGGTCCCGTGATGGTCGCGTTGTAGGATCGTTGCACTGACAGAATACAGAATACTGAGTACAGATTGATTATGAGAGCAATGACCAAAAGCCAATTGGCACGCTACGCAGGGGTGAGCAGGTGGACTCTCCGCCGCTGGTTAGAAGAACCGTACATGCAAGAGCAGTTGGCGAAATATCCACTAAGTAAAAAATACAAACTACCCGGGCAACTGGTAAAAATAATTTGTGAGCATTATGTTATTGACATAGCTTGATCTAAAACTGCGCGTGACTCGCAGCCCAGCCGCTCGATTACGCCTACGTTTTGATCTACGCTTTCCCCACTGCAACTCTACGAGTTACATCGGGGACCCTAAAAAAGAAAAGATAAAAGACATGTTACTAACTCTTATTAAAACGAAAGAGACACGTTACGGCGTACATGCCGTACTGATAGAAACAAACCATATCTTCGGTGACAAAAAGTTGGCGGAAGTCTACCTCCCGCTCGACGAAGTACCGCTTGAACTCATCTATCGCGTTACCATTCCCCATTCAGGGATATGGCTTCAAGGAAAACGAACACAATGGCTATGGCCTAATCGTCAAACTCGAAGAGAAGTCGAAGCCTATCTCCAAGTCATTCAATCAACGCGTGAAGAGATACGTTTAGAGGTGACAAATTCCGACCAAATTTGAAACAAGTAAAAAAAATTACACGTATTTCTGTAGCAAAGTGGGGCAACTTTCGCCCCACTATTTATATTGTCCCTCGTCGAACAAAAAATCACAACAGTTATGAACAAGCAACAAATCATCAAAATCATCATCTCCACGCTTAGGCTAAGGCTCAGAACGATTCGCGACCACGTCGCTCATGGGATCTTTCGCCTTGCCCTACGCTTTCCCCAAAAATGTAAAATTTTCGGGGGCCCCATGGTAATAACGATTACCATTATTGTAATAGCGGGGGTGGGACTGAGTTCGTGCAATGTGGTACGCACCATCACCAACCGGTCGGAGTTTTACCAACGCGGTGACACGTCCGTCACGATTCAGACCAAGACCATCGAGAGTTATGATGCATCGCGCAAGCTCTAACTCGTGCGACTACGGGCACAGCCCTTGTATAGCACTACGTTAGGCTCTCGCTCTCCCCAAAAATTAAAAATTTTCGAGGACCCCAATTATGGCAAAGGTAGAGTTTGACCCGGGGATTGAGTCCGTGACCGGCATTCTGATGGGAACAGACCCTTTCTATATCCGCCGCTATCCAAGCAAAGACGGCGTGATGCATATCGTTCAAGCCCGTCCCGACCGATCGGGTCATACTCCCACCGCCGCCGAACAACACACCCGTATCGTCTTCGCCGACCTCTTTGGTCGTCAGAAGCACCTCGCGTTCCTCGAACGCACGATGAAAGGGCAGTTGGAACTGCCGTTTAACGAATGAACGTTTAACGAATTAATGAATTAACGCAATGGCTAAGATTACATTACATGGCATGTTTGCCCGGGTAAGGGGCAAATTCAACAAGTCGGAGAGCCTGTATTTCAAAGGCTGTCCGTGCAAGAAAGAGCAGTTAGGTGTTGACTTAATCAACCCGAGCAAGGCGAAGCACACGAAGAACGTACAGTGCCAGAATGCACTGAAAACTGCAGCGCAAGCCGCCAAGACTGCCCTTGCAGACCCGACCGAACGCGCGACACTCGAAGCAGGTTTTGCTGCGCAATCGAAGTACACGAGTTTGTTCGCGTACACCGTCGCACAGAAGTACGTGAAGCCGAATTTTAACTAATTCGGCAGGTGAGAGTTGACAGTTGAAAGTTTAACGTTTAGAGATTAAAGATTATGGCAAATGTAGTATGGAGTGCCGGAATAGACAGCGTATCCGGCGCATTGAGCAAACCGGGATCGAATCCCCAACACAGTTGTGAAAAGATGTTGCTCGGCACGCATCGTGTAGCAGCGACCACCAACCCGAAGTGTAACCGTCTTTACCTGCGCAAGCAAGTGAAACGCAGCACGCCGATCTCCGCTCACGAGCGCGATATCCGCAACCGCTTCACGGCCGTAGCTACCGCAGTAGCGGCCCGTGCACAGGACCTGACGCAGATGACCCAGGATCAGATTGCCTTCAATGCCCAGAAAGACCAACCGGGCGGCAAGAAGACCATGAAAAAGTACCTGTGGAGCCTCGAGATGGCCACGTACGACGCCGCGCATCCACAAGGCTAAAGCGGCTATTAGCCATTGGCTATTGGCTATTGGCTCAAAGTCTCCCTTCGGGGAGGCTTTTTTTATCTCAAAACTCTCATCTCTCAACTCTAAACTAAAAAAGTTCTACTTTTATTTGCATATATAAAAAAAAAGCAGTACCTTTGCAGCTGATTTTGTATAATGGACTATACAAAATATGATTAAATTTGTATAATTACCAATACACGAAAGGACGGATATGCAACGGTTATTTCAACTTCAAGCACAGTTATTGAACTTGACGCCAATGAAGATTGTGCGGCAATGTGCATCTAAAATCAATTGGGATCAGCAGTTGATTGCTATCCGCGGTGCACGCGGTGTCGGTAAATCGACTATTATACGGCAGTACATCCGGAATCATTACGCGAAGAAGGATCAAACGGCATTGTATTGTTCATTGGATGCCAATTATTTTGTGGATCATTCCATTTTGGATTTGGCAGAGCAATTCTATCGGATGGGCGGCAAACACCTATTCTTGGATGAGATACACAAATATCTCAATTGGGGCAGGGAGATTAAGGAGATCAATGATTATTATCCGGATCTAAAAGTGGTCATCAGCGGCAGTTCGTTGCTGGAGCTTACAAAAGGTGAAGCGGACTTGTCGCGGCGGTGTATGGACTATGACATTCCGGGACTTAGTTTTCGGGAATATCTTCAGTTCTACGAAGGAATAGACTTGCCTACTTGTTCGTTAGAGGACTTCAAGGATTTGCACTCATTCATCGAACAAATCTACAAGCACTGCAAGCCGATGGCCTATTTCGATAAATACCTCAAATACGGCTATTATCCATATTACAAGAATAATCCCGTGGAGTACTACGCATTGATTAACAAAGTTGTGCGGTACGTGATAGAGGAAGAGTTGCCACGGATATGCAAGGTAGAATTGGAGAATACAAGGAAGATTCGGGCACTGATGAATATCTTAGCAGCCAGCGAACCATACGAAGTGGATATTTCCAAGATGTCGGTACAAAGCGCGCTGCAGCGGCCAACTGTTTTGTCATATCTCAAGTTCTTGAACGATGCCAGGTTGTTGAATCTGCTTTATAGTGATTTGCTGAACGTCAAGAAGATGCAGAAGCCGGATAAGATCTATATCGACAATACAAATATGCTGTGTGCGCTTGCTACACATCCTATTAAGGAAGGTACGTTGCGCGAGACTTTCGCCGTCAATCAATTATGTGTAGGACACGAAGTGGAATATGGGAAGAAGAAAGGTGATTTCAAAGTAGATGGCAAATATACGTTTGAAGTAGGTGGTCCGAGTAAGGTCTTCAAGCAGATAGCCGGAGTGCCTGACTCATATATACTGGCGGACGATATTGACTATCCTTATGGCAATAAACTGCCGTTATGGATTGTTGGCTTCCTATACTAACCATCGATCCCTCTTCCCAATCAAAAAACGCTCTTTAGACGATTTTATTTGCGTATGTCAAAAAAAAGCAGTACCTTTGCAGCCGCAAAGGTTTGATTATGGATATATCAGTTATAGTGCCTCTGTATAATGAGGCGGAGTCGCTGCCGAAACTCTATGAGTGGATCGCACGCGTGATGAAGGAGAATAAGCTCTCCTATGAGGTTATTTTTGTCAATGACGGATCAACTGACACGTCGTGGGACGTGATCAGAGGGTTACAGGTTACGGGTGACGGGTTACGGGACGAGCATGTTCGCGGTATCTGTTTCCGTCGGAACTACGGCAAGTCGGCTGCGCTGTACTGCGGTTTCAAGGCGGCGCAGGGAGACGTGGTAATCACGATGGATGCCGACCTTCAGGACAGTCCGGACGAGATACCCGAACTCTACCGAATGATCAAAGAGGACGGATTCGACCTCGTGAGCGGATGGAAACAGAAACGGTTTGACAACAAACTGACGAAGAATATCCCGTCCAAGTTGTTCAACGCCACCGCACGCCGCGTCACCGGCATCCAGTTGCATGACATGAACTGCGGTCTGAAGGCGTATCGCAACGAGGTGGTGAAGAATATCGAGGTCTTCAGCGAGATGCACCGTTATATCCCGTACCTCGCCAAGAACGCCGGATTCACGAAGATCGGCGAGAAAGTGGTGCAGCACCGTAAACGCGAGTTCGGTACTTCCAAGTTCGGTATTAACCGTTTCGTGAACGGTTATCTGGACCTCATGACGATATGGTTCCTCAATAAGTTTGGCAAACAACCGATGCATTTCTTCGGCCTCGTGGGCAGTCTGATGTTCTTCATCGGTTTCGTGGCCGTCATTGTAGTGGGCAGCATGAAGCTTTATGCCCTTTCGCACGGCGTGCCGGCGATGCTGGTGGGCGTCAACCCTTATTTCCATATTGCCATCCTGATGATGATTCTCGGCTGCATGCTATTCCTGGCCGGCTTCCTCGCCGAACTTATCATCCGCAATTCTCCGTCCCGAAACGATTACCTCATTAAAGAGGAACTGTAAATTGTAAATTATTTTGGCTCAGACTCTGGATGATCAGATATTGACTATTGAACGGGCGTTGGGGGAGCGGATGATCTCTCACGCGCTGGTAGTCGTGCGCGCATGGCTCAACGAGTTAGGGGAAAATAACCCTTACGAGCAGGCGTTCAACGATATCCGCAGCCGGTACGATGCTCTTTTCAATGAATGGCTGACCTCCGATGATCCGCATCGCGAAGAGACTTTGGACGCCTTGACGGGCGATATGTACCGTCTGGTCGATGCTTCCTATGCTTCCTTGCGCCTGTATCGCGGACTGTCTCCCAGGCTGCACGGTTTCAATCCGGATAATCCCCAGTCTGTCATCCGTTATTTCTCTTCCTGTCTGCAGTTCCGGGACGAAGATATAGAATGGTTGAAGGATGTGCTTTCCGACGCCAACAGGGCCTCCATCGCATTGATGGCGGTCGCTGCGTTGGCGAAAAACATACGCGAGTGTTTCAACGAATCGCTTCTTCTTACGCTCATCGAAGGCATTAACTGCGAGAATGAGGTGGTTGCAGAGCAGTGCCTGGCAAATGTGCTTATCCTGCTCGCACATAATGATGTGCGTATCGATTTCTTCCCGAAGCTGCAAGAGGCTTTTGTGATGGCGGTGGATGAAATGGGTGACGACGTAGAGCAGGCTTTCCAGACCTTATGTGCACTCGTCCGTTCCTCTAAATCCAACTGGAGAGACCATATCGCGTCGGGTGATCTCAAAGTGGAGGACCTGCCGGAAGAACTGCAGGACCTGCTGGAACTGACCACCGGGGACCGGCAGAGTATAGAAGGCGTGATGGCTTGGATTCCGTCCTCCGAGCAGGAATATATGGACGGTTTGATCCAGATGCTGCCGGAGACCTGGGTGTACGATTCCATCATCCGGGAGTCGCCGGAGCGTGAGGCGCAGATTGCAGTCGTGTACCTCTCTATCGGCCGGATGGACCTGATATGGAAGCATATCGATGCCGCTTCGGCTTGGTTGCTGCACCAGCTGCGCCAAGGCAGCGAGTCGCCGAAAGACTATATCAATTACGCCCATTGTATGTTACTGCAAGGTGACCGGATGATGGCTTTCGAATACTATCGTCAGGCACGGCAGATGTGCAAGGGACCCAAGGAATTCTTCGCCCTCTTCCGTCCGGACAGGCGGGCACTCGTCGATCACGGCGTACCTATCGAACAGGTGTATCTGATCGAAGATCAGTTGCTGAATAATTAATCAGAAAGCCACGCCGATACCGGCATCAATGAACTCGGCACGGACGCCGTGCGTCTTCAAACCTAACTGCACGAACAGGTTATCCAATACGTGATATTTCATCACAAACTGCATGTAACACCAACCGTCCTGGTAGTTGCTGGCTTTCGAGAAATCATATCCGTAGAAAACGCCGCGTTTCAGCGGATTGCCGGCCTCGTCGGCCGCTTTTGCTTTGTTATACGGCTCTAAGTTCTTCACAGGGTCGAACACATAGAATCCCACATGGATACCGGCGGTCAGATGACCGATGATGAACTCCGGCTGAATACTGATACCTACGCGGAAACAGTTCTCCACCTTGCTTTCTTTGAGGTATGTCTTGCCGAAATAGGTCACCGGAGCGTCGGGATTAGTAACGGCATACTCGTTGTTCACACAGGCGTAATAGCCGTCATAGAAAGCATCGATACCGCCACCGATTCGGAAGATACTTACCGGCACCCAGTAAGCGGCGGCTTTGAGAGTTGCTACGCCGAAGAAACGCTGACCGTTGATGTTATCCTTGTAGTAATTCTGCTTGGCGCCGCCCGTGGCACTGATCTCCACCGCCCATTTCTTATCTACACCGTCGTACAATTTCTTTGGCACATCCGGTTCGGGAGTCTGATAATCATCTTTCAGCGGATGATAACGGACGCCCAGTTCTCCTCCGAAGATATTATATCCCGCATTCGGGTGCATGAAAGAGCCGTTACTGATATGATGCCATCCTCCGGCAAGGGTGATCTCCCATCCGTCTTTGATCGGAAAATCCATATACAGTTCCATCGCCAGGTAGGCGTTCAGGATGGAACCGATGGACCAGTTGGCCACCAGTTTCTTGTCCGGTCCTTGTGCAATAGAGTATGGCTTGTATTCTTTGGGAAGCGTGTTGGAATAGGTCTTCGTCACTGCCGCCAGACCCACACTCGGACGAACGCCGATACGGAAATGATTGCCGTTATAGAACGGTTGGTTCATGTATCCGTAAGCAGCAAAAGCAGAGCCTAATATCTTGTCGTTCCCCAGGTTCAGATAACTCACACCGACGCCGATGGAAGCGTTGTTCCACTGCTGCAGACAATGCCATCTTCCGGTAGGAAGGAACTCGACCGCAAACTGCGCTCCCAAGGTAGGCCTCTGAATCCATTGGTCCACTTTACCGTCCGGCATCATCATCCCGCCCGCACCGCTCAGCCGGTATGCCAACTCATAATGAGGCAGGGCAAACGTCTTCGCGCATAGCGCCACGCATACTAAACTCGCAGCCGCAATACGTCTGATTGTAAAAGTCATATTCTTTGAGGATTTGATTTCTTCGTTCCTGTAATCCGTCCTTTCTCCAGTTCTGCGCCCAGAAATGCACTGGTTCGCGCACCACACTGTCCGCCGGATAACGGTTCACCATCTCTTCCGCTTTGAGTCCCGCCGCGTTGATCTGCTCCAAGTTCTTCCATCGGGACGAGGCGAGGGTAGTGGCAAAAAACGGGATATCCATTTCCTGCGCCTTGCGCGCCGTGGCAAACAGCCGGTGATAGAAACACTCCTCGCACCGCTTGCCCCTCTCCGGTTCGTTCTCCAGACCACGTACGCTGTGCAGCCATATTTCATGCGCATAGTCATCGTCAATCCACTGAATACCCAGACTCTCCGCATGACGTTTGGACTCGTTCTTGCGTTTCTCGTACTCTTCAAACGGGTAAATATTCGGATTGAAATAGTATATAACCGGCGTGATGCCATGCGCTAACATCCATTCGACTATGGCACTTGAGCAGGGCGCGCAGCAGGCATGCAGCAGGACGGTTTCACATCCTTCGGGGACAATGATGGCGGATTGTTTGGACATATCTGATCAATGCTGTTCTAAAAAACCGCCGCAAAATTACAAAAATTCTTGCACATATGCAAATTTTTTCGTATCTTTGCAGCCGATTTGCAAGAAAGCGTTTCATGATTCCTCAGGAGGACATACGAAATATCTTTTTTTTAGGTATCGGCGGCATAGGTATGAGTGCCTTGGCTCGTTATTTTCATCATGACGGATATTCGGTGGCGGGGTATGACCGCACGCCGTCAGACCTGACCCGTGAGTTGGAAGCCGAAGGGATTGCCGTTACGTATGAGGACGACCCCGAAATCATCAATCATCCATCATCCATCATCAATCCCACCAATACATTGGTGGTCCGTACGCCTGCCGTGCCGGACGACAGCCGTCTCTATACCTACCTGCGTGAACAGGGCTATGACATCCGCAAGCGCGCAGAGGTCTTGGGTCTGGTGACGCGGCAGAAGAAAGCGTTGTGCGTGGCGGGCACGCATGGCAAGACGACCACCAGTACGATGATTGCCC
The DNA here is from genome assembly GCA_017478035.1 of Paludibacteraceae bacterium. GTDB lineage: Bacteria > Bacteroidota > Bacteroidia > Bacteroidales > Paludibacteraceae > Colicola. The sequence goes on along the minus strand of JAFVHA010000129.1, from coordinate 35,455 downwards.
ACCTGTTACATCCCGTGAACGCTTTCCTGGGCGGTATCAGTATGAATTATCATACGAACGTGCTGATTGCGCCGGAGAGCGAGTACGTGGTAGTGGAGGCGGATGAGTATGACCGTTCGTTCCATCATCTGACGCCGTTCATCTCCGTGGTGACGGCCGTCGATGCGGACCATCTGGATATATACGGCACGCCGGAGGCGTATCGGGATGCTTTTGCGCATTATACGAGTCTTATCACCGGTGCGCTGGTCATGAAACACGGAATCGAACTGAAGCCCCGTTTGCAGTCGGGCGTGAAGCTGTACACCTATGGTGTAATGGACAATGGGCAAGGGACAACAGACAATGGACTGCCCGATTTCTACGCGGATAACATCCGTGTGAAAGAAGGACAGATATACTTCGATTTCCATACGCCGAGCGGGACGATACAGAACCTGCAACTGGGTGTACCCGTATGGGTGAATATAGAAAACGCGGTAGCCGCGCTTGCCGTGGCGTATGTGGTAGGCGCAGACCTTTCAACTCTCAACGCTCAACTCTCCACTTTCAAAGGTGTCTGGCGCCGGTTTAACATCCACGTAAACACACCAAAAGTGGCGTATATCGATGATTATGCGCACCATCCGCAGGAGATAGAAACGGCCATTCGCTCGATTCGTAAACTGTTCCCGGAACGTCGTCTGATAGGAGTCTTCCAACCCCATCTGTACACCCGTACGCGTGATTTCGCGGAGGGTTTCAAAACGGTGTTGGGCACGCTCGACGAGTGCGTCCTGCTGCCTATCTATCCGGCGCGCGAGAAACCGATTCCGGGCGTGACCAGTGAGATGCTTGGAGGACGGGTGATGGAGAAAAAAGACCTGGTGCAATACCTCCAGGAGCGCGCCGCACAAAGTAAGGAACCGGTTGTCATACTGACGGTCGGAGCCGGAGATATTGACCGTCTTGTACCCGATATAACCAACGCTTTGTCATGAGTCATACCGCTAACATAGTATGGAAAACGATAGGCATCGTGATCATGGGCTCGCTGCTCGTCACCGCGGTGGTATGGGGCTTTCGGATGACGCCGTCTTCCGTGCCGTGCACTTCGATGCGGTATATCATTGAGGACCGGAACGAGCGTATGTACCTCACCGAGAACGAACTGACCCAACTGCTGAAAGCCGAAGATATTTACCCGGTGGGTAAGAACTTGGATAATATATCCCTCTCCCGTATGGAGCGGACGATCACGAATCATCCGATGGTCCGGACGGCCGAGTGTTATCTCACGCCCCGTAATGAGGTGCGAATCCGAATCACGCAACGCGTTCCTTTGTTGCGCGTGCAGACGGGCGCCGAGACCTATTTCATTGATCGCGACCGACGCGTGATGCCGGTTCGTGCGGCGGTGAAAGACAGTGTGCTGATGGTTCGCGGAACGGTGGGCATTCATATGGCTTCAGGACCGCTGGCGGACTTTGCCTTGTGGCTGCAAGACGAACCCTATTGGCAGAAACGGATACGCTATATACAGGTACTCTCACCGGCCATGATTCATATCCATCTGCGCGGAGAGAATACGCCCTGCATCGTCCTCGGAACCGTCAAAGGATACGAACGTAAACTGGCCAAACTGCAGCTATTCATGGAGAACAGCGCCCAGGCGATCAAAGACAAACATTATACCGAACTGGACCTCCGTTTTCACGGACAGGTCATCGGGCGAAACCCCAACTTATAACCTAAAACCTTTACAACAATGGCAAGAAAACAACCACAAACAGCCGACTCGCTCCCATTAGTGGCATTGGACCTGGGAAGCGGTAGTGTCCGCGCATTGGCGGCACGGCGGATGGCACCCGATCTGTTTCAGATTCTCGGGGTGGAAGAACGTCCACAGAAATTGGGAAACATTTGTGTCGAGCAAGGTATCATCACGCAGTCGAGTAACGCCGGTTATGTCATCGCCGAAGTGCTCAAACTGCTGGCGAACCGTATCGGCATAGACGAACTGCCTACGGCTTTTGTCTGCGTCGGTGGACAGTCCATGCAGATAGTGGCCGTCCATTCGAAACGCGACCAGGCAAGGCGCAAAGAGATCAGTCAGGAACTGCTGGATGAGATGGAGCGCGAATGCAAAGAGAAGATCGAACTTCGCAACCCCGAGGTGGCGGTCTTGGGTCTCGTGCCGAGTTTCTTCAAACTGGACGGGGTGGAGCAGGATGAGATGCCTTCTCCCGAGCAACGCGCCGCACTCGTGGAAGCACATTATATCGCTTTCTACGGCCGCAAGGCACTCGATACCCAACTGCAGAAATCGTTCTCTCAGGCTGCGCGTAGCATTGAGCACGCTTTCGTGCGTCCGGAATGTCTCTTGTCCACTTTTGCTACTTGTGACGGCAACCATGTGTTGATGAACGGTTGTGCCGTACTCGATTTCGGCGCACAGACCACCAGCCTCACCGTCTATAAAGGCGGGCAGTACTTGCTTAACAAAGTGGTGCCGAAGGGCGGATATCATATCACGCGTATGTTGGAGCAGCAAGGCATGAGTTTTAATACCGCCGAGGTGCTCAAATGCAAATACGGATGTGCCGCGCCGGCTTTCGTGACCAAGAACGTCCGGATGCGTGTTCCGGCGGCGCCCGAGATAGGCGGAGATATGATTATCTCATCCACCGAACTGGCGGAGGCCATCGAAATCAAACTGCAGGAGATTCTCTCGCCCCTGATGGAGGAGATTCAGAAAGTGGACGACCGTATCACCACCCTCTATATCACCGGCGGCGGCAGTATGCTGCAAGGCTTGGCGGATTACATCCAGAGCCTCACCCGCGTACATGTGCAGTACGGCGCGCATAACCTGCTGCTTCACCGCGATACGGAAGAGAAATACCTCTCGCCGCAATACACCTCTCTGGTAGGCACCATCCTCCTCGGACAGGACTATCGCGATAGTCATAAGAATCAATTGGTGCAGAAACCCGGCTTCCTGGACCGCTTCCGGGAAACCACATTGGATATGTTTATAGATCAACAATAATATGGACGAAGAATTATTGACATTGCCGTTAGAAGGATTAACGGAAGACAGTATTATCAAAGTGATAGGCGTAGGTGGCGGTGGTTGCAATGCCGTCAATTACATGCATCGTCAGGGACTCAAAGACGTCTCTTTCCTCGTTTGTAACACCGATCGGCAGGTGCTCATCAAATCCTCTGTGCCGAGCAAGTTGCAGTTAGGACCGGGCTTGGGTGCCGGTGGTGATCCCGAGACCGCACGTCAGTACGCGGAGGAGAGTCGTGACCATATCCGCGAGGCGCTCAATGACGGTACCCAGATGTTGTTCATCACCGCCGGAATGGGTGGCGGTACAGGAACCGGCGCATCGTCCATCGTGGCGGAAGTGGCGCAGGAGATGGGGATTCTTACCGTAGGTATCGTGACCATACCCTTTGCTTTTGAAGGAAAGAAAAAGATAGAGAAAGCGATGACCGGTGTCGCCCGTCTGGCGAAGCATGTGGACGCGCTGCTCATCATCAATAACGAGAAACTCAAACAGATATACCCGGAGCTGAACCTGCTCAATGCGTTCAGCAAGTCCGATGACGTGGTGGCGAACGCAGCCCGCGCTATCTCGGAGATCATCACCGTGCCCGGATATATCAACACCGACTTCGCCGACGTGCGCAATACGCTCCGTAAGGGTGGGGTGGCGATCATGAATATCGGCCGTGCGAAAGGGGAAAAACGTATCACCAACGCCATCAACGATGCCCTCAACTCTCCGCTCGTCAACACCAACGATGTGCATGGTGCCGAGCGTATCCTGCTGCAGTTCTATTGCTCCACGGAGCATGCCATCGTCATGGAAGAGATCGACCAGATCAATGATTTCGTACAGGAGGTGGGCGACGATATCGAGGTACAATGGGGAGCATCGATCGACGAGTCATTAGGTGAAGAAGTGCGCGTAACCGTCATCGCTACCGGATACAAGGTGGACGGACTGCCCTCCGAGGAAGAAGAGGAAGGCAAGAAGACGATTGCGGAGGCCATCGATGCCAATTACCCGCCGCAGACCACCAAGCCGATGGAGGACGAGAAAGCACAACTCATCGACCTGAGCGAGACCCTTTTCGCCGAAGGCTTGGAGCAACCGCAGCAACCCCGCGAACGGGCGGCTTCCACGTCTGCCGAGGAGGTAGTTATCACCGTTGAAGACGAAACGAAGGAACCCGAGAAAGAGGAACACCGACCCTTCGGATGGATTAGAAGAAAATAACTGAATACTGAAAACTGAACACTGAATACTTTTTATGGCTCACGAAATGAATTTCTTTGACCTCTGCGCCGCATGTGGCCGAGCGATAGGTCGTTGTTGTCTGGCCGTTTGGCGCGTGATAGAGCGGATGATCCGCCTGACGTATAAATACTGGTGGATCGTGCTCACCCTCACCCTCCTCGCGGTGGCGGCGGCTTTATACTATACCCGTCTGGAGAACCGTACGTTCAAAGTGAACGCTGTGGCATTGCTCAACGGACCTACTATCCAGCAGTTCGAGCAGGCCTATACACCTTTGCGCTCGGGGCTGATGTTACCGCCGGAAGCGCCGATCACGCCGTTTGTCGGCAAGGTGGCACGCCGTTTTGACTCCTTCCGCGTCATCGACTGTCTGCATGACGAGACGGCGGATTTCATTGATTTCAAGCGTAAGATCCAGCCTACGGATACGACGAACGTTCAGATGCAGGACCGCCTTTGTCTGCAGTTCCGCATCAAGACGCGCGACATGCACTTGTTGCCCGAGATCGAGCACGCTCTCATGGTCACCCTCAATGCGAATCCGGCTATGCAGCAGGCCTATGTGTCCTATCTCCGTAACCTGCGGGCGGAAGTGGCGTTCAACCATGCCCAGGCCCTCAAACTCGACAGCCTTACCAGTTGCTATTATTTCTATCCCGCCTCGCCGGCCAAACCGATGGCGTACAACGGGAACGGTGTCAATTTCTACGGCGACCGCGAGATACAGCTCTTCCTTAAGGATATCTACGAGCAGCAGGCTCACCTACAGCGCTGGGATTATCGCTTGCAACTGGCTACTGCGCCTGTCACGCTCGAGAACCATTTCGCTGTGGACCCCAAGCCCTTGCACGGGCGCAAACTGTTTGTGTTCCTCTTCTTCCTGATGGGATGGATAGGAGGCTGCCTTATCGCCGAACTGATTGACAAAAGAAAAGCCCTCAGCGAATGGCTGAAGGCTTAACTCTTTCATCTCTCAAATCTCAACTCTTGGCTTTCTTAAAGACAAACCGTTTTACGACGAAGTAAACGACTACCAAACCGAATAGCACGAGTATAGCCACGCTTAGTTCGTGGCTGTATTCTTTGATACGGTCCATTTGTCCGGCGGCTACGTAACCCAGTGCGGCAAGAATACAGTTCCATATAAACGCCCCGAGGAACGTCCACCATAGGAAGGCACCGAAATGCATGCGGCTCAGACCCGCTGGAATGGAAATCAACTGGCGTATGCCGGGGATGAAACGACCAATAAACGTGGATACGTTACCTTTCTCGCGGAAATAGGCCTCCGCTTTCTCCAATTTCTCGCTCGACAACAGGCACATATGCCCCACTTTGCTGTCCGCGAACTTATAGATGATGAGTCGTCCGAGCCATACGGACAGGCCGTAGTTGATGATGGCGCCGATCATCGCTCCCAACGTTCCGAAAAGCACGATGATCAATACGTCCACCGTATAGTTGCCCGTGGCGCATAGCACACTCTCCGGTTGACCCGCCACAAACGCGGCGGGAGGAATGACCACTTCGCTCGGGAAGGGAATGAACGAACTCTCTACCGCCATCAGCGCAGTAATCGACGCATAGTTCATATGCGCCGAGTACCACGCGATAATATTATCAACAAATGTCATTAGATGAAAAGCAGTTGAACAATGATGTAAACCGGCAGGAGGATGATCAAGCTGAACTTAATCATATATCCGAAGAACGATGGCATCTTGATTCCGCTTTCCTCTGCGATAGCTTTCACCATGAAGTTAGGTCCGTTGCCGATATAGGTCAGTGAGCCGAACATCACAGCCGCGATGGAGATGGCTTTGAGCAGTATCTCCGGAATACCGGCTACGAAAGGCGTACCTTCGAACATGCCTGTTACGACACCGGCTTGAGCGGCAGCAAGCGATTCCGGCAGACCGGAAGCTACACCGTGGAATGCAACCGCTGTCGGCGTGTTATCGAGGAACGCAGAGAGCGCACCGGTCGAGTAATAGAACTGCCATGCGTGGGTGAAACCGAGGTCGGCTGCGTGCGCCTTCAGATAGGCGAGGGCAGGGGTCATCGTCGTGAAGATTCCGAGGAACAGAACAGCAACCTCTACTATCGGAGTCCAGCTGAACTTGTTGTCGTCATAACGCACCTCTTTCTTGGTCGTGTAGAGCGAGAGACCTGTGAGCGAGAGCAGCACTATCTCACGCAGGTATTTGAGCCACAGCGGAGCGTCTGCTTCACCCATCTGCTTGATGGTTCCTTCGTTCACAAAAGCCACTGCCAGCACTACGCCTAACAGATATACGAAATTGATAGTACCTTTCATTACCAGCGGGGTAGCCTCACGTGCATCGGCAGAAAGGGAAGTCCAGTGCTCTTTCTTGTAGTAATAGCTATCCAAAGCGTAGTAAATAGCAAGCAGGATAATTCCTGTTACGGCCCATTCAGGTGCCAAGTGCATAAACCAGGAGAAATGTGCGCCGCGGAGGAAGAGCATGAACAAGGGTGGGTCTCCCAGCGGGGTCAGTAGACCGCCGCAGTTGGCTACCAGAGCGATGAAGAAAAGGATGGTGTGAACCTTGTATTCACGCTGTTTGTTGGTCTCGATGAGCGGACGGATGAGGAGCATTGCGGCTCCCGTCGTACCCATGATAGAGGCTAATATCCAGCCCAAGCCCAAGAAACCGGTGTTGACCCAAGGCTTGGCTTTCAGGTCACCCGAGAAATGAATACCGCCGGTGATGACAAACAGCGCCAGCAGAAGGATGATGAACGGCACGTAGTCGAAGAAGATCTGGTGCTCCAACTCGTGCATCATTCCGCCCATAATCAGGCATACCGCTACCGGTACACCGAGGAAGAGGGAAACAATGAGTTTGTTGGTGTTCTTCTCCCACCAGTGTTCTGCTACCAGCGGACCGATAGCAATCATCAGAAGCATGAGTCCGAACGGAATCAGCGACCATGCCGAATGTACAAATTGTTCCATAGTACTTTATTTAATTAATTTAAACTCGCTAAAAGCGAGTGCAAAGGTACTACTTTTTTTTGAAATGAGCAAATGAAAGATTATTTTTCCACAAAATTCCTCTATTTCTTGCCTATTTCAGACATCCCTGGAGAAAGAAAAAGAAAAAGAAAAGAAACAAAAGAGCGGAGTTTGGCTAACTCGCGGTTGGCATACGCAAAGGCCGCAGAGTTTCATTTCTGCCGGGGAGATTGGTTCTTTTGATAGTTTTCCTCGCGGCTACGATGAGTTTTTGAGGTAGTATAGAGAAAAAAAGAGAGATTTATTTGCATAATTCAAAAAAAAGTTATACCTTTGCATGCAAATTGCGTGCGGAACAATAATCGCATCGTAATTCCGCTGACACCGACAGCGTAAAAAAGCGGTGAAAAGATAGATAGAAGATGGCAAAGCAAAAAGAAATAATCGTCAAGGACACAACTATCCGTTCGTTTTCGCAGAACGGATGGGACTATATCTGTATTACGGATATTGCAAGGCAGAAGAATGCCATAGAACCAAAAGATGTAGTCAAAAACTGGATGCGACTCAAAAATACGATTGAGTATCTTGGCATGTGGGAAGCATTAAATAATCCTCTTTTCAAAGGGGTCGAATTCGATCCCCTTTTGCGTGAGGCTGGTAGTAATGCTTTCACCCTTAGCCCGTCACGTTGGATTGAATTAACAGGAGCTATAGGCATTATTTCTAAGAGTGGGAATAATGGCGGTACATATGCGCAGCGCGATATAGCTTTTAAGTTTGCCAGTTGGGTGTCAGTTGAGTTTGAACTCTATTTGATTAAGGAGTTCCAACGCCTCAAAGAGGAGGAACAAAAGGCACTCGGATGGTCGGCGAAACGCGAGTTGGCAAAAATCAACTACCATATACATACAGACGCGATAAAAGAGCACCTTATCCCGCAGGAGATTGACCCTTACCATCGTTCACTCATTTATGCTAATGAAGCTGATGTGCTCAATGTGGCGTTGTTTGGAATGACCGCTAAAGAATGGCGTGATGCGCATCCAGAGGATAAAGGTAATATACGCGACTACGCGACGATTAACCAGTTGATTTGTCTGAGTAATATGGAGAACCTGAATGCAGTATTCATCAATGAAGGCTTACCACAAGGAGAACGCCTCCAGAAACTCAACCAAATAGCGATCCAACAAATGACTGTGTTGGAGAATGTGGAAAGCAAGCATATATTGAAAGCATAAAACAGAACCAGGTCTGACCTCAATCCAACTTTAGCACGGCTAAAAAAGCTTTTTGAGGCACTTCCACATTGCCGATCTGCTTCATGCGTTTCTTCCCTCGTTTCTGCTTCTCGAGCAGTTTGCGTTTGCGGCTCACGTCTCCTCCGTAGCATTTCGCCAGCACGTCCTTACGTACCTGCTTCACCGTCTCGCGGGCGATGATCTTCGCGCCTATCGCCGCTTGTATCGCAATATCGAACTGCTGACGAGGCAACAACTCTTTGAGTTTCTCGCACATGCGACGACCGAAATCGACGGCATTGTCCCTATGGGTGAGGGTAGAAAGCGCATCGACCTGCTCGCCGTTCAGCAGAATATCCAGCTTCACTAGATTAGACGGTCTGAATCCGTTCATATGCCAATCGAACGACGCGTAGCCTTTGGAGATGGATTTGAGTTTGTCGTAGAAATCAATCACGATCTCGCCTAACGGCATGTCGAACAGCAGCTCCATCCGGTTGCCGGATATATACTCCTGCTTGACGAGCTCGCCGCGTTTGCCGAGACAAAGCGTCATGATCGGACCGATATAGTCGGCGGTGGTGATGACGGACGCGCGGATATACGGCTCCTCGATACGGTCTATCTCCGTCAAGTCCGGCATGCCGGCGGGGTTATGTACCTCGACCATTCCGCCGTCTTTCGTATAGACGTTGTAACTCACGTTCGGCACCGTCGTAATCACGTCCATGTCGAACTCGCGATCCAGACGCTCCTGGATGATCTCCATGTGAAGCAAGCCTAAGAACCCGCAACGGAAACCGAAACCCAACGCCATCGAACTCTCCGGCTGGAAAGTGAGGGAGGCATCATTCAGTTGCAGTTTCTCCAACGAAGCGCGCAGGTCTTCGTAATCCTCACTCTCTATCGGATACACGCCCGCGAAGACCATCGGTTTGGCTTCTTCGAAACCGGCAATCGCTTTGTCGCACGGCCGCGCCACATGGGTGATGGTATCACCGACTTTGACTTCGGTCGAGGTCTTGATACCGGAGATGATATATCCCACGTTACCTGCAGAGATCTCCTTACGCGGAGACATCTCAAGTTTGAGGATTCCTATCTCGTCGGCGTCGTACTCTTTGCCTGTATTGACAAAGCGCACTTGGTCGCCGGTCTTCATCGTACCGTTAACCACTTTGAAATAGGCGATGATGCCGCGGAAGGAGTTGAATACACTATCAAAGACGAGACATTGGAGCGGCGCGTTCGGGTCTCCTTTGGGCGCGGGAATACGCTCGACGATGGCGTCTAAGATCTCGGGTACGCCTTCTCCGGTCTTGGCGGAACAACGTAATATCTCCTCGCGCTTACAGCCTAACAGCTCTATTATCTCGTCCTCCACGCGCTCGGGCATGGCGTTGGGCATGTCACATTTGTTGATGACGGGAATGATCTCGAGGTCATGTTCGATAGCCATGTAGAGGTTGGAGATGGTCTGCGCCTGCACGCCCTGCGTCGCATCGACGACAAGTACCGCACCTTCACATGCCGCAATACTCCGGCTCACCTCGTAACTGAAGTCCACGTGCCCCGGAGTATCAATCAGGTTGAGGGTGTAGCCTTTGTGCTGCATCTGAATAGCATGGCTCTTAATCGTGATGCCCCGTTCTTTCTCCAGCTCCATGTCGTCCAGCACCTGGTTTTCCATTTGCCGAACATCCACCGTACCCGTCAACTCCAACATCCGATCGGCCAATGTGCTCTTCCCGTGATCGATATGAGCGATAATACAAAAATTACGTATCTTGTCCATTGAGTCCTATTTATCCAAATTAATTCGGCTGCAAATTTACTGCTTTTTTTTGATATACGCAAACACGTGTGCGATTTTTCCTAAAAAAAAGTTTTTTTTCTTGCATATGTGAAATTTTTGTTGTATCTTTGCAGCCGATTTTAAAACATATTTTCAGATCATTAATACATTACATTATATGAAGAGATTTTTTATTCTTTCGTTGTTACTGCCCCTTGTCTTTGTGGGCTGTAAGAAAGGAGCAAAGGACGCAGAGCCTGAGCAGGAAGTGATCAATTTGGCTGTTACGCCTAACAGCATTATCAGTCCGAGTATCGGCGCAGATTACACGCTTTCTCTCACCGCACCGGAGGCATGGACGGCGAGTTGTGCGGACAGCTGGGTCAAAATCAATCCCGCTTCGGGGAACGCCGGCACAGTGGAGATTAGTGTGAAGATTGCAGCAGACAAGACCAGTACGGAGGCGAACAGCAAGATTGTGTTCAAGTCCGGTGACCGGACGGTGGAAGTGCCTGTCAAACGCTTGGCGAAAGACCCGGCACGTCTGATAATTGCCAGTGATACCGAGATTAAGACTCCGAAAGACGGAGGTGTTTATATCGTCCAGGTGGAGAGTAATATCAAATGGCAGATAGCGAGCAACGTCACTTGGGCTAAGATTGACGGTGAGGCAGTCAAACGCAACAATGCGATCATCACGGTAAATGTGGATCCGGCTACCATGCCTGAAGAGACCGTAGCTACCATCACTGTTACCCCGATGGAGGGTACCGGCGTCGAGAAGCAGACGGTGACGATCACCCGTAGCGCCTCTGACGCAACATCGATGACCGTGGATCCGCAAAATATGGAAGCCCCGGCCGAGGGAGGCTCTTTTACTGTGAATGTAACAACTGACGCCAAATGGATGGTCACCAAGCCGTGGGACGCCTATTGGGTGACGCTTAGCGACAATAATGAAAAGACCGGAAACGGCTCCTTCAACATCACAGTGCTTCCATCGACATCAAAAACTTCAATAGCAACCGTGCTTACTGTGATGGAAGTACGTTCCGACTCCTACAGACCCGTTCAATTGCCCGTGTACGTAAGTCGCGAACGTAAATGGGACGCCGACCTGTCTGTCTACCCCGCGAGTATTTTTGCTCCGAAAACAGGAGGCGATTTTACTGTGGAAATTTATAGTAGTTATGAATGGAAGGCAAGGGTAACCGGTGGCGATTTCTTTACCATTTCAACGACCAAGGGTGACGGAGATGCGACGATGGTAGTGAGTGTCGCACCCGCACCGGAGGGAGGCGAAGAAAAGAACGGTTTAATCACTATCTATAGCTCTGTTGATGGGGCAAAGCAGGAACTTCCTATCCATCGTGCGGATAACAGGGAACCTTATTTCTCGGTCAGCCCCACTAAGAAAGTGTATTTCTCACCCGGTAACCTCTGGTATCATCCGCGTTCGAAGAGCTGGCGTTTTGCCGACAGACAATACGAGTATCGGGGCAAGATCAATGAAGACATAGAGGAAGATTATGACGGATGGATAGACTTGTTCTGTTGGGGAACCGGTTATAAACCCCTGATGGAGAGCTATAAAGACGAAGATTTCGCTCCCTTTGTCGACTGGGGGGTAAATCCCATCGGTAATAGCGGTTTTGCCAATGAATGGCGTACGCTTACTAAGGACGAGTGGCAGTATCTTTACGCAGAGAGAGAGAATGCCAACAAACTTAGAGGGACGGCAACTATTAAACCATCCGAATCATTGGATCCTGTTAATGGATACGTCTTCCTTCCTGATACGTGGGTAACGCCTGATGGGGTTGAGTTTTCACCTGGTGCAAAAAATTATTATATGAACCAGCAATGGAGGCTGATGGAAAAGGAGGGGGCCATATTCCTTCCAGCAGCAGGATTCCGTGACCGAGAAGTTGCCGATCATCTTGTAGTCCACTATATGGATACGACAGGTATATATCATTCATCGACTGGAATCGTAAGCCAAGTAGGAGATTTTGTCAATTACCACTGTAATGTTTTCATGTGGGGGATCAGAGCTGAAGGACGTGGATGGGCGGCTGGAATAAAAGAAGATCACAGGTATAATGGATTCTCCGTCCGCCTCGTGAAGGATGTGAAGTAACAGTAATTACGGAGCATTTACGGAGCATTTACGGGGCAACTACGGAGGAAAACCAAAAGACCACCCAACAATCACCCAAGGATCACCCAAGGATGAATGCCCAAAAATGACAAAATAGTGCCTTCTACTATATATATACATAGTATATATATACAATTTGTTGCATTTTAAGCATTTTTGCATGCAATTGGAATAGGGAGTCTTACTAACGTAAGGCTTCCTTTTTTATCTCTCAACTCTAAACTTTCAACTTCTTTCAACTTCTTTCAACTCTAAACTCTAAACTCTAAACTAAAAAAGTTTTACTTTTTCTTGCATATATCAAAAAAAAGTAGTACCTTTGTGCCCGATTTTGAAAATTCATATAAATTATTAATACAAACAATGGCAAAAAAGAAAGAACAGTTCGTTAAACAGGACGAACAATTGCAAGAAGTGAATGAAGCGCTCACCGGCGCAGGTCAATGGATTGAAGACAATGCGAACCTCATCAGCTGGATCGTTTGCGGAATCGCCGTAGTCGTAATGGGCATCATCGCCATCAATCAGTACGTCATCAAACCCAAAGCCCTCGAGGCAAGTAACGAGAACGCGAAAGCGGTCGTTTATTTCATGGCGGGCGATTATGAGAAAGCGCTGAACGGTGACGACGCCGAGTGCCTCGGTTTCGAAGCAATCGCAGATGAGTACAAGCATTATCAGCAAGGTAAGCTCGCTGCCCTCTACGCCGGTATCTGCTATTTTGAGAAAGGTGAGTTTGAGGATGCTGCCAAGTACCTCAAACGTTTCGAGGCAGACGACCTGAACATCGATCCCGCAGCACGCCAGCTGCTCGGTGATGCCTATGTGGAACTTCAAGAGTACGGCAAAGCTACCAAGGCTTTCGAAGCTGCTGCTGAGTCCGGAAATGAGATCATCGCTCCGATGAGCCTCAAGAAACTCGGTATCGTCTATCTGCACGAAGGACGTAACGGCAAAGCTCTCAAGGCTTTCCAGGCTATTAAGGACAATTATCCTTCTTCTGCCGAAGCACAAGACATTGACAAATATATCGCGGTCGCTAACGACTAACGACCAATGACAACAGATCTATCGAAATACGATGCGAATCAATTGCCAAGCGCTGATGTTCTCGAACGTCAGCGCTACGCAATTATAGTGGCGGATTGGAACAGCGAGATCACCTACGCTATGGCGCAAGGAGCCATCGACACCTTCGTCAAACATGGCGTAGCGCAGGATAACATCAGCGTGCTGCATGTGCCCGGTGCCGTCGAACTGACGTACGGAGCCGCGCGTATCATGAAAGAAGAACGCGTGAACGCCGTCATCGTTATCGGCTGCGTCATACAAGGGGATACTCCTCATTTCGATTACGTCTGCCAGTCTGTGACGCAAGGGGTTGCGGCGCTGAATACACAAGGCAAAGTGCCGGTCATCTTCTCCGTACTCACTGTCCTCAACAAACAGCAGGCACTCGATCGTTGTGGCGGCAAACTCGGTAACAAAGGTATCGAAGGCGCTTATACCGCCATCCGCATGGCGAACCTCTAAAGGCTAAGGGCTAATGGCAAAAGGCTAATGGCTAAAGTTTTCAAATTCGGTGGAGCCTCGGTGAAGGACGCGCAAGGTGTCCGTAACTTGGAGCGAATCGTCCGCATGGCCGGTTCAGACGATCTGATGGTCGTCGTCTCTGCCATGGGCAAGACTACCAACGCCCTTGAGCGGGTGGTTGATTACTGCGCCGCCGGACAGGAAGACAAAGCCCTCACCCAATGGGTGGATATCTTCGATTATCACGTGGCGATCATGAAGGAACTCGGCCTGCAACCCGGAGTTGATATCCGTCTGCAGGGAGAGATTCCCTATGACCCGACGCTGCCTTACGACGAGAACTACGATCAGGTCGTTTCAATGGGCGAACTGCTCTCCACTCAGATCATCGCCGTCTATCTGCTCAAACAAGGCCTTTCCGTCGAATGGTGGAACATGCCCAAACTGCTGCGCACGGATGAGACGTGGCGCGAAGCACGCGTGGATGATGCCGTCAGTCGTGAAGTGATTCGCGCAGGGTGGGAGAGGCCCAACCGGCCGTCCGTCGTCGTGGCGCAGGGATTCATAGGAGGTACCGCTGACGGCAAACGTACTACACTCGGACGCGAAGGCTCCGATTACACGGCCGCGCTGCTCGCTAATTATCTGGACGCTGAATCCGTCACGATATGGAAAGATGTGCCGGGCATCCTCAATGCCGACCCGCGTATCGAACCCGACACCGTACTCATCCCCTCGCTCCGTTATCAGGATGCCGTCGAACTGAGTTACTCCGGTGCGCAGGTCATCCACCCGAAGACCATACGGCCGCTCGAGAACAAACAGATACCGCTGTTCGTCAAACCTTTCGGAAACCCCACCGCCGCCGGCTCACGTATCGCGGCAGACGGGATTGGACCGATTGACGTGCCGGTATATATTTGGCGCAAGAACCAGATACTGATCACCATGCGGGCAAAGGACTTCGCCTTTGTGCTCGAGGAGAGCCTGAGTGAGATCTTCGATATCATTCAGCGCAACCGACTCAAAGTGTCGCTTATCCAGTCCTCTGCCGTCACTATCTCCGTCTGTGTGGATAACACGCGTTTTGTACCGGCAGCCTTGGAAGCCCTCCAGGTGCATTTCAATGTGACCTATAACGACGGTCTGTCGCTGCTTACGATCCGCGGCACAACGCCTGAGATCATCGATCGCGCCAAGGCCGGACGAACCATCATGCTTAGTCAGACCACCCGCCGCACCGCACGACTTGTGGTCAAAGACAATGCATAAATCAAAAATCTTAAATCATAAATCCGGAATCCATTTAATGGAACACTTAAAACAATATATCACTTGGGCACATTGGAGAGACTTGTTCCTCTCTTTCTATCAAGCCCTTGGCACCCTTAAGTTCTGGCGCGAACTGGTGATGATGACGCTGGGTTTGAGCGTCGGAGCCATTGCCGTCTATTACTTCCTCATTCCGAGTCACCTCATCGTAGGCTCGATATCCGGTCTTTCTATCGTGTTGAATACGCTCGTGGGCGGCACGGCAGACACGTTCTCCTACTGGGTGATGGGCATCAACGCCTTCCTGCTCTTGATGGCGTTCATCCTGATCGGTAATGAGTTCGGCGCCAAAACAGTCTATACGGCGATGATATTGGGTCCTTTGACGCAAATGTGGGACCGTATCTATCCCTATTATAACTTCACCCACAAGGTCATCGACGCGCCGGAGATACTCACCCAACTGCAGGCCGGTCAGACTGTCCTGGACGCTCATGGCAATCCGTACATCCTCAGCCGTTCCGGTGAAGTAATGGAGCGCGTACGTGACAGCGTGATGTCCGGTTCGCTCGGTACGGGAGACGTGTGGTTCGACCTCATCTGTTTCGTCCTCTTGCTCAGTATATGCCAGGCGGTTCTCTTCCGCATCAATGCTTCCACAGGAGGACTCGATATCTTAGGTAAGATAGTCAATAAGTACCTGCATTTCGATATCGGTTCGTCCGTGGCCATCGGAGGTGTCATCATATGCTGCACTTCCTTCCTGATCAATGACTTCCGCATGGTGGTCATCGGCATCATCGGTACATGGATCAACGGCCTGGCCATCGATTATTTCACTGCATCACTCAACAAACGCAAACGTGTCTGCATCGTATCCGCAGAACCCGACCGGATACGTAAGTACATTGTGGACGACCTCGTACGCGGATGTTCGATCTATAAGATTCAAGGCGGGTACAGCGGAGAGGAACATCTGGAGATCCAAGTACTGCTCACCCAGGACGAGTTCTCGTCCCTCATGGCGTTTATACGTAACAACAAAATCAAAGCGTTCATCACCGCCGGTAACTGCTCCGAGGTGTATGGCCTTTGGTTCAAGCATAAGAAAAAAGACGGTAAAACCATCATCGTCAATGAATAGAATCATCAATCATCAATTTGCAATCAAAAATCATAATAATATGCAACCTACATTATTTATCTTGGCGGCAGGTATGGGAAGCCGTTACGGAGGATTGAAACAATTAGACGGTCTGGGTCCCAATGGCGAGACCATCATGGACTATAGCGTCTTTGATGCCCTGCGTGCCGGCTTCGGGAAGATCGTGTTTGTCATCCGCAAGGATTTCGAAGCCGATTTCCGTGACAAAGTGCTGTCCAAATATGCGCACAAAGTACCGTGCGAAGTATGCTTCCAGGCTATTGACAAAGTGCCCGAAGGATGCACTTTTAATCCCGAACGTGCCAAACCATGGGGCACTAACCACGCCGTACTGATGGGCAAAGATCTGATCAAGGAACCGTTCGCCGTCATCAATGCCGATGATTTCTACGGCAAGGAGTCTTTCCAAGTGCTGGCGGATTATCTGCGCTCGGTGGAAGGAACACAAGGCCGTTACTGCATGGTCGGTTACCGCGTATGCAACACGCTCAGCGAGAACGGTGCCGTTAGTCGTGGCGTTTGTACCACCGACGCTGACGGACTGCTCACCGACGTGGTGGAGCGTACGAAGATCGAGGAGAAAGACGGACAGATCGTCTTCACTGAAGACGGCAAAGACACGCCGCTTGCTCCGAACACACCCGTTTCCATGAACATGTGGGGCTTCACACCCGAGTATTTCCAATACTCCGAAGAGGCCTTCAAAGCATTCATCCTCGCGCACGGACAGGAACTCAAATCCGAGTTTTATATCCCGACGCTGGTCAATGACCTGATTGCCGCCGGCAAAGCAACATGCAAAGTGCTGGATACTCCGTCCAAATGGTTCGGCGTTACCTATGCAGAAGACCGTCCGCAAGTGGTCATGAAAATCAATCAACTCATCGCCAAAGGCGATTATCCCGCCAAATTATTCTAAATCACAAATTATAAATCATAAATCATCAATCATCAATGTCTAGAATCCTCGTTACCGGAGGAACCGGATACATAGGCTCGCATACAGCCGTGGAGCTGATGCAACAGGGCTACGATGTCACCATCGTGGATAACTTGAGCAACTCGTCTATTGACGTCCTGGACGGCATCGAAGCCATCACAGGCAAGAAACCGGACTTCGCGAATATCGACTGTGCCAATTTCGTGGACCTCGACAGCGTTTTCCGCCAGTACCCGGATATCGTCGGTGCTATTCATTTTGCTGCCAGCAAAGCGGTCGGCGAGTCCGTCGAGAAACCGTTGCTCTACTATCGCAATAATATTGGCAGCCTTATTACCTTGCTGGAAGTGATGCGGCTGCATCAGGTGCCCAACCTCGTCTTCTCCTCGTCCTGCACCGTGTACGGACAGCCGGATGAGAATCATCTGCCGGTGGATGAGACCGCACCTATCCAGAAGGCTCTCTCGCCCTACGGAAACACCAAGCAGATTAACGAAGAGATCATCTGCGACGAGGCGCACGCTGACAAAGGACTGCATGCCACCATCCTGCGTTATTTCAATCCTATCGGCGCTCATCCCTCCGCAGCCATCGGCGAACTGCCGAACGGCGTACCTCAGAACCTCTTGCCGTTCATCACGCAGACGGCTGCCGGCCTTCGGCCCGAACTGAAAGTGTTCGGAAACGATTATAACACACCCGATGGTTCGTGTATCCGCGATTATATCTATGTAGTGGACCTCGCCAAAGCGCACGTCAAAGCCATCGAGCGTATGCTCCATGCCAAAGATCGTGAGCAGGTGGAGGTCTTCAACCTTGGAACAGGTACAGGACTCAGCGTACTCACGCTCATCAACGAGTTCGAAGCCGCTACCGGCATCAAGATTCCTTATACCATTGTCGGACGACGCGAAGGAGATATCGAACAAGTATGGGCGGCTCCGCAGAAAGCGAACAAAGTGTTGGGTTGGAAAGCGGATACGCCTATCCGTGACGTCCTCGCTTCCGCTTGGGAATGGGAAAAGCACATCCGTAAATTGTAAATCATAAATCATCAATCATAAATCAAAGGTTTATGCTTTACCCTTTCAAATTCAAGGCGCAACTCTTCCATAAGATTTGGGGAGGACAGACCATCGCGAAGTGGTACAGCCATGTGCCCGCTGACTATGAGAACGTCGGCGAGGCATGGGTGCTTTCCGATGTGGATAAGTATCCGACCGAGGTCATCAACGGCTCTCACGCCGGCGACACGCTGCAGGACTTGTTGGAGGTCTATATGGACGAACTGGTAGGCACGGGTGTGTATGATGTCTTCGGAAATCATTTTCCCCTCTTGCTGAAATTCATTGATGCGACAGATGACCTGTCTATTCAGGTTCATCCGGACGATGACTATGCCTTGGAGAACGAGGACTCGCTGGGCAAGACCGAGATGTGGTACGTGATGCCTTCTGCCGAAGAGGCGGCTATCTATTTGGGTTGGAACGAACCGATGGACGAGGCGCGTATCAAAGAGGCCATTCAGTCTGGCACTCTCGCGCGTTACATGCGCGAATATAAGGTACGCGCGGGCGATGTGGCCTATATACCGTCCGGAACGGTACACGCCATGCGGAGGAATACCATCGTGGCGGAGATACAGGAGAACTCCGATATCACGTACCGTCTATACGATTATAACCGTGTCGGCAACGACGGAAAGATGCGTCCTCTACATTTGGAGAAAGCGCTCCAAGTGATGAATTATTCGCATGCCGCTTCGGATACATCGCTTGCCCCTGTGACGCATCCCGAGGCACGCAAAGACGGTGCTGTAAACCTGCAGCAGTCTCCGTATTTCACAGCGAATCTGTTATGTCCCACACGTGCTATCCAGCGCGATTATGCACCCCTGGACTCTTTCGTGGCATACATGTGTATAGAAGGGGCCTGTTCGATCATGGCATTGGATGCCGAAACGGAGGACAACACCGTAACCATGCAAACCGGCGAGGCGGTACTGATACCCGCCATGCTCAACGACATCGTCATCACACCCAAAGACCGTTGTCAACTATTGGAGATCTATCTAGAGATTTAGAATACTAGAAATCTAGAGATCTAGAAAAATAAAAAGAGGCGACTTGCCTCTTTTTTATTGGAAGAAACTGAAATGTACACTTCCGTAGGTACGCGTCTCCACATGCCGCAGATGAGCTGTGAAATTCGTATCCTTGCCATGCTCGATAACCAGCCATCCGCCTTCTTTGAGTATCTCTTTCTCTAAAATAAGATCCGGCAGAACAGGCAACTGTTCCAAGGCATAAGGCGGGTCGGCGAAGATCAGATCATACTTCATCCGGCAGGCACTGAGGAACTTGAACGCATCGCCCCGTATCACGCTCAGATTGCGGATGCCGAGCTGTTTGCAGCAACTGATAATCCAATTTTGCTGCACATGGGCAATCTCCACCGCCGTCACTTCCCGTGCTCCGCGACTCACGCACTCGATACCGATACCTCCGGTACCGGCAAAGAGATCCAGTACATCAATCCCTTCAAAATCCATTCGGTTGTTGAGCAGATTGAACAGACTCTCTTTCGCGAAGTCGGTTGTCGGCCTCGCAGTTATATTTTTAGGGGGCGACAATCGCCGCCCCCCATATATGCCGCTTATTATCCGCATTACTCCCAGTTACCGGCGTTGTTGTTCGGTGCAAAGACGTCACCTACTTTCAGACCGGCATAGTGCTCGAGTTTCTCTTCGCGGTCGATGAGGTTAACCAATTCCTGTGCGTTGAGGTCGCCCAGATAGCTGGCAAACGGAGCGCGTGCCTCGAACAGCGGTACACGGATACCCTGACTGGTCTTGTAGTCGTTATTGACCTCCAACTCGAAGCGCAGACCCTCGCTGAAAGGAATCTCTGCGATGCGGTCAATAGTGGTCTCGTCATACTCGCCTTTGTACAATGCCTGAAGCATGTTCAACTCAATCGTATCACGGCGGAAACCCTCCAGACCGTTTTTCTTTACGTCTGCGTCATTCGCCCAGATATAAGCGTAAAGCGCATCGTTGTCCTCAAAGCTCAGTTTCTTGTTGCTCAGCGCTTTCTTCTTGGCTGCATTCAAAATCTTAATAGCTTTCGGCTCTGTTAAACCGGCCTCTAACTGCTTGTCGGTCAGACTTCCCTCTTTCATCACCTCTTTCTTCGGAGCGGTCTTGAGGAAGGTAAGAAGCGTGTCGTAACTGGCGGTAAAACTACCGTTCTGATGGTGGTACTCCACCTCGGCTGTACGCAAATCTACCAGATTTTTGATTACTGAAATCTCGCGTTGAGCACGCGTCTCTTCAAACTTGATCGGCGTGGTAACACTCTGTACGCAGAAGATGACCATTACTACTGCTGCGACGGCTAAAGCACATACCACAAAAGTTCTTGTTGCTTTCATATTATTGCTGATTTTTATATGTTTGCACAAATTACGCTGCAAAATTACAAAAATATTTTGATATATGCAAATTTTTTTGTATCTTTGTGCCGTTTTTTAATAGAGACTCAATGGAAGACAGCAATAAGGTCCTCTTTTCGATACTGAATGAGCGTCTGGAATTACTGCGTCAGTTGGACGCTGAGGGGGATTCGGAACGCCGTAGACACATCGCTCGCGAGACGCAGAATTTACATGCGCCTATGGCGCACCGTCTCGGTTTATACCAGATAAAAACGGAGATGGAGGACCTGGCGCTGAAGTTCCTCGATTACGACACGTATAAGTATATTGCTCATGCGTTGAATGCCAAGAAAGCCGAGCGCGAGGCATATATCGCATCTTTCATTGCGCCGCTCGAGGCAAAACTCAAAGCAGAAGGCTTTTCCTTTACCATCAAAGGGCGTCCGAAATCCATTCACTCCATCTATCATAAGATGCAGGCACAGCACTGTGACGTGGATAAGATTTACGACCTGTTTGCTATCCGTATTATCCTGGATTCGCCTCCCGAGAGAGAGAAATCCGACTGCTGGCAGGTATATTCGTTGATTACCGACGTGTTTACGCCTAACCCGAAGCGCCTTCGCGACTGGTTGTCCGTACCTAAAGAGAACGGCTACGAATCGCTCCATACCACGGTGCTCGGACCCGAGAAAAGATGGGTGGAGGTGCAGATCCGTACCAAGCGTATGGACGAGGTGGCGGAACAGGGCGTAGCGGCGCACTGGGCGTACAAAGGGGTGAAAGGAGAGATCGTCAACAAAGAGCGCGGAGACGTATATGTATTCACACCGACCGGTGACTTGAGACGTTTGCCCGAAGGTGCGACCGTGCTCGATTTTGCCTATTCGATACACAGCGATGTCGGTGCGCATTGCGTGGGTGGCACCATCCGAAACCAGAATGTCTCTATCCGTCAGAAACTCGAGAACGGAGATCAGGTGTCGATAATGACCTCACCGAACCAGCACCCGAATGCCGACTGGCTCAATTTTGTGGCGTCCTCCAAGGCGAAGAGTAAGATTCGTCAGGCGCTCAAAGAGATCGAATACAAACAGGCGTCGGAAGGAAAAGAGATTATTGAACGCAAGTTCAAGAATTGGAAGATTGACTACACCGAGGGAGATATCACCAAGATGGCCATCCGTCTCGGCTATAAGGCGGTGTCCGACATGTATCAGGCTGTCGCAACCGGAAAGGAGACGATTCAGCGTCTTCGTGACGTGCTTCAGGAACCGGAAGAGGCGATGGGACCGCGTGAGCACACGGAGTACGTGGACAAATCCGAACTCAAAGGATTGGCTATCGAGGTGGATATGAACGTCAAGAATGTCGATTATAACCTCTCCAAGTGTTGCAATCCGCAGCCGGGTGATCCTATTTTTGCCTTCGTCTCCGTACTCAAAGGCATTCGTATTCACCGCATCGACTGTCCGAATGCTATGAATATCCGCGAACGTTATCCATACCGTATGATTCCTGCCAAATGGTCTAAAAAAAGTTGAAAGTTTAAAGTTGAGAGATGTCGGAGTATCCGAGCATAGTATTGGAACAGGCGGTAAACCAGATGGCTTCCCTGCCGGGCGTAGGACGCAGAACAGCTTTGCGCCTTGTGCTGCATCTTTTGCGCCAGTCGGACGCAGAAGTGGAAGCCTTTGCCGGTGCGTTCTCAAGACTCAAAAAAGAGGTCGTTTATTGTCGCGAATGTCATAATATATCCGATTCCGAACTGTGTCCTATTTGTTCGTCCTCACGTCGCGACCATGCCACGATATGTGTGGTGGAGAATATTCAGGACGTGATGTCCATCGAGAATACGGGGCAGTACAACGGCGTGTACCATGTGCTCGGAGGGATCATCTCGCCGATGGACGGTATCGGTCCCAAAGATATCGAAATTGACTCCCTTATCGAGCGCATATCAAAAGGAGATGTGCAGGAAGTCATTCTGGCGCTCCCCACCACCATGGAAGGCGACACCACGAACTTCTATATCTATAGAAGAATACAGAATGCCGGTGTGGAGCTGCGGATATCTCAGATTGCACGGGGCATTGCCGTAGGTAACCAACTCGAATACACCGACGAGATAACTCTCGGGCGATCCATTGTGAATAGAACAGAGTTTAAAGTATAAATACTCAATACGTATGGAAACAGTAAGAAAACTTAATTGGATTTATTATGGGCAAATGGTCATTGCGCTCATCGTGCTGACCGCGATGTACTATGCGTTCTCGAAAGAACTATACGAGCTGCTTGACCCACAATCAACGCTTGGCGTGGTATTGCAGTATATCCTTATTTTTGATGCGCTGATTACGATACCTGTAGGCTTGTATCTGGTTAAGTTTTTCAAACCACAGACCGAAAAGGCCTACTTCAAATGTGCCGGCGCGCGTATCTTGTTGGTTAGCAATACGATGCCGCTCGGTATCATCGCCTTTTACGGGATGGGAGGATATCGCTCGATGCTTTGGGTGGCGGCTATCGCAGCTATAGCCTGGTATTTCTCAAAACCGACACTCGGTAAAATGGAGAAAGAGATGACACCCGACGACCCCAATGTGCCGACGTATTAACTGATTACTGAATACTGAATACTGAATACTGATAACTTATGATAATTGCTTGTGATTTTGACGGAACCATCGTAACCCACGAGTACCCGAAGATTGGCAAACCCATTCCTTTTGCTATCCAAACTCTGAAGAAACTGCAGGAGGAGGACCATCACCAGATTATTCTTTGGACGGTACGCGAAGGGGAATTGCTGCAAGAGGCTTTGGATTACTGCAAGTCCAGAGGCCTGGAGTTTTATGCGGTAAACTCGAATTATCCGGAGGAAGAACCGGAGCATGGTACCGCCCGAAAACTGGTGGCGGACCTTTGGATTGATGACCGTAATTTGGGAGGACTGCCTGACTGGGGGGTCATCTATAACATGATTCACACCGGTCATCCGTATGAACCGGCTCCGCAAGGAAACATGGAAAACCTGCAACCCAAGAAAAAAGGATTCTTGGCTAAACTCTTCGGCTAAAGTTATAAATTTTAAATTGTTCCATGTTACGCCTGCGTAAGATAGAGCCTTCCGATGTGCCGTTTCTCTACCAATGGGAGAACGATGCTTCGGCATGGTCTGATGGAGCGAACCATAATCCGCTTTCCCGGCAGGACTTGCGCGATTATATCGGATCCACCACCGGTGATATCTATAAAGACGGCCAGTTACGCTTGATTATAGAGTCTGTCAGGCCGAAGGAAGGTCTGACATTGGGTTGTATCGATCTCTTTGATTTCGACCCTCGCAACAGACGCGCGGCTATAGGAATGTATATAGCGCCGGAATATCGCGGTCAAGGGGTAGGACGCGAGGCTTTGGAACAACTGGAACAATATGCTTTCGGCTTCTTGCAACTACGTGTGTTGTACGCCGTTATCGCTACCAACAATACAGCCTGCACCGCGCTTTATCGCAATGCAGGCTATACTCCTTCTTCTGTCTTGTCCGGCTGGACATTAGAGTCCGATGCCATCCTTTGGCTTAAAATCACTAATCGCTAATGAACAATCACCCATAAAAAATGGCACCATGCGGTGCCATTTTTTTTTTACATCATGCCTCCCATTCCTCCGGCGGGCATAGCTGGAGCAGGGTGCTCCTCCGGATGATCGACAATCACGCATTCGGTGGTGAGGAACATACCGGCTACGGACGCAGCATTCTCGAGTGCCACACGTGTTACCTTGGCCGGATCTACGACACCGGCTTCGAACAGGTTCTCGTATTGGTCGGTACGGGCGTTGTAACCGAAATCATCTTTTCCGGCGCGTACTTTGTCAACCACTACGGCTCCTTCTTCTCCGGCATTAGCCACAATCTGACGAAGCGGCTCCTCGATGGCACGGCGTACAATCTCGATACCCGTCTGCTCATCTTCGTTCACTCCTTTGAGGCTCTCCAGAGCAGCCTGTGCACGGATGTACATCACGCCGCCACCCGGTACGATACCTTCTTCGATGGCGGCACGCGTAGCGCTCAGAGCGTCGTCCACGCGGTCTTTCTTCTCTTTCATCTCCACCTCCGAAGCGGCACCTACGTTCAGTTGAGCCACACCGCCGGCGAGTTTGGCCAGACGTTCTTGCAGTTTCTCCTTGTCGTATGTCGATTTGGTAGCTGCTATTTGTGCCTTGATCTGACCTACGCGGGCTGCAATAGCGTCTTTGTTTCCGGCACCGTTAACGATAGTCGTGTTATCCTTGCTGACGGTGATGGTCTCTGCCGTTCCGAGCATCTCCATAGTAGCCTGATCGAGTTTAATACCTTTCTCTTCGCTGATGACGGTGCCACCGGTCAGAATAGCGATATCTTCGAGCATCTCTTTGCGGCGGTCACCGAAGCCCGGAGCCTTCACGGCGCAGATCTTGAGTTGTGCACGCAGACGGTTTACAACCAGTGCTGTCAGTGCTTCACTATCCACATCCTCGGCGATGATCAGCAGCGGACGACCGCTCTGAACTGCAGGCTCGAGAACCGGCAGTAACTCTTTGAGGTTACTGATTTTCTTATCATAGATAAGGATGTATGGTTTGTCCATCTCTACCAGCATCTCCTCGGTGTTCGTTACGAAATACGGACTGATGTAACCGCGGTCGAACTGCATTCCTTGAACAACATCAATCGTAGTGTCCATGCCCTTGGCCTCACCGATGGTGATCACACCGTCTTTGCTTACCTTACGCATCGCGTCGGCAATCAGTTTACCGATCTCGGCATCGTTGTTGGCAGACACGGTAGCTACTTGCTCAATCTTGTCGAAATCGTTACCAACTACTACGGCATTTTTCTTGATCTCAGCCACCACAGCAGCGACAGCCTTGTCGATACCGCGTTTGAGGTCGAGCGGGTTAGCACCGGCGGTCACGTTCTTCAGACCTACGCCCACGATAGCTTGTGCCAGCACCGTGGCGGTCGTTGTACCGTCACCGGCTTGGTCGCCTGTCTTGGAAGCTACTTCTTTGACGAGTTGTGCACCGAGGTTCTCTGCGGCATCTTTCAGTTCGATCTCTTTGGCAACCGTCACACCGTCTTTAGTGATGTGCGGCGCACCGTATTTCTTATCGATGATGACGTTACGTCCTTTCGGACCAAGTGTCACCTTCACGGCGTCAGCCAGTTGGTCAACGCCACGCTTCAGCGCTTCCCGCGCCTCCGTATTGTATGTAATATCTTTTGCCATAATAATAAATCTTAAATTTGCAATCTTAAATCATCAATTATTTGATTATAGCCAGCACGTCGCTCTGACGCATAATAAGGAACTTCTCACCGTCAAGCTCGAGTTCCGTTCCGGCATACTTACCGTAGAGCACATGATCTCCGGCTTTGAGCACCATTGCTTCGTCTTTGGTTCCTTCGCCTGCGGCGAGCACTTCGCCGCGTAGCGGTTTCTCTTTGGCACTGTCAGGAATGATAATACCTCCGACAGTCTTTTCTTCTGCAGCTGCGGGCTTAACCAGCACGCGGTCTGCTAAGGGTTGAATCTTACTCATGATATTTAAATTAAATATATTAATGATTTCCAAATTTTTGCTTGTCCGATTGTCAATAATCAAACCTTATGCCAAAGGCATTAATTCTGCCATTTTGGCAGATTTTGCGACAAAGGTACAAAAAAATTTGCACATATGCAATAAATTTTGTACTTTTGTAGCCGATTTATGGAAGAAAAGCAACATATCGGACAATTATTTGACCGTATTGCGGGTACTTACGACGGCTTGAATCATGGTCTGTCGCTGAATATAGACCGTCGCTGGCGCAAGAAGACGGTAGCGAAGATGCCGTCTGTCCGACATGTGTTGGACGTTGCAATCGGTACTGCCGATCTGGCAATCGAGATGCTGCAGTGTGGTAAGGCGGAACAAGTGACCGGTTTGGATTTGTCCCGACAGATGATGGCGATAGGGAAGGAGAAAGTGGAACGATTGGGATTGAAAGGAGTGGATTTCGTCTTCGGAAATGCGCAACAGATGTCGTTTGAGGATAATACCTTCGATGCTGTGACTTGTGCTTTCGGGTGTCGGAACTTCCAAAATCTGGACGAAGGACTGCGTGAGATGTACCGCGTGCTCAAGCCCGGAGGGCAAGTGACGATACTGGAATTCTCTTATCCCTCCAATCCTCCCGTGCGCGCGTGTTACGATATATATTTTACGCGCGTGTTGCCGTTCATCGGGCGTGTCGTGAGCCGGGACAAGACAGCGTACACGTACCTCAATAAGAGCGTGAAATCTTTTTGTTGGGGCGAGCAGTTTCTGCAGCATATGCGTGAAGCCGGTTTTAGTACGGAACAATTCACTCCTCTTACCTTTGGAATAGCCACGGTCTATACGGCCCTTAAATCATAAATCATCAATTTGAAATCATAAATCTACATATGGTCAAGCACATTATTTTATGGAAACTTCGCTCGGAGTTAAGCGAGCAGGAGAAACGCGAGAAAGCACTCGCTATCAAGCAGGGTCTGGAGGGACTCAAAGGCCAAGTGCCCGGTTTATTGGATATCCATGTACAAGTGGACGGTAGGCTGGAGAGCAGTAATGCCGATATCATGTTGGACTCCACGTTAGAGTCAGCCGAGGCACTCAAAGGCTACGCCGTACACCCGGCGCATGTGGCCGTTGCCAACGGCATCGTCAGACCGAATACCGAACTACGTACCTGTTTGGATTACGAAGTATGAGAAAAACACTTGTGTTTCTAATGCTGATGACGGTTAGTCTCAGTGTTTTTGCGCGCCCACAGCGACGCGAAGTAATTATCGATACGGTCTGTAATGCCCCTTTGAAGCAAATGTTGACTGTTACCAATCGTTTCTGTCGACAGTTTCAAGCATGCCCTGACTCCTTGTTCGAATGGGCATATTTGGGATTAGCCGAAGAACCGTCTGAACCGAAGACCAAAGAGAGTAGGGATGCTATCCAGTTGCGCTATAAGGACCGTGTGTATGATCCCAAACTCAAGACAGGTGACGTGGCTGTGGATATCTATGTGCTTGGAGTACGCTGGTGGAAGGACCAGCATCTGGGTACGAAATACATGCTCACGAGGCCGGTGAACGCCTCCTATCCGCTGACAGCGCATCTGAAGGCGACCTATAGCGGTTCGATATTGGAAGGCGGGGACATGGTTATGGTATTAGAACCAATTTCTGACACTCAGACACGCATACATTATGAGTTCCGTCTTGTCTTCGGACGTGTGCTCTCGGCTTTCATCTCCGATAAGACCTGGCACAACGCCATCGAATGGCGCTTTGGCGTCATATTGGAAAACATGATCGAGTGTGCGGAAACGGGAACGGTGCTCCCGAAGAAACGCGGACCGAAAAATTAACGTCTTCTTGCCCGGATATTATCGTAATTATCCAGGATGCGGCAGTGTTCACAGTTACGCCAATGGTAGGTGATCGTAATACCGAACTGGAACCAACCGTCATTCCAGTGGATATGCTCCTTGCCGTAGCGGTCCGTCCATTTGCCGAAGCTGTTACCTAATTCGATATTATCGCTGTTCTGCGATTTGGCCAAAGGCCATGCGTCCAAATTCATGTAGTGGGTATCAATAACACCCTCTTGTATCATCAACTCGAGACTTAGCGACCATGACGGTGTTAACTTGAAACTATAGCCGAGAGCCAATTGGATCATCGGCAAAATTCCGTACGTGTTGCCTTTCAGCAAGCGGCGCTCTGTCGAAGCGTGAGGATAATAGTAGAACTCATAGTTGTCGATGATGCTCGCCGAGATAGCTACACCGCCGTACAGATAGAATCCGGCATTCGAGAACGGATAATACTGAACGCCGAACGCAGGTTGAATAAGGATAGCGTGGAACTTACGGTAGTCATCACGCGGAAGAGCCAGACTATTGAATTTCAACTCATTATTGCCTCGCAGCGTACCACCCATCAACGTGAAACGCAGGTTGCAATGATTGCCCGCAGGCAGATTGTAGAAGAAACTGAAACCACCGCCGAGACTGAGGTTGTGCATGTTGAAACCTCCATTGAATGCCACACCCTCGTTATCTACATCGCCGAAATAGTACATCGCGCTTACATTCAAACCTACACCATGCGATACAAAATAGTTCTTCGTGGTATATAGACCGGTCTTGTTACTCGGATTCTTCGTCCAAACTACACGATACCGGTCTCGATAAGCAGCTTTTGCTAACGGAGAAATAAGGAGTAAAACCCCTAAAATCAATAGAATGTACGCGCGCTTATTCATACGTATAGATGTGTCAACTCAATTCAAGGCGCAAAATTACAAAAAAAAATTCACATATGCAAATCTTATAGCATTTTTTCTTATTTTTTTTTGAATTTAGGTTTTTTTGTGACTATAAGAATCGTTGACCTTTATGCTAAGACTTCCCCCGTTAGAGTTTCAGACTACAAAAAAAAGGAACTTCTTCAGCTCCTTTTCAGTAGTGCTACCCGGACTCGAACCGGGGTTTACGGCGTGAGAGGCCGTTGTCCTAGGCCACTAGACGATAGCACCCTATGGTTCTTTGGACGAAACCGGCTGCAAAAGTACTGCTTTTTTTTTATATACGCAAATATTTTGGCAAAAAAATGTAAAAAAATTGCAATTTGCCCTAAGAAACGTCCTTCATGGCGCGAGTTTTGGAGGTATAGTGCAGCGAATGAAACAATTATGGTCATGTGCTCATTGGAAGAAAAATTGACCAAAATATGTATATTATTTAAGGAAAAACGCGCGCGCGCTTGCATATGTCAAAAAAAAGCAGTAACTTTGCAGCCGGTTTATATGCCTACCAAATAATTTTAGTAAATTATTTAACCTACAAATCATATGAAAGAGTTTAATCTCACCACGAAAATGCGTTCCTACCAATGGAACGAGTTGACGGCCGAGCAACGTGAGTTGGTGGCTATCGCAAAGGAACAAACGTCGAACAGTTATTGTCCGTATAGCGGCTTCCACGTGGGTGCTGCTGCCAAACTGGAAAACGGTACAATTGTTCGCGGCGCTAATCAGGAGAATGCGGCATATCCAAGTGGTCTTTGCGCAGAACGGACTGCATTGTTCGCAGCCGGTGCGCAGTTCCCGGAGCAGCCGGTTACGCATTTGGCAATAGCATGCTATACAGATGGCCATTTTACGAAAGAGCCCGGTTCACCTTGCGGTGCGTGCCGTCAGGTGATGGTGGAGACCGAGCATCGTTACGGAGGTAAGATGGAGGTGCTGCTGTACGGAGAAGACGGAACCTGGGTATTTGAGTCCGCTGCTGACCTTTTACCGCTAATCTTTGTGAGTGAGAACCTCAAAGGATAGTTGAGAACCTGAGTGTAGAGTTGAGAGTAATAAAGAAAATAGATATTTACCTGCTCCGGAATTTTCTGGGGCTGTTTTTCGCTACATTCTTTATTGCCATCTTCATCTTGCTCATGCAGTTCATGTGGATGCACGTGAACGACCTGGTGGGTAAAGGAATTGAGATTAGTGTGCTAGCGGAGTTTTTCATTTATGCGACAGCGTCGGTGGTTCCTTTAGCTCTTCCTCTGGCTATTTTGCTCAGTTCTCTAATATCGTTCGGTAACTTGGCGGAGAAATTCGAGTTGACGGCGATGAAAGCGGCCGGAATATCCTTATTCCGGATATTACGCCCATTGGCGTTCATGGTGGCTATGCTGAGTATTGGTGCTTTCTTTTTCAGCAATAATGTGCTGCCGAAATCCCAGATGAAGTTATGGGCGTTGATTTTCTCGCTGCGTCAGAAGAGTCCGGAGTTGGAGATTCCCGTAGGTGAGTTTTACGATGAGATAAGAGGTCATCATATTTTCGTTCGTTCGAAGACTCGCAGCGGAGAGTTGTTGGATATGATGATTTACGACTACTCGAACGGATTTGAAAACGCAAAAGTGATGGTGGCGGATACCGGTCGTCTGGCGGCGAGCGCGGATAAACGCTATTTGATATTGGACCTGTCTCACGGCGAGTCGTTTGAGAACCTGGATCAGCAGCAGCAACGTTCGACGGGTACGTCCAAAAATATTCCATATCGTCGCGAGACCTTTTCTCACAAGCGTATATTGATTGATTTTGCGACCGATTTCAGCCGCTATGACGAGTCGGTGCTGCAGGACCAGCATGTGAGTAAGAATGTGGCGCAGTTGAAAGAGTCGATAGACTCGATGCGCGTAGTGGCTCACGACCGGAGTCTGGAGCAAAGCAACCGTTTGATCAATGACCGTTATTTTGGTCGGGAGAGCGGACGTGTGGCAGTCCTTCCGGATCAGGTCTTGCAGGAGGAGAGGCAGATGTATAACATTGATTCGCTATGGGCGCATCTGAGTCCGGCCAAGAAAAACCAGGTGTATGCGTTGGCGGAAGAGTCCGCGCGTGCGTACGGAGACCAGATAGAGTATAACTCGCTGATGTTAGACGATGCCGAGCGTTACATCCGTAAGCACCAGATAGAGATGTACCGTAAGTTCACCTTGGCTTTCGCCTGTCTTATCTTCTTCTTCATCGGTGCGCCGTTGGGAGCCATCATCCGCAAAGGCGGTTTGGGAGCACCGGTGGTGATATCGGTAGTGATGTTCATCATCTATTATATCATCGACAACACGGGCTATAAGATGGCCCGCGAGGCGCTATGGCCCTGTTGGGCCGGTATGTGGCTCAGTTCATTCGTGCTGCTGCCCATTGGAATGTTCCTCAGTTACAAAGCCGCGACCGACTCTCCTCTCTTTAATCCGGAGGTGTGGGTGATGCGTTGGAAAAAGGTGATGGAACGTATTCATGAGCTCAAAGGGTCTCTATGGAAGAAATATAAATTGTTAAACCGTTAAGTTATTGCAATGATACATACAATAGAAGAGGCATTAGAGGATTTCCGGGCGGGAAAGTTTGTGATTGTGGTAGATGACGAGGACCGCGAGAACGAAGGAGATTTCATCATTGCGGCGGAGAAGATCACGCCGGAAAAGGTGAATTTCATGCTGCAGCACGGACGTGGTGTTCTTTGTGCGCCTATCACGGAAGAGCGTTGCGCGGAGTTGGGGTTGGTGCATCAGGTGCAGCAGAACACCTCGATGTTAGGCACCCCCTTCACTGTGACGGTGGATTATCTGCCGGGGTGTACAACCGGAGTGTCGGCGCATGACCGCGCGGCGACCATACGTGCCTTGGCAGATACCGCTTCCAAGCCGGATGATTTCGGTCGACCCGGACATATCAATCCGCTTTACGCCAAGTCCCGAGGGGTGTTACAGCGCGCCGGACATACGGAGGCGGCGGTCGATTTGTGCCGACTGGCCGGGCTTACTCCTGCGGCTGCGTTGATAGAGATAATGAACGAAGACGGCACAATGGCGCGGATGCCGCAACTACAGGATGTCGCTCGCGAATTTGACCTCAAAATCATTACCATCAAGGATCTCATTGCCTATAGGCTTAATGAACGCCCGCAGAGCGAGCTTAATGATGAAATGAGCGCGGATAAGCCGCTCAATGATGCGCTCATCGAACGTGGCGAGACCGTGTTCCTGCCTACGCAGTACGGCGAGTTCCAACTGACACCTTTCCGCGATTTGGCAACAGGTTTGGAGCATATTGCGCTTACCAAAGGTCAGTGGAAGGCAGACGAAGCTGTGCTTTGTCGGGTACACTCCAGTTGTGCGACGGGCGATCTGTTTGGCTCGTTGCGATGCGAGTGCGGCGAACAACTTCACCGAGCCATGCAGATGATTGAGAAAGAGGGGAGAGGTATACTGGTCTATATGAATCAGGAGGGGCGCGGCATCGGACTGATGAATAAGATACGCGCGTACAAATTGCAGGAACAGGGCGAAGACACCGTGGAGGCAAATGTGCATCTGGGATTTCGACCCGATGAGCGTGACTACGGAGTTGGCGCGCAGATATTGCGCGAGATGGGAGCACTCAAACTGCGTCTGATGACCAATAATCCTGTCAAACGGGTCGGTTTGGAGAGCTACGGCATCGAAATCGTTGAGAATGTGCCGATTGAGATTCAACCCAACCGATGGAATGAACGCTACATGCGCACAAAAAAAGAGAAGATGCATCATAATTTGAAGATGGTATAGGGCGTTTGGCACGATATTTGAATTAAGTAGGGTAACTAGGAGTCTGGAGTTCTAGAAATCTAGATATCTAGGAATACTAATCATTTAAAACAACACGATTATGAAAAAATTAACTACACTTCTGATGACGCTGATGCTGATGAGCGCAGCGTTATGGGCAGAAGAAACGGTAACCGTTTCCGCCAACAGTTCGGACATCTCGGAAGGACTCGATCTGAAGGTTGTAGCTAAGCTTTTTGCAGAGGCTAAGAACCTGGAAGAGTTCGAGACAATGCTGAATAATCCCGACAGTGTGTTCTGTAACCTCGATCTCAACGGGGACGGACAAGTAGATTATCTGCGGGTTGTAGAGACCGGTGAAGGCAACAAGCGTCTGATCGTTTTGCAAGCAATCCTGGCGAAGGATATCTACCAAGATGTAGCCTCGATATATGTTGAGAAAGATGAAGCGAACAATGTTTCCGTTCAGGTTGTAGGGGACGAGTATGTTTATGGTACGAACTACATCATCGAACCGGTATATGTTTACAGACCTGTAATATACGATTGGTTCTGGTCGGATGCATGGTACGCGTGGAATAGTCCTTGGTACTGGGGTTTCTACCCGGGTTGGTGGTTCGCTCACGTTTGTTGGGCACACGATAGATACTGGCATCACTGCTATGCTTACCATCACCATCATCACTGCTGTTCGTTCCGTCCCGGCCGCGAAGTACGCCATGGCTATCATGACTTGCACAAGAGTGTAACGCGTGTAGACTATGCATTAGCTCATCCGGAGCGCACTTTCAGCGCCCGTAACGAGGGTCGGACCAACGTACGTGAGTTGAACACTTCGAGCAGAGTAAGTACTCGTCAGGCATCGAACATGACTAACAGCGGAGTAACGCGTAGTGCAGGCGTAACGACCCGTGGAGCAGATGCTAATGCCAGCCGTACATACGGCAGTCGTAACACCGCATCGAGTCGCGCAGCATCGGGTACAGGAACGACAACGCGCAGTAGCGTAAACACGGCCAGCACCACTCGCACGAGTCTAAGTACCACGACTTCCGGTCGCAGCAATGTCGCTACTACTAGCGCCAGTCGCAGTAATGTAGCCACTTCAAGTGCCGGTCGCAGCAACGTAAGTACTTCAAGCACCAGCCGCAGTTCATCGTTCTATGGTACTTCCAGTTCGCGCAGCACCAGTTCCGCTTCATATGGATCAACGCCGACTCGCAGCAGTTATTCTGGAACCAGCAGCTATTCCGGTGGCAGCAGAAGTAGCAGCAGCAGTTTCTCAGGCGGTAGCACTACCAGAAGTAGCGGAGGAGGATTCTCCGGCGGCGGAGGCCGCAGTAGCGGTTCCAGCGGAGGTGGCCGCAGTGGAGCAACGAGAAGATAATAGAAAAAGGAGGTTCAACGACCTCCTTTTTTCACCTCTAATCCTCTAACCCTCTAACCCGTAAATGTTCTGTTTTGCCCTCACGAGAGCGTCACGAGAGCGATACCTGAGCAATACGAGAGCGACACCTGGGCGATAAATGTTTAATTTTACACCGCTTGATTAGTGTGCGGCGAGCATGTTTTGAGGATTGAGAAGTTCGTCCAGTTGTTCTTTGCGGAGAATACCGTGTTCGAGCACGAGGTTATAAACGCTCTTCCCGGTTTCCAATGCTTCTTTGGCTATCTTCGTCGATGCTTTGTAGCCAATCACAGGGTTCAAGGCGGTGACGATGCCTATGGAGTGCTTCACCGTTTCGAGGTTATGCTCACGGTTGATAGTGATGCCGTCAATACATCTCTCGCGCAGGATAGCCATGACGTTCTTTAGCCAGGTGATGGACTCGAAGATACACTCGGTAATGATTGGTTCCATGACGTTGAGTTGGAGCTGTCCGGCTTCGGCGGCAAAAGTGACGGCCGTGTCATTTCCTATCACTTTGAAGCAAACCTGATTGGTTACTTCGGGAATAACGGGGTTCACTTTTCCTGGCATGATAGATGAGCCCGGAGCCATAGGAGGCAGGTTGATTTCATGCAGTCCGCATCGTGGTCCGGAAGCCATCAGACGCAAGTCGTTACATGTCTTGCTCAGTTTGACAGCCAAGCGTTTCAGTGCTGCAGAATAGCTGACATAAGCACCCGTATCGGGGGTGGCTTCTACCAGGTCGCTTGCCAACTCAAACGGTTCGCCCGTCAGTTCGCACATCTTCCGGATACATAGTTCTGCATAACCGGCTGTGGCGTTGAGACCTGTGCCAATGGCGGTTCCTCCCATGTTAATCTCATAGAGCAGTTTGATATTCCGCTCGAGGTTAGCCACTTCTTCTTCGAGGTTATTGGCGAACGCATGAAACTCCTGACCGCTGGTCATAGGCACGGCGTCTTGCAGTTGCGTACGTCCCATCTTGATGGAATCGTTGAACTCATCTCCTTTCTTGCGCAGCGATGCGATGAGT
>JAFVHA010000128.1 GCA_017478035.1 Paludibacteraceae bacterium | reverse complement strand
GTAGTAGTTCGACGCACGGCATTGCCCGCCTGTCTGCGTGATCGCCACGGCGGTCTTCGAGAGGTCGTACTTGCCGGATTTCAAAGCCCGCATGATCGAACCCACCACGATAGTAGCCGGATAGCAGATGTCGTTGTTCGCTACGTGCAGACCTTCTTCGGCGTCCTCTTGCGTCGCCATCGGTAGCGACTCGATGCGGTATCCCGCCAAACTAAAAATTGTGGGCAGGAACTCGTTGTAACCTTCTGCGAAATACGGGGTTAAGATGACGCGGCTTTTGTCTTCCACCTCAAATGGTTTTGTCGTGAAAGGCGCTTTGTTTTCGAGATCTCGAGATTTCGATATTTCGGGATTTCGAGGGGCGGCATTGACACTTTCAACCAGCGACCGCACTCTCAGCCTTAGCGAACCGATGTTGTTCACATCGTCAATCTTGAGGACGGTGAGGTTCTTGCCGTAACGGGACAGGATTGCCCGCACTTCGTCCAAGATGAACGCATCGGGACCGCAGCCGAAAGAGGTCAGTTCGACCATGTGCAGATTGTTGTACGGGTTGTTCCCGACCCAATGTGCCGCCTTGAAAATGCGATTCGGGTACGCCCATTGTGCCATGGCGTTCAGTTCGTCATACACGCCTTGACCTTCGTGCGCAGCCACATTCTCCGTGATCACATCTATGCCCATCGCCGCAATCGCGTCGGCTATCTTATGCTGAATAAGCGGGTCAATGTGGTAAGGCCGCGCGGCCAAGAGAATAACCATCCGGCCTGCCGCACGCGCCTCGTTGAAGACTTCCCTATTGCGTTTTTCCAATGCATCGAGATAGTTCTGCTGCACTGTAATCGCCTGAGTGATAGCCGCTTGTGCGGTGGATTCGTTGATATTGAGCGTAGAGAGATATTCTACTAAAGAAGCCCGCAACAGTTCCTCGTCCTTGAACGAGATGGTCGGCGCGTCCAAAGGAATGCCGTAGTTCTTCTCGGGGTTGATGGCACTCTTGATTACATCCGAATAGCCGCTGACGACCGGGCAGTTGAAACTGTTCTTGGCCTGCTCGTCCTCCTTGCGCTCGAACACCACCCACGGATAGAAAATGCGGTCCACTTGTTTCTCGATAAGGTCCATCACATGCCCGTGCATCAGTTTGGCGGGATAGCAAATATTGTCCGCCACGATGGTCCGCACGCCTTTGTCAAAAAGTTTGGTCGTACTCATGCCGCTCAGCCGCACACGCATCCCGCAACACCCGAAAAGTGTCTGCCAGAAGGGGTAGTTTTCGTAGATGCCGAGGCCGCGGGGAAGACCTATTGTTATTTGTGATTTCTGTCGATCGGCAGAGCCGTGGTCATTTGTGATTTGTGATTTTTCGAAGAGTAGTTTATATTTCTCATCGAACATATTGATGCCTTTTCGGGCGGTGG
The DNA here is from genome assembly GCA_017478035.1 of Paludibacteraceae bacterium. Lineage (GTDB taxonomy): Bacteria > Bacteroidota > Bacteroidia > Bacteroidales > Paludibacteraceae > Colicola. The sequence continues at coordinate 2,107 of JAFVHA010000128.1, read as the reverse complement.
TGCCTTCGTTGGAATAGACGCGCTCGCAGTTATTGCCGGAGACGTACTGGCGCCCGTTCGCAAACGAATAGACGCGCACCTGGCAGTGGTTCTGACAACCCGGACAGATCTCTTCTTTCTCCTCGAAATGGTCAGATTGTAGCAATTCGTTCAGTTTCATAGTTGGCCTCCTTTCGCGTAAAGGGCACATCCGTACGCACCCATAAGTTCAGGAATCGGACCAAAACCGACCTCTTTGCCGGTGAGAATCTCCAAAGCGCGAACGACCGAATGATTGCGGAACGTGCCACCTTGAACCATGATATGTTCGCCTAATTGGTCGAAAGACTGCAGTTTGAGCACTTTGTACAGGCAGTTTTTGATGACTGAATAACTAAATCCGGCGGCAATGTCGTCCACTTGCGCACCTTCGCGCATGGCCTGCTTGACCTTGCTGTTCATGAATACCGTGCAGCGTGTACCGAGGTCATACGGGTGTTGTGCCAGCGTCGCCATGTGTGCAAAATCGCTCACTTCGTAGCCCAACTGCCGCGCAAAAGTCATGATAAAACTGCCACAACCGGACGAACAGGCTTCGTTGATCTCTATCCTTTGGATAGAACCGTTCTCCACAAAGATGGCTTTCATGTCCTGACCGCCGATGTCGAGCACAAAAGAGACGTTCGGTTGCAGGTATTTCGCCGCCATGAAATGTGCCATGGTCTCCACAATGCCGTGATCCAAACGAAAAGCGGTCTTGAGCAACTGCTCGCCGTAACCTGTCGAACAACTGCCGGCTATCTCGATGTCCTGCCCGAGCGCGTCTCGCATTCTCTGCAAAGCAGAATGAAAAGCCTGCAACGAATTGCCGTTATTGTAACTGTAATCCGTGAAAAGCAGTTCGCCTTTTTCGTTAATCAGGACCAATTTGGTGGTTGTGCTGCCGGAATCAACACCGAGATAGAAAGGACCGGCTATGCCTGTTAGACCGTCCTGCGGACTGTTGGACCGCGTTGCTGTTAGACCGGCTTCGCCTGTTAGATTTCCGTACTTCTTCTGTTTGTCGGAGAGCCAGTTTTGATAATCCGCTTCGTCAGCAAAGAGAGGAGGAAGAGTACCCGTAAGATGCGTAGCGGAACAATGGTCATTAGAAAATAAGGAACGCACCTGTGCGAGATTGTACTTGGTACTTTGCTCCTTGGTACTTAACAAGGCTGTTCCGATAGCGGGAATAAACTGCGTGTATTCGGGCACAATGCAATCTTCCTTCGTCATCTCAAGTGCCTGCAACAAGTGCTTGCGCAGTTCGGGGATATAAGCAAACGGTCCGCCGCATAGGAAGATCTTCGGATGCACTTCTGTTCCGCGCGCAAGTGCGCTCACCACTTGCATCGAAACGGCATGAAGCATCGAGGCGGCAATGTCCTCTTTGCTTACCGAACGGGAAATAAGGTTCTGGATGTCGGTCTTGCTGAACACGCCACAACGGGACGCAATCGGATAGATATGCTCGGCTTTGGCTGCCAGCGCATTCAGTTCGCTTGTTTCCACGCCCAGCAACGTCGCTGTCTGGTCGATAAACGCACCTGTTCCGCCGGCGCAGTTGCCGTTCATTCGCATCTCCGGCACACAACCTTCTTCAAAGAAGATCATCTTACTGTCCTCGCCACCGATATCCACCAAACAACGCACTTCAGGATAGAGCTGTTTCACCACTTCTGCTGCAGCAATCACCTCTTGGTGAAAACCGATACCAAGTCGCTGCGCACAACCCATTCCCACAGAGCCGGTGATGCCGATAGTGAGACCGCTTCGCTCCAAGTCGAAAGACCGTTCACTTTGTTCTCTCAAAGTCGAAAGAATTCCTTCAATCATCTCCTGTCCGACTTTCATCGGCTCTGCGTTATGGCGGCGGTAGTCGGTTGCGAGAACCACCGGCTTTGAGTCCGAAGGACGGTCTTTTGTCTTTTGACTTTCGACTTTGATTAGCGCCATCTTAATGGTCGTGCTGCCTATGTCAATACCTAATCTATACATTGTGTACCTTATTTGATAGAGTTATTAAATTATGCTGCAAAGGTACACAAAACACCTGACGCACACAAGCGCCAGGTGTTTTTTCTTTAGT
>JAFVHA010000127.1 GCA_017478035.1 Paludibacteraceae bacterium | reverse complement strand
TGCAAATTTCAGCCTACGTTTTGACCTATTGAGCATTTTCGTTTGCCATTTTTGCGCTCAAGCTAGCTTGAGCCTTGTAACTGATTAATATTGTTTACGTTACAACGATTCTAGCCTACGAAATGACCTATACGCCAAAAAATCCCACATGCGCAAGGGTTAGTGGGATTTTTTTGTGTTTATCGCAATCGAGTCAGCATTTTGATGCCATAAACAGGCCAGTACGGTACTTTCTCGATGCCGGTGCGAACTCGCGGGATGTCGAGCAACAGGAACGCAAAGGTCATGAATCCGGACACCCAGATGATTTGGCCGAAAATCTGCTTGAGCGTTACGGACATGACGGAGAGGCTCAAAGTCGAAAGTCGAAAGTCGAAAGTCGAAAGACCGTCCTGCGGGCTCAAAGAGGTCAGCGTCAGGTAATCGCCGTAACGCGCCATGTTATCTGCCATAAAATGCTTGAAAAGCGTGGTGTAGAGCCCGTATCCCGATGCGCCGGCGAGGTACATGTGGATGACATTGAAGATGAAAAGCGCCATAAAGAAATGCTGCAAGTCGTGCACGGACTCGTGCAGCGACCACATAAGCGAGACCGCCAGAATAGCGTACGCACAACCGCGGAAAGCCAAGCCCAGACGGTATTGCTCAATCGGTACATTGACATCCAAATAGAAGTACATCCACATCGAATAGACCAGGATGCACCCGAAGCCGATGGCAAACAACTTCCACACCGTCCAAAGTTTTACATGGACGGTGTGATTCTCCTTGCGTTTTTTTGGCCATCGTGCATGCCCAAGCCAGTAAAGCGTGATCAGCACGCCCACATACACGCCCGGCAACGACCACAGGCATAGCGCTCCTTTGGTATGTTCCTCCAAGCCCCGCACTTCGGTCCAATAAATCTCCTCCAACGTGTGCTCGGCGCCCAAAAGCAGCTCTGCAACCGCGGTCACAAAGAGAATCGCCAGCACGTTTTTGTACTTGAAGATGTCCAGCGAGATATAAGGCTGTTCAACCGTTTTAAGGCGGTACATGATAAAAGCCAAGAGGATAAGGCTACCCGCCAAGACCCAACGCAAAGTGGGCGAGAAGAACCACATGAGGCGGTCGCCATAGACGAGAATATAACTGATCATGAGCATCAGCAGGCTAATCAGCAGACCCGTAGAGATGTCGATACCTTTGAGCGGCATTCGTTGCGGCATCGGACACCACGGTTGGCAAAGAAGCAGCTGGACGAGTACCACAAACGACATCGTTCCGATGGTCAGCACGTGCATCATCTGCCAACTCAGATGAAAAGCAACCACCGCCGCGAGCCACGCGCTGCCGGTGATAGCGGTCAGCAGGATAATATGCAGAATCGGGAAGAAGATACCGAAATCGCGTTCGGGCGTCATCCACAACTGGATATTCGACATGCACTCAAACGTGCCTTGTATCTTCGCCACGCCCGCGAGAAAACAAACGGGCAGCAGAACAGCCATGTTCGTCGTGCGCATAGTGATAAAATTGCACACCGCAATCACCACCGCTGATGTGATGAGCAGCTGTTGGTTCGTGAAGCGGAACTTCATTCGAAACAGCATCGGAAACCACACCGCCATGCCTGCCAAACCGGCATAGAGAAGCATCAGCAGGTCTTCCAGTTGTAAAGCCGTCGTCCCGCGTACCGCTTCCATTGCACCGAGATAAACTCCGCACGAAAACTGTATGCAGATCACTTGTGCAATATATATCCACGGCTGGATGCGTTTGGGCACCCACGACCGGAACATGGGCATCTGGAACGGCATTGCCGTTCTATTTACCATTTGGTCATTTACCATTTTTTCATTTATTTAGATATTTGACCATTTAATATTTCACTTCACATTCAACGGAATAACCGGCTTTGAGGCGTGCCAAGTCTTCGGTGGAATTGTCATCCAAGGCGATGCGGATGGTGAGGCGTTGCTCGACCTTGACGAAATTGCCGGTGGCATTGTCAATGGGGATGAGGGAGAACGCACTGCCTGTCGCATCGGAGAGACTGAGGACGCGGCCTTTGTACTCGATGTCGGGAACGGCATCCACATGGATAGCGACCTCCGAACCTTCATGGATATGCGGCAGTTGCGTCTCGCGGTAGTTGGCTTCCACCCATTTCTGGTTCTCATCCACGATGCTGACAAGCGTCTGACCGGGGTTGACCAGTTCGCCGATATTGATGTCACGCGAACCCACAAAACCCGAATGCGAGGCAATGATGTAACAATAGGAGAGATTGAGTTCGGCTAACTCGACCGCCGCCTCTGCCAGTTTGACAGCCGCTTCCACCGCCGAGCGGTTATGGCTCGTCTCATCCGCCATGCTGCGTTGCATGTCGATGGTGTGACAGATCTGCTCGTAACGTGCTTGTGCGGCGAGATAAGCCGAGTGCGTCTGGTCGGCTATCTGCTGCGAGATAGAACCTGTGCGAAGCAACTGCTCGCAGCGTTTGTCCTCGCGGGCGAGGTTGTCCAAATTGGCTTTTGCCTCGGCTTTGGAGGCTTCGGTAGCGGAGATGTTCGATGAAGCCGTACGAACCGACGAACCGGCTTGTTTGCTTTGCTGCTGCGCACGCGCCAGATCGCTCTTGGCTTGCGCCAGACGCAGACGAAACTCGCTGTCCTCGATGATGACAAGCGTGTCGCCTTCGCGCACATGCTGGTACGCCTCGAAACGAATCTCCTTAATAAAACCCTGCACGCGCGTGTTCTGCGGTGCGATGTACTGGCACACGCGGGCATTGTCCGTGTACTCGATGTGCCCGAAATGAGTGAACTGCAGCACAACGTACGTTATGCCTGCAAGAAGAAGCAACACGATAACCGTGTTGTACAAATACGTAAAAATCTGGGATTTTTGCATAAATAAAGCAACCCTTTTAGTTAATACTCTTTGGAATATTCTCGGGTTGCCCCTTGCCTTTACCAAGGCCGGTCGCGGTCACTATCTTCGTAAGCGCCTTAAAACGATGTTTTAAGGGTAGTTACTCGGATGTGCGCCGCTCTCCCCAAAAATTAAAATTATTTGGGGACCCTATTTAGGGAATTCGGGTGCAAAATTACAAAAAAAATCCCACATACGCAAATTTTTGTGGGATTTTTTTGATTTAGAAGGAATGATTTTGGTTATTCAATCATCTTAATCAGTTTGGCAGGATTGCCGGCAACGATGGCATTGGCAGGCACATCTTTGGTGACCACAGCCGCAGCTGCTACTACCGCATTCTCGCCAACCGTCACACCCGGCAGGATAGTGGCACCTGCTCCTATCCACGCGTTCTTACAGATACGCACCGGCTTGCAGATAAGTATCTGGCGGTCGTGGAGGTCGTGGTTGTTGCTGATGAGCTGCACGTTCGCCGCAATCATCGCGCCGTCCTCAATGGTGATTCCGCCGCGCGACATCATCAGACAATCCGGCATAATCATAACTCCTTTGCCTATGTGTACCATATCGAAGCACACACCTTTCAACGGCGGTTGCACGATGGCTCCTTCGCCGAGATTGTCACCAAAGAGCGCTTTGGTTGCCTCGATATTCTCCGGCGTAAATGGAATTGTTTGATTGAAGGCAAAGAGCTTGCGTCCCTGCTCTATGTACATAGCCCGTGCTTCGGGTGTCGTCACCCGCGGGTCAACTCTAAATCCTTCCATATTCATCAGAGATTAAGTCCTTTAATCCATTTCTCCACTTTTGCTTTGTTCGTGCGCACCTCGTGGCCGTAGATGCTGAAGCCGGGCTTCACGTCGGCGTTAGGGTACGCTTTGCGGACGTCGCTCATCACATTGCCAAGACCGCTTCCTTCGTGCGT
>JAFVHA010000126.1 GCA_017478035.1 Paludibacteraceae bacterium | reverse complement strand
TCGTGGATTATAGCGCGGGAGAATTTAAGATGGAAGATGGCGATCTAACCCAACGGTGGACCAAAAAACTGATGAATAAAGATGCATGGCCTTCTTTCGGGGAGTATAACACCCGTCTGAAGAATGGCAAACTGCTCACTCCAAAGAAAAACGACGTCACTTTCTTTGATTCGCATAACGGGAATGTAACACGCACACTGCCTACTGTCCTTGCGAAAAAACAAGCGAAACAATATACGATAGAGAACGTCCTTGGAACTTGGGCGAAAGAGATAGAAACAACTCTTTTAGTTAACCATAAATAATAACAAGTATGAGAAAGATTTTTTCTTTGATGGCAGCGGCACTAATGAGCGTTGCCATGGTGGCAGGCGAGAACGACCTGCTGTGGGATTACACGGAGAAAGCACCGAGTAACTCTGGTTTCGACAACGGTTTGACATGGAACACCGGTTCAGGTGTTGTGAATGATGCCGCCGGTACAAAGAACGGCTTGAAAGGTCTGAAGATGAATGGCAGCGGATGGTGCTATTTCACGAAAGCCGCTGTAGCCGGTAAACTCAAACTGACCTTTGGTCCGCGTGAGGGCACCAAAGAATCGTCTTTAGAAGTGTTCACCTGGTCCGGAGAAACTCCGTCTGCTGAGAAGTCAATCGCAGTAACCGGTTCACAGACTGAGAGTGGTACTCAAATTATCGAACTGACCGCAGAGCAAAACAATATCTATATCAAGCGTAAACTGAGTGTTGAGACCGTGCTTCAGAAAATCGAATTCAAGGAGAACGTGGCACGTTCGTTTGTGGACTTCAAGATAGAGTTCCGTGATAACCCATACAAGGTGCTTCTTCCGACGGATGGCAACCTGCCTGCAGGTGTGACCGTAGAAGGCACCAGTTACAACGGTGGTCAACATGGTATCTTTGGCGGTTCTATCACTGTGCCGGTAGATGGTCCGGTGAAATTCACCATCGGTGCATGCCAGCATAGCGGCACGGCTATTGTCATCAAGAAAGACGGTGAGAAACTGCTGGACTTCAGCAACAACGCTTCTTGCGGTGAGACGAGCGGTCATTTCGAGCAGTATGTGACCTATACCTACACCGGCGAGGCAGGTACGCTGACCTTTGAGTTGGCAGGCAATACCTACGTACCGTATTTCTTCGCAGAGGCATGCGACGTAACGCCTTGCGAGATTATCTTCAAGGACCAGAACGGTGCCGAGTTGGGTAGAGTAGAGACCATCGAAGGCGCTACTCTGAAGGAGATTCCTTACACCGTAGAAGATCTGCCGACATTCCCGGACGCAGAGGCTTTCCGCGGATGGTTCTATACCAGCGGCAAGAAAGCCAAAGTAGGCGATCCGATTAACGGCAATACGACCATTCAAGCGAAGGTCACCCCTGTTGAGTACGCTACAGTTGGTTCGATTCAGACCTATGACTTCATGAGTCCGATTTTCTATCCGGAAGATCATGAGACGATAGAGACGAAAGGTGGTGCTTTCTATAACGCGCAACACGGATGGCTGTTCAATGCGGATGGGGCGATAGACGTGCAAGTGGCAGGCAATGCGGTAGTGGTAGTGAGCTTATGCCAGTATTCGGAGACAGGGGATATTATGGTTACAGACACCTATAACAGTAACGGAGTGGCTCAATTTGCACTAACCAAAAATGAAACCGCAGACGGAACAGAGTTCGTCGCCAAATATACAGGTAAAGCAACAGCGTTGACCATCCACTGGACCGCGAAGCAATATATCCACAAGGTGGTTGTTTATAACGTCGAGGACTTTGTGGAGAAAGACGAGACGACGGGTTATGTCATGGTGCCGGCAGGTGATGCAGCGTCGTTCATTATGGCCTTGGCACAAGCTGAGAGCGGCGATAAGATTTTCCTGCCGAACGGCGTTTATGACCTGGGTGAGACAACCTTGACGTTAGTCAATAAGAATAACATCTCTATCATCGGTCAGTCGATGGAAGGTGTGATCATCAAGAATGCGCCGCTCCAACCGGGCATTGGTACGACGGCGACATTGAAGATCAATAAGAATGTCGAGAATACTTACCTTCAAGACTTGACGCTCTTCGATAATTACGATTATTATAAGAACGATGATGGAGTAGGAGTTGCGTTGCAAGATCAAGGAACGAAGACAATCTGCAAAAATGTTCGTCTCTTAGGCTTCCAGGATACGTATTACAGCAACCTTCAAGGGGCAGTGAAGTACTTTGAGGATTGTGAGATTCACGGTACCGTCGATTTTATCTGCGGTGACGGAAGTGTGTATTTCAAGAACAACCTGCTGTACGCAGAGAAGCGTAAGAAAGACGGTGGTGGTCAGGACGCCCTGACGGCAAGCAACGCCAGTGCACTAGACCACGGTTATGTGTTCGAGGGTTGTACGATTAAGAGTGAGTGCCCAACGGTTAGTCTTGGTCGCGCATGGAATAACACGCCGCAAACAGCCTTCCTCAATACCCTCGTGGACTTTAGTGCAGGCGAGTTCAGTTTCTCGGACGGCAATAAGATTCAACGCTGGACCAAAGAGCTCATGAACAAAGGCGCTTGGCCTCAGTTCGTAGAGTACAACACGCACCTCGCAGACGGTACAGTGCTCACACCTGAAAGCAACCAGGTGACCTTCATTGATACGAAGGACGGCAATAAGACCAGTACGCTGGAGACTGTCATCTCCGCGGAAGGCGCTGCTTTCCGTACGATGGAAGAAACCCTCGGTGAGTGGAGCGCAACGGCTGCCAACGATGCCAAGCAAGCAGAATGTGAGAAAGAGTGGTCTAAACTGGATCCGGACGCAGTCTATCTGGCAGAGTGCGAGGGTGAGTTCGTGATGCTGCTCAAGGGTAGTGCGATAGACCAGTTAATGGTTTATGACGGTAAGACATACACCTTGCGTAAGGCCAACGGTCGCGGAGGATTCGGTCTCAAGGCAGATGAGAAACCGGAAGGCATAGACAATGTACAAAGGGACAAAGTACAAAGTACAAAGGTTATTAAAGACGGTCAGTTGATTATTATACGCGACGGAAAGACCTACAATGCGCAGGGCGCACAACTCTGATATTCTACGCTTGGCTGTGCCAAGCATCTTGGCGAATATCACGATTCCCCTTGTAGGAATTGTCGATACCGCTATAGTCGGACACCTGAGCGATGCCGCTGCTATCGGCGGCATCGCAATAGGTACGATGCTCTTTGATTTGTTATATTGGAACTTCGGATTCCTGCGGATCGGTACTTCGGGCCTCGCCGCCCAAGCGTACGGCGCAGGACGGAAGGATGAATGCAGGAAAATACTGACGCAGAGTCTGACAATCGCTCTCATTGCCGCCTTGGCAATATGGGCAATACAATGGTTGTTTGTGACGGCGGTGCTCGCTGTTGTGCCTTGTTCGGCAGAAGTGGCGGGTGTCGCAAGACAGTATTTCTTCGTGCGTATTTGGGCGGCACCTGCCACCTTGATGCTCATGGCTTTCAAAGGCTGGTTCATCGGCATGCAGGATACCCAAAGCCCCATGGCGGTGGATATACTGGTGAATGTGGTGAATATGATTGCCAGTTACTGCCTCGCTGTCTATACTCCTCTATGTGTAGTAGGAGTGGCATGGGGAACATTCATCGCCCAATACAGTGGTTTGATCTTGGCGGTACTTATCTTGACGTTCAAATACGGCATAGTGAATATGCGCTTTCGCGAGATAATCGCCGCTATGAAATGGAGTGAGATTCAGCGGATGATGGCGCTCAACGGGAATCTGTTTATACGCTCGTTGTGTTTCATGGTGGTGTATGTAGGCTTCACCTCTCTGGCGAGTAAGTATGGCGATACGGAACTGGCCGTGAGCAGTATAATGATGAAACTGTTTATGTTCTTCTCCTTCTTTGTGGACGGTTTTGCCTATGCGGGAGAAGCACTGGTGGGAAAAGAGTGGGGGAAAGCCTCCGTAGAAAAGGATGATTCATCCATTGCACCAACGGTCCATGCCCTCTTTAACTGGGCACTTGGAGTAGGAGTGCTTTTTTCCCTCATCTATGCCTTGTGGGGAAAAGGATGTGTGGGTTTGATGACGAATGACGCGGAGGTACTGGGTGCCTCAAGTCAATATATAGGCTGGCTGATTGCCATGCCGATAATAAGTACGCTGGCTTTTATGTGGGACGGCGTGTACGTAGGAGCCACAGCAGGCGTGCAGATTCGTAATTCGATGATCTGGGCCGCAGTGGGTTTCGTGGTGGCATATGTAGCCACATATCGCTTTGTAGGCGCGCAAGCATTGTATATCGCTTATTTCGCGCACCTCATCGCGAGAGTTGTTTATTTAAGTTTGGAATGGAAGAATGTAATGGGATCCAGATGATGGAAGGAAGATGAAGAAAATACTATATATATTATTGATTATTGTCTCTTGTGTGTCATGCCGTCGTGCGCAACAGACGCAAAGAGAACAAGCGCCTTTGCGCGTAAAGACCATGCTGGTGGCACCGAAGAACGATGTTTCACAGTCTCGTTATGTAGGCGCAATCGAACCGGTACACGAGACTCCGCTGTGCATGCAGAGCACCGGCCGTGTGGTAAATATCCACGCGAAGAACGGTCAGCGTGTACGGAAAGGGCAGAAGATACTGGAAATAGACAACACGCAGGCCATGAATGCCTTGCAGGGAGCTGAGGCTTCCCTCAAGCATGCACAAGATGGCTATAATCGTGTGCATCAAGTACATGAGAAAGGGGTGGTAACCGACCAGAAAATGGTGGAAGTGGAGAGTCAGCTGTCGCAGGCTGAGGCACTTTATCAGGCCGCTAAACAGCGCCTTAACGAGTGTTCCCTGGTGGCGCCTTGTGACGGCGTGATAGACGGCTTGTCCGTCGAAATGGGACAGACGATACTGCCCGGTGTGACGGTTTGTGCTATCTTGGACCTTAGCGGCTACAGCGTGCGTTTCACGGTGCCGGAAGCGGAGATACGGGTCTTCGGCGACAGGAGGCAGATAAAAGGAACAGTAGAATGCACGGCCGTCGATACGGTCTTTCCGGTGGTTATCACGGAGAAGAGTGTGACTGCAAATCCTTTGACGCACACATACGACGTGGTGGCGCGTATTCAGGGCGGCGCGGATGTCCTGATGGCAGGAATGGTTGGAAAAGTGACCGTTTCCAATGACATCTCTTCAGTTGCAGATGCGACGATTGTCATTCCTGCGAAATGTATATTGCTCAAACCCGAGGGACATACGGTTTGGGTGGCTGAGCATGGAAAAGCCGTACGAAAGACCATTACGATAGGCGGTTATCAGGCAGATGGTGTTCAGGTGAAGAGCGGACTCCAACCGGGTGACACGCTGATTACCGACGGATATCAGAAACTGTATAATGACTGCAAAATCATTTGTGAATACTAATTGAAGACGAGTGCCCACATAGAAGGTGCAATGAAGCATCACGGACTCGTGATGGCTTTGTTCTTAGGCTTGATGGCTTTCGGTATCTGGTCTTTGCCGCAGATGAACAAAGACGAGTTCCCGCAGTTCACCATTCGTCAGGGCTTGGTGGTTGCCCTTTATCCCGGAGCCTCTGCGGATGAAGTGGAACAGCAGGTCACCATGCCCTTGGAGGATTATATCAATTCTTTCGAGGCGGTGGATAAGGAACTGACGTTCAGTATCAGCGAAGACGGTATAGCCTATGTGTACGTGATGCTCCGCATGACGGTGCGGGATAACGAGGCGGCATGGAATAAGATACGTGCCGGCTTGCCCGTGCTGCAAAAAACACAAATGCCGGCCGGGGTCTTACAGACCGTTGTTATCGATGATTTCGGAAACACATCCTCTTTGCTTATTGCCGTTGAGAGTGACCAGCGTAGCCCGCGGGAACTGGAGCAGTATGCCAAGCAGGTTTGCTCTCGTCTCCGTACGATTCCTGAAATGGGCAAACTGCGTATCATGGGACAGCAGACAGAAGAGATTGCTATCACCATTGACGCCGAGCAACTCTCCCGTTATGGCATCAATCCGTCGGTACTTCAGGCGCAGTTGGCGTTGCAGGGACTTCGTACGGTCAGCGGACAGAGTGATGAGAATGGTGCACTGCAGGTCGTTATTCCTTATCAGTCGGAGTATGAAATGCAGCAGCAGATCATTTGGTCCGATCCTCTGACCGGGGCAACCGTGCGTCTCAAAGACATAGCTACCATTGAGCGCCGGTATCAAAAACCAAAGCAATATGTGGAGTTTGACGGTAAGCCATGCCTGATACTGAATATGGAAATGGTGCCGGGACATAATATTGTCGCTTTTGGAAAAGAAGTGGATCGACAATTGGAGCAAGCCTCGGCTCTCCTGCCTCCGGATATCCGTTTCCATCGTATTACAGACCAGCCGAAAGTGGTGAATGACTCGGTGCTCTCTTTCTTACGGGATATCTTGATTTCCATTCTTGTGGTGATAGCCGTCATGCTGTTGCTCTTCCCGTTGCGTACGGCGCTGGTAGCGGCTACCGGCTTGCCGGTTTGTACTGCCATCTGTGTGGGACTCATGTATCTTACGGGCATTGAATTGAATACCGTCACCTTGGCGGCACTCATTTTCGTGCTGGGAATGATAGTGGACGATTCCGTCATTGTCATAGACGGTTATACGAACCAACTGGAGAAACGCCATTCGCGGTGGTATTGTGCGGTGACGAGTACGAGCATGCTCTTTGTGCCTATGTCGTTGGCTACGATGGCGATCAGCGGTATGTTCTTCCCTATGACACGTATCATCACTGGGCCTTTGGGTGAGTTCGTGCAACTGTTTCCGTGGGCTGTCCTCTTTGCCTTGGTGGCCAGTATCTTCTATGCCACCTGGGTGACGCCTTACATGGCATTCCGTTACATACGCCAGCGCCGGGCGGATGAAATGAACGTAGTGGAGCGCATACAAAGTAAGTTCTTTATGTGGCTGCAACGAACCTATAAGCGTGCCTTGCAGTATTGTTTTGACCATACCTGGATTGTATGGTCCCTTTTAGGAGGAGTTACTTTAATCGGTCTGGTCTTGCTCTTCCATCTCAATCTGCAACTGCTGCCGAAAGCGGAGCGTGAGTTCTTTGCGGTCGAGATTCATTTGAGAGATGGTGCAAGTCTGGATGAGACGGCGCTTGTGGCGGACTCGTTGGCTTCTGTCTTGCGTGCCGACAGACGGGTGACCTGTGTGACGGCGTTTGTGGGGCAGGCCTCTCCGCGTTTTCATGCTACCTATACGCCGCAGACACCGGCTACCAATTATGCACAACTGATTGTCAATACTACCTCCGGATACGCAACCTCACAGATTCTCAAGGCATATAACGGTAAGTATGAGAACTATTTCCCGAATGCCTATGCGCGCTTCAAACAACTGGACTACCAGGCGGTGAAGAACCCCCTGGAAGTGCGTGTGAAAGGAGAGAACCGCGATGAGATGGCCCTTATTGCGGATAGTATCTTACGGTTCATGGTGGCGCAGCCTGAGTTACAGTGGGTACACTGCGATTATGACAACGTCACGGCATCGACCCGTATCGTGCTCAAGGATGAAGAGGCAACGCGCTTGGGTATCACCCAAACGATGCTCTCCCTTTATCTGCGCGAGGCAACGCAAGGAGCCACGCTCACCACGATTTACGAAGGTAGTTACGGCGTGCCTGTCGTATTGTACACGGCCGGTGTGGACAAACTCAATGCAGATGAGTTAGGAGCCATCCAGATTCCTACGGCTGTGCCCGGTGTATGGGTGCCGTTGCGTCAGGTGGCGGATATAGAACCCGATTGGCATCATACCCGTTTGGAGCGCCGCAATGCCGTACGTACCTTGACGGTGGGTGCCGACCTGCGCGGAACAACAAGCCAGGTTGATGCAGAGCGCAAAGTGAAGCATTGGATTGACACCAACCTGACCGACCTGCCGGAAGGAATAACGATTGATTACGGTGGATTGACAGAGATCAATAATCTCATGATACCGCAGATCTTGTGGTCCGTAGTGGCGGCTTTGGCGGTGATGTTGGTGCTCTTGCTATACCATTTCGGAAAGATCGGTCTGGCCTTACTGACACTCTCCAGTGCCATCCTGTGCCTGTTTGGCTCGATGGCAGGCCTATGGATCTTCGGATTGGATATCTCGATTACTGCCGTATTGGGTATCGTCAGTCTGATCGGTATCATTGTGCGCAATGCGATAATGATGTACGAATATGCGGAAGATGCGCGGCGCTATAAACTCTTGTCCTATCGGGAAGCCGCTTTCCAATCAGGACTACGACGAATGAGACCCGTCTTCCTTACCAGTGCTACGACTGCCCTCGGTGTGCTGCCTATGATCATCGCGGCAACGAGTTTATGGATGCCTATGGGAGTGGTCATTTGTTTCGGAACCCTGTTTACACTGCCCTTGACCGTCACTATCTTGCCGGTAGTGTATTGGAAAATACATGGACGTGGCGAATAAATAGTAAATCATAAATTTGAAATTTGAAATCTTCGATCATATGGAGCAATGCACGGAACAGGAAGTGCAGCGGATGTTACCACTGGTCTCGGCACAGCGGCGCGAACAGGCATTGCGCTACAAGCATACTTTCGGCCGGTTCTGTTGCTTGAAAAGTTGGCTCATGTTGGAAGAGCAAATGAAATCGTTCAACGTTCAACTTTCAACGTTCCACTACGGCGAGAATGGAAAACCGTATATTGAAGATGGTCCGTACTTTTCGATAAGTCATTGCAAAGCAGGCATCGTCGTTGCTATAGACGATAAGCCGGTTGGTATTGATATAGAAACAATACGCCATGCGGACGGGGAACTGATTGCCCGTACGATGAACGAGGAGGAACAACGTCTTATTCAAAATGACCGGGACTTCACGCGCCTTTGGACGCAGAAAGAAGCAGTTGTGAAGGCGCAAGGAGTAGGGATTGAGAGTTTCGAACAGCTTCAGAACATCTTGTCCTCGCCGCGGGAAATTGATACTTTTGAAACAGAGAAATATATATACAGCATAGCTAAATCATAAATTTGCAATTATAAATCATCAATAAATATGGATTACATTGTATCAGCGCGCAAATACAGGCCGCAGACCTTTGAGTCGGTCGTAGGTCAACAGGCGCTTACGCAGACCCTGCAAAATGCCATTCGTCAGAACCACTTGGCACATGCGTATCTGTTTTGCGGTCCGCGAGGAGTGGGCAAAACCACCTGCGCACGTATCTTCGCAAAGACCATCAACTGTTTAAACCCGCAAAACGGATTCGATGCTTGCAATGAGTGCGAGTCATGCAAGGCCTTCAACGAGCAAAGGTCGTTTAATATTCACGAACTCGATGCGGCATCCAACAACTCTGTCGAGGATATCCGCTCGCTCATCGACCAGGTGCGTATTCCGCCGCAAATAGGTAAGTACTCCGTCTATATCATAGACGAGGTACATATGCTCTCTGCCGGTGCGTTTAACGCTTTACTGAAGACCTTGGAGGAACCGCCTTCATATGCCATCTTTATATTGGCTACTACCGAGAAGCATAAAGTGCTGCCGACGATTCTGAGTCGTTGCCAGGTGTACGATTTTAATCGTATCACCGTGCCGGACACCATCGCTTATTTGCAGTCTGTGGCACAGAAAGAGGGAATCAAAGTAAGCGAAGAGGCTCTGAATGTAGTGGCGCAGAAAGCGGACGGAGGAATGCGTGATGCACTTTCTATCTTCGACCAACTGGTGGCTTTCTGTGGCTCGGAGATTACCTATGAGCGTACGATTGAGGTGCTCAATGTGCTGAATGTGGATTATTATTTCTCGTTGGTGGAAAAAGCCTTGGCGCATGATGTCAGTGGTGCTTTGATGCTCTTCAACGATGTGCTTAATCATGGGTTTGATGCCTCACATTTTGTGATAGGTTTTGCGCAGCATCTGCGCGATGTGCTGGTTAGCAAAGACCCGCAGACAATTCCGTTGCTGGAAACCGGTGACGCGATTAAGAAACGTTATGCGGAGCAGGGCAAACTCTGTGCGCCTGTATGGCTCTTCCAGGCATTGGATATCCTCAATACATGCGACATCAACTATCGCACTGCACGCAACAAACGTCTGACGGTGGAATTGGCTCTCGTCAAGCTGTGCCAGTTAGGCGTAGCTCAGAATATTCCGGTTTCTCCGAATCCTCAGAAGCCTCAGACTGCTCCGAATCCTCAGAATACTCCGAGTTCTCCGAAACCCGCCCCTCAGCCCGCACCAATCACCAATAATCAATCATCAATCACCAATGCTCCGAAGGAGCCTTCTCCTTCCATCCCTAAAATTCCCAAAGTGAGCCTAGGCCTGGGCCCGAAGAAAGAGACGCAAACCGCAACCGGTAACCCGTCACCCGTAACCGCTCCGCAGGAGGAGTCCAACCGCCCTTTTACGGCTGACCAACTCAGAGACGCGTGGGTTGGTCTGGCTGCAATCCATAAAGACGAACCGCGTCTCAAAGAACTGATTGAGAGTTATAGCCCGCGTTTGATTGATGAACAGACGGCGGAAATCCAGATGCCTAACCCTTGGCAGATGGACCAGATGCGAAAGGCGATGCCGGAACTGGCGAGACAACTAAGAGAAACGCTGCATAATAATCAATTGCATATACAATTGACGCAGGCTCAGTTCTCGCAAGAAGAGATGGCCTTTACTGCCGAAGAGAAATACAAAGTGATGGCGGAGCAGAACCCTGCCTTGGCGCAACTCAAAGAGCGCTTGGGACTTCAGATAGATTAGACTCATACCATTGAAATATGATCTGACAAAATATTTGCCGACAACGCGGAAGGAAATGGAACTGCGTGGCTGGGATGAAGTGGACATCGTCTTCTTCACCGGTGACGCGTACATAGACCATCCTTCTTTCGGTGCAGCGGTGTTGGGTAGGGTGCTCGAAGCGGCTGGATATCGTGTGGCGATTGTGCCTCAACCCGATTGGCATGGCGACTATCGGGACTTCACGAAGTTTGGGAAACCGAGAATCTATTTCGCAGTATCTGCCGGATCGATGGACTCGATGGTTAACCATTATACGGCCGCCAAACGCAAACGCTCGGACGATGCTTATACGCCGGAGGGCAGACCTGGCGCACGGCCTGACTACTGCACTATTACGTACTGCCGTATCCTCAAGCAACTCTATCCGGATGTGCCGATTATCATCGGGGGCATCGAGGCATCCATGCGGCGTTTGACCCATTATGACTATTGGCAGGACAAACTGATGCCGTCTATATTGGTGGATAGCGGAGCGGACATGCTCGTGTACGGCATGGGCGAACAGGCCATGACTGCGATAGCAGACACCCTGTCGTCATGTCGCCATGATGTCATGTCGTCATTAAAAGCAATCCCTCAAACTGCCTATCTCACCTCCGATAAATCAGCCCTGCCCAAGGATGCCATTATCCTTGCTTCCCATGAAGAGGCGGTGCGCGACAAGCGCAAGCACGCGGAGAACTTCCGCCTCATTGAGATAGAGTCCAATAAGATTCATCAAACCACACTCGTACAACCCGTCGGCAAGCAATTCGTGGTCGTTAATCCGTCTTATCCGCCGATTACGACAGAGCAGTTGGACGCCATCTATGACCTGCCGTACCAATACACGCCGCATCCTAAATACAAGGATAAGCATATTCCTGCCTATGAGATGATCAAATGGTCGGTCTGCATGCATCGGGGATGTTTCGGAGGCTGCTCTTTCTGTACCATCAGCGCCCATCAGGGCAAGCAGATTGTCTCGCGTTCCAAAGCGTCTATCCTTCGGCAGATAGAGCGGCTAAGCCGACTGCCGGATTGGCACGGCGTCATATCTGATCTCGGCGGGCCTTCCGCGAATATGTACGGCATGCATGGAAAGGACAAGTCGCTTTGCGAACAATGTGCAAGGCCCAGTTGTCTCCAGCCCGCTATTTGCAAGAACCTCAATCAGGACTTTGGCCCGATTTTGGATATATACCGCTCGGTGGACAAACTGCCGTACGTCAAACATGCTTTCGTCGGATCGGGAATCCGGTACGACCTGATGTCGGATGAATATGCGCGCCAGTTAATCACTCGCCATGTGTCCGGCAGACTCAAAGTGGCACCGGAACATAGTTCGGATACGGTGCTGAAGATGATGCGCAAACCTTCGTGGGCCAATTACCTGCGATTCCGCGAACTCTTCCTGCGCATCAATAAAGAGGCGGGTCTGAACCAGCAACTCATCCCGTATTTCATCTCCTCCCATCCGGGGTGTACGAATAAGGACATGAATCAGCTCGCCGAGGAAACGAAAAAAATGCACTACCGGCCGGAACAGGTACAGGACTTCACGCCGACGCCCATGACGCTCTCTACCACCATGTTCTACACCGGCATCAACCCTTACACACGCGAACCTATATATGTCGCGCGTACACCTGAACAGAAAAAACAACAGAACCAGTACTTTTTCTGGTATAAAAAACCAAATCATAAATGACAACTCAAAAATCTAAAGTTTCCGGTAGGAAATATCGTATCAATCCGGAGACGCTGCAATTGGAGCGTATCGAACATGGTTTTCAATATTGGCTTCGTCGCTCCGGAGGTTATATTCTTGGCGGTGTGTGTATAGGAGTCATCATCTTCTATGTCCTCCTTTATTTCTTCCCCTCTCCGCGAGAGGCTTCGCTCATGCAGTATAACCGTAACCTTACGGCGGAAATGGAGGTGTTGGAGAAGCAGGTGGATCAGATGCAGATTATTATGGCCGACCTCTCCCAACGGGATGATAACCTGTATCGTGCTATTTTGGGCGCAGAACCCATTCCGCTGGCAGTGCGTACCGGTGCGGCGATGCAGATTTCCTATTATGACTCTTTGGCCCGTATGACCAATACGCAACTGGCAGCCGATATTCGGCGGAAGGTGGATATCTTGGAGAAAGAATTGTACGTGCAGGCTTGTTCATACGATGAGATCCTCGATCTGGCGAAAAACCAGGAAGTGCGCATGGAGAATATTCCGGCCATTCAACCGGTACTCAACAAAGACCTCAAGCGAATGGCTTCGGGATATGGATGGCGTATTGACCCTGTCTATCATATCCGTCGTTTCCATGAAGGCATGGACTTTACGGCGCCTGTCGGAACGGATATCTATGCTACGGGAAACGGTACCGTCACTTTCGCCGGCTGGAGACAAGGCTACGGTGAGACGGTTGAGATTGATCACGGCTTCGGCTATGCTACGCGCTATGCGCATTGCCATAAACTGTTTGTAAAACCGGGAAAGAAAGTGAAAAGAGGGGATGTGATTGCCCTGGTCGGCAATACCGGTAAATCAACCGGCCCGCATGTGCATTATGAAGTGCATTATAACGGAAGACCTATTGACCCGAGAAATTACTATTTCTATGACTTGAGTCCGGAGGATTACGATAAGATGGTGCAGCTATCCTCCAATATGGGAAAGATGATGGACTAACCCCGTAACCTGTAACCCCTTATCCCAACCGGGATATGCGCTCTAAAGATTTCTCGTCAAGGATCTGAATCCTTCTTCCTTCGACGACCACTAATCGTTCTTGCGCGAACTGGCTGAGCGTACGAATGGCGTTGCTTGTTGTCATGTTACTCATATTCGCCAGGTCTTCGCGAGGCAATAACATGGCCAACGTACGGCCGTCTTCTTCGTAACCGTAGTTCTTGAGAAGCAGCAGGATACTCTCTGCCAAACGTCCGCGTATATGTTTCTGAGTCAGGTTCACCGTTTGGATTTCTGAGAAGGCCAGGTCTTTGGCCATCATCAGCATCACCTCGTAGCATAAGGCGCCGTTTTCGCGAACCAGACGCGTAAAGAAATCACGACTCAGACGATAGACAGTGCACGGCTCAAAGGCGTTTGCGTTACTGTTATACGGTTCATTGGCTATGCAGGCACGGTATCCGAATATATCATAGGGCTTCAGCAATCGGATAATCTGCTGGCGTTGACCGATTCCTTCCTTGTAGATACGGACTTTTCCGCTCAGCAACATCCACATATACTCCGATTCGTCGCCTTCCAAATGAATCACTTCATTTTTCGCATAGTGAACCAATTCCACGCAACGAACCAGCTCCTCACGCTCCTTTTCGGATAAGGTCATCCAGATGGGATTCAACTCCCACATTGGAGCAAATGTCTCGTCTTTAATTTTCATTAACTTTGAACCTATACTGCAAATCGGCTGCAAAATTACTATAAAAATTGCATATATGCAAATATTTTCATGATTTTTGTTTCTTTTTAATTTGCATATGTGGAAAAAAAGCAGTACTTTTGCAGTGCTTTTTAATCGAATACACTTTGATTATGACGATTCAGGATTATATATCGGCGCATAAAGCGCGTTTTATGGAGGAGTGGGCGAGTCTCATTCGTATTCCGAGTGTTAGTTGTCAGGCTGAGCACAAAGCGGATATGCTCCGTTGTGCCGAGCGCTGGAAAGAACTCCTCCTCTCCGCCGGTTGCCAGCGTGCCGAAGTCCTTCCCTCCTCCGGCAACCCCTTCGTCTATGCGGAATATAAATCACAAATCAAAAATCAAAAATCACAAATACCAATACCCACGGTCTTGGTTTATTCCCACTACGACGTCATGCCCGTAGAACCCCTCGATCAGTGGAAGTCCGATCCGTGGGAACCGGATATCCGGGACGGTCGTCTCTATGCCCGCGGAGCGGATGATGACAAAGGGCAGGCGATGATTCAGGCCAAGGCCTTTGAATACTTGGTGCACGAAGGACTGATGGCTTGCAACGTCAAGTTCATCTTTGAGGGTGAAGAAGAGATCGGTTCACCGTCTCTCGAAGCCTTCCTCGAAGACCATAAAGACCTTCTCAAAGCCGATATTATCTTGGTTTCTGACACCTCGATGATCGGCAAAGACACACCATCTATCACTACCGGACTTCGTGGCCTCGCCTATTGGCAGATCGAGGTGGATGGCCCTAACAGAGATCTCCATTCCGGACATTTCGGCGGAGCCGTGAAGAACCCTATCAATGCCCTCTGCGAGATGCTCTCGCAAATCGTTGATAAAGAAGGCCGTATCACTATCCCGGGTTTCTACGATGATGTATTGCCTATCCCTGAAGCCGAACGCGAGATGATTGCGCAGATACCTTTCTCTCAGGAGAAATACAATGCCGCCATTGATGTTGATGATGTCTTCGGTGAGGTAGGGTATAGTACTCTCGAGCGCAACTCCTGCCGCCCGTCTTTCGATGTCTGCGGCATTTGGGGCGGCTATACCGGAGAAGGTTCCAAAACCGTTCTGCCCTCCAAAGCCTTTGCCAAAGTGTCCTGCCGTTTGGTGGCGAACCAGGACCACGAGAAGATATCCCAAGCTTTTATAAACTATCTTCAAACCATCAAACCGGACGGAGTCCGTCTAACGATAACTCCTATGCACGGCGGACAAGGCTATGTCTGCCCGATTGACATCCCTGCTTATAAAGCCGCAGAACACGGCTTCGAAATTGCCTTTGGCAAACGTCCCCTCGCGGCCCGTCGCGGAGGCTCCATTCCTATCATCGCCGCTTTCGAATCCATCCTTGGCTGCAAAACCATCCTTATGGGCTTCGGCCTCGAGCAGAATGCCATCCACTCGCCCAACGAATCGATGGACCTCGAAGTCTGGGAAAAGGGCATCATCGCCGTCACCGAATTCTACCAACAATACGCCAAAAATCACAAATAAATTTGCTTTATTAGTTCGTTTCCTGCTCCGCGTGAAAGCGCGGAGTTTTCTTTCTTCTATTTCCGACGAATGCCATCCGCCGCTTAAACATCGTCCGTTATGCGGCATGTCATGCCGCGTGTATGTCCATTCCGGCGGATTGTATCCGCCATTTTGTGCTGTTTATCTGCGGTGGTGTTTCTATTTTATCTATTAGCAGGGGATGTTATCCCCTTCGTCATCCCCCCTTCGTCATGACCTCATTACGTCATAACGTCATCCCGTTTCCCTAAAAAAATATGCTTTTCTCATAATTTATTTGCATGTATCATTTTTTTGTAGTATCTTTGCACTCGATTTTAGACTAATCCTGCTTTATGAAACGGTTCCTGTACTATTTTAGCGTGATTATAGTTGCCCTAATCATGGCAAGTTGTGAGTCGGGAAAGAAGTTCAACTCACACGATTTTGAAGGTGAGTATCAGATGCGTACAGAAACTTATTGGATGAATGAGAATGGAGAATTCGAGAAACAACCTCGTGATATGATTAGTACCATACCTGTGTATGTGGAGAATGACCATCTGTATATTCGTACGAACACATTTGGTATGCCTAACATGGGAGATTATGACAAGGCTGAAGTCGAATTTACGGCTGACCCTCCGTACGATCCTCCTACACCTCCCACAAATGAAGGTAATGAAGGTGGTGAAAATGGAGAAGGTGGAGGCATCGAAAATGTCACGGCTGATGTCAAAGCAGTGATAATATTGCAGAACGGATTCGTCTTTGTAATAAACGATGGTAAAAAGTTAAAATCTCTGCCCATTCAGGCACTCGATGTTAAAAAAGACAGGATTTTATTCAAGAATAGTGAAACCTTCGATGTTCCTCTTACGGACGCAAGTGGTATGTTATTGGCAACTATGAGAAATCACTTCGAATACGGATCTGCAGTATTAAAAGATGGAACCATTACATGGGATATAGATCTCTACGGTGATGCTGGGGTAAATACGACGGGAAATGATATGAATATTCATGTCAAATACCACAACACCCTCGTCCGTAAGTAATCTAACCCGCACATAACCGCGCCTCGGATTCTTTCTTCCCACCTTCGTTCATTTCCTGAGATTGTATCCTGGTCATTTTGTCCGTTATTCGGCATGTCATGCCGAGATAGATTACATCCCCGACGCGGAGCAAAAACTCCGCCATTCTCTTTTTTTTGTTTCTCTATTTCCATAAATTTACAGTACAATTATATGCGATATGTATGTTATCAGTAGGTAAATAGTATGTTATTAGTAGGTGATTAGTATGTTAATAATGATATCATCTCACGACTATTGTGTACAGTCTAAGTACCGTCATTACTCAATAAAACTCCAAATTTATTATTTTTTGCCAAAATATTTGCGTAAGTGCAATTTTTGTAGTACCTTTGCAACCGCAATGAACATTTTTTTACAACAATCATGAAAATAGCTATTATTGGTGCCGGGAGTGTCGGCACAAATATTCACCACGCGTTTGAATTGAAAGGTATCCGCGTAGAACTGGTTCATGCGCGGCCGTTGACGGCGAAGAGCCATGAGCTGATTGCTGCAGGTCAAGAACCGATAGTCGAGTTGCCGCAGGCCGATTGTTATATTTACACGGTTGCTGACCATGTGCTGCGAGAGATTGTATCGCTGGTGAATGCCCCCAAGGCGCTGCATCTCCATACTTCCGGCTCGATGCCCATAGACGTTTTCGGCGCCGACAAACCGCACGCCGGAGTGATGTATTTCTTTCAGTCCTTCAGCCGCGAGAAGCTCATAGACGACTGGAGTAATATCCCTTGTTTCATCGAAGGGCGCGATATAGACGACATCGCCGCCATCTATTCCTTGGCGCAATGCCTCACGAGCCGAATCTACGAGGCGAATCAGCATGACCGCGAACGACTCCATATCGCCGGAATCTTTGCCAATAACTATACCAACCTCATGTACCGTATCGCGGCGGAGATACTCGAAGAGACGCAGATTCCTTTCGAAGCACTCTTACCACTCATTGACCAAACGGCGGCGAAAATGCACACCATGCGACCCGCAGATGCCCAGACAGGCCCTGCGAAACGAGGGGATAAAGAGGTAATGAAGCATCATTTGGAAATCTTGAGAGAATTCAGGATTCAGGATTCAGGA
>JAFVHA010000062.1 GCA_017478035.1 Paludibacteraceae bacterium | reverse complement strand
GACTCGGATGAGCGCATCGCCGAAGATTTATTTCGATTTATACGCGAGCGCGTATAACTTCATCTGCTTCAACATGGCAGCTACTCCGTTAGAGCGCGTCGGACTGAGGTGTTCCCGCAGACCGATACGGTCGATGAAGTACAAGTCCGCATTGATAATCTCTTCCGGCGTGTGATTACTCATGACACTGATGAGCATCGCCACTATTCCTTTTACCAAGATGGCATCTGAATCACCTGTATAGATCAACAGACCTTCCTGAAGTACAGCTGTGAACCATACTTTCGACTGACAACCGTCAATCAGATTCCGGTCATTCTTATCCTCCTCGGGCATCGGCTTCAAGCCTTTCCCGTAATCGATAATAAGTTCATATCGTTCCAACCAGTCGTCGAACGCTTCGAACTCATCGATTATCTCGTTTTGAATATCATTAATGGATTTCGCCATTTTCAAAAAACAGTTTACGTCCGGCATACATCTCCGGCCAATGGGTGTTATGGGTGGACATGATTACCGTGATACCGGCCTGCGAGATGGAATAAAGCAAATCCATAATCTCCATACCGGTCTCTACGTCGAGGTTTCCGGTCGGTTCGTCTGCCAGAATCATCTCCGGAGAATTCAGCAAAGCGCGCGCGATGACCACACGTTGCTGCTCGCCTCCCGATAACTCATAGGGTTTCTTATAGGCCTTATCCTCCATTCCTACCTGTTGCAGCACCTCATGCACGTGTGCCCGCATCAGCTTCTTGTCTTTCCAACCGGTCGCCTCCAATACGAACAATAAGTTATCCTCCACTGAACGGTCAGTCAACAAGCGGTAATCCTGGAAGATGATTCCGATACGCCGACGGAGGTATGGCAGTTTACGGCGACGGATACGGGTCATGTCATACTCCAATACCTGCGCCTCGCCTTCCGCGATAGGCAATGCTCCGTAGATGGTCTTCATCAGCGATGATTTGCCGCTACCTACCTTGCCTAACAGATAAATCATCTCTCCGCTCTCCACCGTCAGATTGACGTTTTTCAGCACAATCTGGTCTGCCTGGTGAATCGATACGTTTTGATATTTCAGTAATACAGCCATTCAGCAATCAGTCTTCAGCGTTTATTTTCTCTTGGATATCATCGAGTTGCTTCTTGAGCTCGTCGATTTTCTTCTGCATGCTCTCCACGAGCTTGTTAGCCGTCTTGGATTTCGCGGTAAAGAAGAGGATATTGTTCTCCGCGGTCTTTATCTCCTGCTGGAGTCGGTCACGCATACGGCGCAAGCCTTCAGCGCCCTGACTGGCAGCCGCGCGGGCAGCACGTTCCATCCGCTCGCCTTTCGCCTTGAGCCGCTCGCCCTTGACTGCCTCACGCTTGGCATCGAAGAACTTGTCGCAACTGTCGGAGAACTGTTTCCAAAGCTCGTCGGAGTATTTGCGTGCCACAATACCGGCAGTCTTCCATTCGGCCTGCAGGGCCTGTATCTGTTTGGTAGCCTCATCCCAGTATTCGCGTGTCACTTCATTGTTTTCCACTTTGGCCTTCACGCCCTCCACGATCTTGCCTACTTGCTCTACGAGCGAACGTTTATGCTTGAGGTTGGTGGCAAACGTATCGCGGATATCGCGGAAATACTCGGTCTTGGTATGGAAGAAACGGTTGCACTCGGCGCGATACTCATCGTAGATAGCCTGATTGAATTTCTTCGGTGCAAAACCGATCTTGCGCCATGCGTTCTGTATCTCGCGGATCTTCTCGGTAGCCTCTTCCCATTGTTTGGCATTCATCGGTTCTCCGTTCACAAGCGGCACGTTGATAGCCTTGAGTTGCTCAATCAGCTCACGCTTGGCGGCCAGGTTCTCCTGCTCTTTGGCATGCAACTCGTCGAAATAGGCCTGATGCTTCTTGTTGATGATGGTCGAAGCCTCTTTGAATCGGTTCCAGAGATCCTCACGCAACTCACGTGCCACCGGTCCTATCTCAGCCCATTCGTCATGTAACTGCTGGAGGGCACGACTGGCCTCAACGATATTCTCGTTGTTCTGCAAACGTTCTGCGGCCTCGCAAAGCAAGGTCTTCATTTCCAGATTTTTCTTGAAATCCAGATCGCGCAGTTCAATATTGATCTTGACCAGGTCGTAGAACTGTTCCTGGTAACGCTGGTAAGCCTTGCGAATCTCCTGTACGTGCGGAGCCGGTACCTCACCGATGGCCTTCCATTCGGCCTGCAGTTCACGCATCCGCTGCAAGTTAGCCATCACGCCGTCGGTCTCGCCTTCCGCCATTGTCTTCATCTCGTCGAGCAGGGCTTGTTTGCGAAGCAGGTTCGTTTGCTGCACCTTGGCTACTTCGGCAGCCACCTCCGCACGCTTGGCTTTGTATTGCGCCAGCACGGCTTTAAACTCCTCCTCCAACGGATCAGGCTCTGCTGCCTCTTCGTTGGCGCTATAAAACTGACTTTTGATAGCTTCCACTTGGTCCTTGACTGCCATTACATCTTGCTCCAACAGGGCTTTGAGCTCCTCGATGAGCGCTTCTCTTGTACTTGCCATATATGTAAATTTTTCTTGTGTTTATCTGTTTTGTTGTACAGCCTGCATGATACGCTGCATGGCTTCTTCTATCTCTTCTGCACTAATAGCATAGGAAAGACGGATACACTCGGGACATCCGAACGCCGAACCGGGTACGACCGCTACGTGCGCTTTTTCCAATAAGAATTCTGTCACCTCATCACCGGTTCCCGTCGTGCTCACGTCTATGAACAGATAAAAGGCACCCTGGGGTTTGCGGAACCGCCATCCGGGTATCTGTGCCGCGAGCCGGCAGATGAGTTCTCTGCGCTCGGCGAATATCTGCCGCATATGCTCCACGCAGTCTTGCGGACCGGTCAAGGCGGCTTCAGCGGCTTTCTGTGCAACCATCGTGGCGCAAGTTAACTGCTGACCTTGCAAACGGGTACACGCCGCAATAAATTCTTTGTTTTTGCTCAGCAACCACCCTATCCTGTATCCGGTCATCGCATAGGCCTTGCTCACGCCGTTGACGATGATCAGGCGGTCGGCTAATTCCGGGAATGCAGACAGGCTCGATACCTTGCTTTCGTATGTCAGACTCGCGTATATCTCATCCGAGAGGATGACCACTTCGGGGAAGTCACGCAGTACGGCCACCAGGCTCTCTAACTGCGCTGACGAATAGATAGTCCCCGTAGGGTTATTCGGCGAGCAGAGGATAAGCACCCTCGTACGCGGCGTGAGCGCTGCACGCAGTTGCCCGGCGGTCATACAGTAGTCGTCCTCGAAAAGCGTCTTTACCGGCACAACACTACCCCCTGCCAACTTCACCATCTCGCTGTAACTGACCCAAGCGGGCATCGGAATGATCACCTCGTCCCCCGGGTTAATAACCGTCTGTATCGCATCATAAATCGCCATCTTCGCCCCTACGGAAACGATCACATCGTTCGGTTCGAACGAGATGGTTGAGGTTGTCTGCTTGGCGGCAATCGCTTCGCGGAGCGAAGGAATACCCGGCACAGGACCGTAATGGGACCAATGCTGCTCGATAGCCTCCTGCGCGGCACGACGGATCGGTGCCGGCGTATCAAAATCCGGTTCGCCCAACGACATGCTGATCACATCGATGCCGTCGGCTTTCATCGATTTGGCACGAGCCGCCATCTGAAGGCTCTGCGAAGCGTTAATATGTTGTACGCGGTCGGATAGCTGCATTTATATCGTATCGATAAACGATTTCTGCTTGCGGTTAAACATCGCTATTCCTATTATCAGAAGGACTATCATACATCCAAAACTATAAGCTAACGCGGTCCAGCTGAACTGTCCTGCGCCATAGGCGCCGTACTTGAAGGTCTCGATGATAGCGGTCATCGGGTTCAGCAACATGATCTTATGAAGCGTCGGGTTGGTTACATAACTAAGCGGATACACAATCGGCGTAGCGTACATCCAGAGGGAGACGAATACGCCGAAGAAATTCGTCAGGTCACGGTATTTGGTGGTTAACGACGATACAATCAGACCCAGGCCCAAGGCGATACCCTGCAGCAACATAATCAGCACCGGGAAGAGCAGCAGATACCATGTCGGACGAAGCTGCACACCTTTGCACACAAAGAACAGATAGACGATCACGAACGTGGACAGTTGCAACGAGAAGCGGAATAACTTGGACATTACCACCGACACGGGGGATACGAGACGCGGGAAATAGACTTTGCCGAAGAGATTCGCATTCTTCTGGAATGTACCCGCTACTTCCGTCAGGCAGGTGGAGAAATACTCCCAGAGGCATATACCGCTCAGATAGAACACCGGTTGAGGCACATCATCCGTAGGGATTCCGGCTATGCGGCCGAACACGATGATATACATCACCATGGAGAACAGCGGAGAGATGAAATACCATCCCATGCCGAAAACGGTCTGCTTGAACTGCACGGTGATATCGCGCTTGATAAACAGCCATATCAGGTACTTCTTCTGCCAAAGTTCCCTCAGTCCCAGCCCTTTCGCAAACGTCTTCGGGCTGATCTCCGTCGTCCAATAGTCGTTTGTCATACTGTGTCCATGAAACTTTTTTGCACCTTATTGAAAAGCATAAGGCCGAAGATTAATAATACCAGTGTAAATGCAGCACTGTATCCCAACCAAAGCCAGGAGAACTGTCCCTGTCCCAACAGCGAATATTTGATCGCCTCCATGACCGGTGTCACCGGATTGAGCGACATCGCCAGATGCAATTTCTCATTGGTCACCATGCTCAGCGGATAGATCACCGGTGTCACATACACCCATAACGAGATGATCTTGGCCAGCATGATCTGCAGGTCACGGTATTTGGTCGTCATGGATGAGAAAATCATTCCGAACCCGACGGACATCAATGCCAGCAACACAATTAAGAACGGGAACAAAACCACCTGCCAATGAATGACCAGGTCGGTGCCCGTAGCCACATAATAGATATAGAACGCCGCAAAGATAGCGAGTTGGATGGCGAACGACAGCATGTTCGTCGTTACGGCCACCAGCGGCATGATGATACGCGGGAAATAGACTTTGCCGAAGATATCCGCATTCGTCACAAACGAGTTGGAGGTAGAGCTCAGACAACTGGAGAAATAGCCCCATACGGATATACCGAGCAGATAGAACAGGATAGGCGGTACACCGTCCGTTGGGATATTTGCTATTCCGCCGAAGACGGTCACATAGACGATGACGGACAGCACGGGGGTGATGATGAACCAAAGCGGTCCGAGGATGGTCTGCTTGTAGGCCGTACGGAAGTTGCGCTCCACGAAGAGCACGAACATGTCGCGATAACGCCATATCTCCTTCCAATCCAACGCCAGTAACCTATCCTTCGGCGTGATGGTCAAACTCCATTTCTGTTCCTCTTTCAACTCTTAACTCTCAACTTTCAACTCTCCACTCTCAACTTCTTTCCCTTCGCCTGTAAACCGGTTCTTCTTTCCGTACACCACCATTCTGTCCAGCGCCACCAGTACAGCCGGTACGACGGTCAGGGTCAGTACCACCGCCACAAACGCACCTACGGCCAGACAGCCCACTATATTGGATATCATCAAATCGTCCACAAACAGCGCCATTGCGCCCGGACCGATCACCGTGATCAGACCGGAAGTGAGAATCGTACGAATCGATCCTCTGTAGGCGGAGCATATCGCATCTACCGGCAGCATCGTCTTGCGGTACTCACGGTAGTAATTGGCGAACAGGATACCGTAATCGATGGTGGCACCCATGAGGATGGCCTGTACGATCAGGTACGCCAGGTATAACATCTGTCCGGTTACCAATCCGGCTACCACCACGTTCACAAACACTGCTGTCATGACCGTTACCACCAATATCGCCGGCACAATCACCGAACGGAAGGTCAAAGCGACGATGAGGAAGATAGAGAGGATGGTCAGGAGCGTCACTACGTTCATCTCATGATCGAATCCGCCCCGCATCTCTGCATACATCACCGACTCGCCTACGTAATAATGCTCATGTTCCAAACGGGCATCTGCCAGAGCCTTCAAAGTATCAACGAAAGCATAGGTCTGCGGCGACTCTTTGGGCAGCGACGAGAGCACTACCAACAAGGAGTGGTCCTCTTTGCGCAACTGTCCCAGACTCTCATCCAACTGGGCATGCACATTCGCGGCCTGGTTGCGCACCGAGTCCGGCAGGATATCCGCCAGGCGCGGGTCATGCACCAAGGTATCGCACATATACGCCAGAAGGGGTTCAAAACCTAATTTCAAGGTATCGCACTGGCTGTGTACAGCGCCGTAATAATCATACAGCAACGACATCTGAGCCGGTGTGACGGGTTCGGATTTGACGCGTGACAACCGCATCAGACGTGCCAGCTTGCTTGCCATCTGGTCGGATGTATAGGTCTTACCGCCGAAGACGAGTTCGGTGAACAGTTCGGCTTGCATGTCTTCGCGAGTCGGACCGCTCTTCACGGGTGCAGCAGGCGTTTGTGCGACAGCAGGCGGCATCGTGGCACGCGTCGTGTCGGTACTGTGAAGCGTCTGCTGGATATCCGCTACAGAGTTCACTATCTCTTCCGCATTCAGCTCGCTCGGCTGCCTGGCCATCACGCGCTTGGGTTGCGGCGGATTGGCAATCGCCATCAACTGATCCTCCGAAAGGTCATTGATGCCGAAGGCACGAAGGAGTATATTCAGATCTTTGGGTGTCAGCGAAGCATTCTTGTCCGCCAAGTCCATCAGGTACGCACGCTGCGAGAGCATCGTCCGTTGTTCTTCGGAAACCATACCCGCCAAGCCCGGACGTTTGAACAGATCGTCCACGAGCAGATGTACATAACGCAGCGGACTCAGTTTCTTCACCTTGCCGGGCGCATAGCCGTACACCAGACGGGTCTGGGTGACCGTGGAGCCGATGAAGATTGACATCTCGTTCACGGACATCGGTAAGCGAATGGCCGCGGTATCTGTCAGTTTGTGCATCTCCACCGTCACGGCCGACGTACGGGTGGCGTTCAGGCGGGTGATGAACGGGATGATGGCAATCTTATCGATATCCATCGACGGTATCTCCACCGTGTCTATATCGGTTATCGGAGCCTGCCGGTTCGTCAGCATCGCGATCGTCTCGCGCGGCAACCAGGGCACCGTATCTTCCATTTCTTCTTCCACAGGGCTTGCCTCCTGTGCTTCCTCTTTGTGCGGCTTGGCCGTGCTTGCTCCGCCATCTACGTCCAGCATCGACTGCAAGTCCGCTATCTGCTTCTTCATGTCATCGTCCAGATAACTCGAGAAAAGCGGATTGGTCGCCACATGCGTATGGAGGAAACGCGCCATGTCGGGGAAGGACAGACGTTGCTCGTCGTCGGGTTTGGACTCCATGTAATAGAGCAGACGGAGCATCTCGGGATTAATCATATCCAGTGCCTCGGGCGGCACGGTGGTTCCTTCCGGCATGTAGTCTTTGAAGTCCACCAGCAGCGACCGCACATGGTTGCTCATCTCCGTAGGGGTGAGCGGCTGACTCATCAGCGAAGGATACGAGATGACGGACTGGATACCCGGTTGCGCCATCAGGCTGTCCACCAGGTCCATCACCGCGTCCTCGTCCTGTGTGTCATATACCAGCACGAACGGGTTCGGCGACGGGAACACTTCCTCTATCTGCGAATCCGATTCTGCGGAGAAGAAGATCGTCGTCTGCTGCGAGAAATACCATGACAGGAAGAACAGTATCACGGCGCCGATAGCCATCGGCAGCTTGTGACGAGTAATGAAAAGGGCTAATTTATCCGTAGGCGGCACATAGGCTTTCTTCACCGTACGGTTGATCACGCGGCGGAAGAGCATCATCAGGCTCGGCATCGCCGTGAACGTACATATGAGCGAGCATAGCACACCTTTGGCGAGCACGACACCCATGTCGGCACCTATCTTCAGGCGCATGAAACAGAGCATCAGCAGACCTACCACGGTCGTCAAGGCGGACGACAGGATAGACGGTGCTGCTCTCTTGATTGCCCTGTTGGCAGCGATGAAAGCCGTACGGCGGTCCGTATGCTCGTCCTGTTCCTGACGGTACCGGTTCAGCAGCACGATACAGTAATCGAGTGAGAGGACAGCCTGTAAGATCGATCCAATGAAGTTCGTCGTAATCGACACAGAGGGCAACAAAGCGTTAGTGCCCATGTTCAGGGCGATCGCCAGACCTGCCGTGATGAGAATCACCACCGGTTCGAACCAACTCTGCGCCATCACGAACAGCACCACCATGATCAGGATAGCCGCGAAGATGATCACCGAGACCGGAGGCGTAGCGCCGTCCTGACTCGTTTCTACAACACAGTTGCCGCCGAAACGGGTACTTATCTGCTTGCCCAGCGCTTTCTGGTCCACCGACTTGGGCACGTCCAGGTCAAAGACCATATGCGTGCTGTCCGTCGAATAGCGGTACGAGACGCCTTTCACATCCGGATAGCCGTTCAGCAGCGTCCGCATACCCGGTACCTCGTTCGGACGGATACCTTCGAACATGACATGCACATCGGTACCTGACATCTGCGCCGAAGAACCGAACTCATCCGTGATGATCTCCAGTCCCCGCTTCATCTGCGAGTCATCCGGCAGATATTTCGTCATGTCGGCATTGACGTTCGTATGGAACATCATGACGCCGCCTGCGACTGCCAGAGCTACCGTGATGGCGAATAATATGTAGTGTAAACTACGCTTCATCTATCGTCTTTCGACTTTCGACTAGAAATTACCCATTTGCAGGTAAGCCACCTCCTTCGGAGTGAGGAAACGCCACTTGCCGCGTCCTACGTTTTTCTTCGTCAGTCCGGCGAAAGAGACGCGATCGAGGTTCACCACTTTGTACCCTACTTTCTCGAAGATACGGCGTACGACGCGGTTCTGTCCCGAGTGGATCTCCAGACCGATATGCTTGCGGTCGGCCTTGGGGAACTCCAAGGCATCCGGGATGATACGCTCGTCGTCCAGAACGACTCCTGAACGGATGATGGCCTCATCGATCTCATCCAACTCGCGATCGAGGGTGACGGCGTAGATCTTCTTTTTCCGGAATTTCGGATGGGTCAGTTTGGCGGCCAGGTCTCCGTCATTGGTAAGGAGCAGCACGCCGGTGGTATTACGGTCCAGACGGCCAACAGGATAGATACGCTCGGCACATGCGCTGCGAACGATATCTATCACCGTATTACGCTCTTGCGGGTCATCGGTGGTCGTTACCGTGTTTTTGGGTTTGTTGAGCAGGATATATACTTTGCGCTCGCGGCGTACCGGCTGGTCATGGAAACGGATATCATCCGTCGGCAGCACTTTGACGCCCAGGCTATCCGCCACTTGTCCGTTCACGGTAATCACGCCGGCCTGAATGAAATCATCGGCCTCGCGACGGGAACAGATACCGGCATTCGCCAGGTATTTGTTGAGACGAATGGGCTTGGTGGGGTCTTCCATCTGCTCGCGGTACACTTGCTGCTTATGCGCAGAATAGACATTGTTGTTACGTTTAGGCTTGCCGCCAAAAGGTCTGCGCGGACGCTCACCGCTGAACGGACGCTCAGAACGTTCGCCGTCGAACGGACGACGGGGACGGGATTCACCGTCACTGGAGAAACGCGGACGGGGTTCGCCGTCGCGGCGGAATCTCGGACGAGCCGACATGGGCTCTTCTCTGTGGAAACGAGGTCTTGGACGACGCTCGCCTTCGTTGTTGGAATCAAACATGAATCAATTTACAATTTTACAATTTACAATTTACAATTTTTCCAAATGTTTCCCTCACGGGTCACGCACGTGCTCACGCACGCGTAAAAAATAATAAGGTGAAAAGGCAAAAGGGAAATTCCCTTTCACCTTTCACCTTTCACCATCAGCCTTTCTTAGGCTTCTGCTTGTTCAATAGCCAATTTGCCACGGTAGTAGCCGCAAGACGGGCAAACAGTGTGGTAGATGTGCAGTGCGCCACAGTTCGGGCATGTTGCCAGTGTCGGAGCTTTTACTACGTCATGGGTACGACGTTTCGCTTGTCTGGTGTGGCTTTGTCTTCTTTTAGGATGTGCCATATTGTTTTACAATTTTAAAATTTTCAATTTAAAAATTACTTTAGCCTTTAGCTTTTGGCTATTGGCTTTTTAGCTAACGGCTAATAGCTAACAGCTAACAGCCATCTATCTCATCGGGTTCCGGCTCGTCACAAAGGTGATCATGGAGGAGAAGTTCCATTTGCTTGTTGCACTCACCCGGTTGGTGACAGTGAACGATCGGAATATTGATACTTACTATTTCGTATGCGAGCCATGTGAGATCGATGCTTCCATCATTAGAACATTCCATCATTCCATCATTAGAACATTCTATCATTTCATCATTAGAACATTCCATCATTCCATCATTCGCATCTATCTCAATGACCATCGGGTCGAGGCATCTATCGCACACTACAAAAACAGTTCCGTGAACCGTGATCGTGAGCTGATAGTCCTCCTCCCGGAGATTTAGCACCGCGCTTGCTGACACTTCGCCGCTTAGAATTTCCGACTTCTCTACACTTGCAAAAAAATCGTTATCTAACTGAATATCAAACCGATGAGTGCCTGTTGGCAGGCGTTTCAGATCGATGATAGTATGTGTCTGCTCGCTCATAAGCGCAAAATCGGCTGCAAAGGTACAACAAATTTTTGATATACGCAAATTTTTTGTACCTAAAATTTATTTTTTGCTGTTAGCAACTCTCGAACTGGCGGAGGAAGCGCACATCATTCTCGGAGAAGAGACGCAGGTCTTTGACGCGATATTTGAGGTTCGTGATACGCTCAACGCCCATACCGAAGGCAAAACCGGAATAGACCTTGCTGTCGATGCCGCAAGCCTCGAGCACGTTCGGGTCCACCATACCGCATCCCAGGATCTCGACCCAACCGGTTCCTTTGCAGAACGAGCACCCTACTCCGCCGCATATGTTACAGCTGATATCCATCTCGGCACTCGGTTCGGTGAAGGGGAAATAAGACGGACGGAGACGGATCTTGGTCTCGGGTCCGAACATCTCCTTCGAGAAATAAAGGAGTGCCTCGCGGAGGTCGGCGAACGACACGTTCTTGTCGATATAGAGTCCTTCCACCTGATGGAAGAAGCAGTGCGCACGTGCGGAGATAGCCTCGTTGCGATAGACGCGTCCGGGACAAAGCACGCGGATAGGCGGTTTCTGACTGGTCATCACACGGGTCTGCACAGACGAGGTATGGGAACGCAGCAGGACGTCAGTCGGCTTCTGCACACCGGGTTCTTTCTCAATGAAGAACGTATCCTGCATGTCGCGCGCCGGATGCTCGGGGGCGAAGTTAAGCATGCCATAGACGTGCTTGTCGTCCTCCACCTCGGGTCCCTGGGCGATGGTAAAACCGATACGGGAGAAGATATCCTCAATCTCCTCGCGCACCAGCGACAGCGGATGACGCGTCCCTAAAGCGATCGGATCCGGCGTACGGGTGAGATCCAACTGAGTGCTGATTGCTGATTGCTGATTGCTGATTTCCAGTTTCTCTCTCAGCTCATTGATACGGCTTTCGGTCTGCTGACGCAGCTGGTTGAGCAGCTGTCCGATCTCACGTTTCTGATCATTCGGCACCTCGCGGAACTCATTGAACAGGGCGGTTATCTCGCCTTTCTTACTGAGGTATTTGATACGCAGTGCCTCCACCTCTTCCGCGTTTGCGGCTTTCAACTCATTTACCTGACTCAGCAGGCCATTGATCTTATCTTTCAACATATCTAAATGTAATAATTTTCTTCGTTTTCACCTTTGCGGCTGCAAAGGTACTACAAATTCAGCACATATGCAAATTTTCGAGAGATTTTTTCGCCGAATAGAATAAAATTCTATGTTTATAGGGCGAGTATGGGGCGTTTATGCTTGCATAAAACGACCGATAGGCGAACTATAAACAAGGCGCTCAGCGCCGGCGAAAAAATCTCCCGGAAACTTGCGTACGTCCGGCAGGACGCGAACGTACTTTCGGAGGGAACCCACCCTAAATTTATTTAGGGAAGGGGCGTGCCGAAATAATCGTGCCCTTGTGGCTAAGAAGTTACTACAACTCAAACATCCGAAAAGCCGACCGAGAACAACCGTAAATTCGGGGGAATTGGCAAAGCCAAGGCGGCGTCCGAAATACCACCGTACAGACTCCAACATACGTACAGACTACGAAAAAGGGGCGTGCCGAAGTAATCGTGCCCTTGTGGCTAAGAAGTTACTACAAATCAAACAACCGAAAAATTGCAGAACGCGAACGTATTTTCGGGGGAATTGGCGAACCAAGGCGGCGTCCGAAATTCACCGTACAAATTGCAGTAAAATATTAAAAAAGTTTTCAAATACTTGCATATATCAGAAATTTTATGTAATTTTGCACCGCAATTCCGAAATTGCATAAAAACAAGAATCACTATGACACAACAAATCTACATTCCACGTTGCTTGGAGCGCGTTATTCAAGAGGCTGCGCAGTATTTCTCTGTTATCTCCGTTACCGGACCTCGTCAGTCCGGCAAATCGACTATGCTGAAGCATTTATTTCCGGATTTACCGCAGTATAGTATGAAGGATTTGCATGTCCGAGCCTTTGCAGAACAAGACCCCGTTGCTTTTTTGAGTCAGCACAAAGAGGGCATGTTTATTGATGAGGTGCAAAAAGTACCGGCTCTATTGGATTACATACAAGGCATCGTAGATAATGAGCCGGAGAGGCGGTTTGTGCTGACCGGAAGTAGTAATTTGGAATTGCTGCAAGGTCTTACGGAGTCCCTGCCCGGTCGTGCAGGTGTGTTTGAGTTGTTGCCGATGTCGATGGAGGAGACAAAGGAACAGATAGAGGGAAAGGCAACAAATCAACTATTGTATGATGGTTTCTATCCTGCTATTTGCGCCAAAAAGAATATCGCCAAGCTCTTTTATCCGTCGTATGTCAAGACATATTTGGAAAAAGATGTGCGTGACTTGCTGCGTATCAAAGACCAGATGCAATTCCTAAAGTTCATGAAACTCTGCGCGGCACGAATCGGTTCCGTTTTCAACGCTTCGGAAGTGGGAATGGAAGTGGGGGTAGATAGCAAAACCATCAGTCATTGGCTCTCGGTTTTGCAGGCTTCGTATCTGGTAACGCTTCTTCCGCCGTATTATGAGAATATCGCTAAACGAGTGGTGAAAAGCCCGAAACTGTATTTCAATGATCCGGGATTAGCTTGTTATCTGTTGGACATAGAAACTCCTCGTCAATTGGAGTTGGACAAAATGCGAGGTGCCATTTTCGAAAATATGATTGTCATGGAGTGCCTCAAACATCGTTTCAACCAAGGCAATGAAGGCAATATCTATTTCTATCGGGATAGTAATGGTCAAGAGGTGGATATCTTGGTCAAAGAGGAAGGACAACTGACGGCAATTGAAGTCAAATCTTCCATGACATATCATACGGATTTTGCCAAATCGTTGCAGCGTTTACCGGAATGGACGAGTACGCCTATCAAACGTCGTGCTGTGATTTATGGCGGAGACTTCGAGAATACAGCCGGCGATATATGGCTACTGAGGTATGATCATATAGAGCAGTTATTTAAATAACACACGGGCGACTCATTCATTGAGCCGCCCGTGTGGTTAAATCACAAATGTGAAAATTCGCTTGCGTAAAAATCGTGCCCTTGTGGCTAAGAAATTACTACAAAAAAAAGGAAGTCCCGATAATGAGACTTCCTTGGCTTTTAGCGCTTGACGCTTTAGCCTTGGGGATGCGAAGCATCGTAAGTCGCCATCTCGAGGCTCCACAGGTACTTTTTCATGGTCTTCTTGCCGCCCGGTTGGTCTTTCTGGGCGTTGAAGGCAATCTGATCCTGGGTGATCTGCGTCAGGTCCTGAGCACGGGCCGCTACTGCGGTAGCTACGGCGGTGAAACGGTTGCGGATGTCACGCTCGTGAGCGGAGATCGGCGTGCTGCGTTTCACTTGCTTGCGCAGGTAAAGACGGTTACACTTCGGGTTGGTGGTCGCTGCTACGCGGTGGGTACCAAGCAGCATCTTCTCACAGCTGTGTTGGGGATTCGATCCCGGTTTGCTCAATGCGCCGGATACGCTGTCTATGCCGGCACTCCATACTACATTTGCCATAGTTAATAAAAATTTAGATTTGTTAAAGATAAATTTTGGGGTCCCCGGAAATCTGTTGATTTTTGGGGAGAGCGGGAACATGACGTAGTGCTCTACAAGGGCTGTGCCCGCAGTCGCACGAGTCATAGTTTGCGCGACGCGTCATACGACTCCGTGGTCTTCGTCTGAATCACTACGGAAGTGTCGCCGCGCTGGTAGTACTCGCTTTTGTTCGTGATCGTTCTCACTACATTGCACGAACTCAATCCGAACGCGGTTCCCAGCGCCGTCAGGGCTGCTATCAGCACGCTGATGACGATTTTGATAATCTGCGTTTTAGTCATAATTCACTAATTCGTTAATTCGTTAATTCTTTCATTCGTTAACCGCCGATCAGGTCGCCGTTTGCGTCGTAATTGGAGTTCAGCTTATGCATCGCATAACCGAACAGCGAACCGATCTTGGTCTGAGCCTTGAATTCGGCCTTCAGTTTTGCCTTCTCCGTCGGGTCACTCAGGATGGTGCGTACAGCCGCTACGACCTTCGCGAAACGGGCTTTCGCTGCCGTCTGCGCCGCACTCGGCTCCTGCGTACTCGGGTTACAAAGTTTACCGGTGTACGTCGTGCCGGTCTGCTTGTTCGTGCGGAAATACACATCGCTGTGCTCGCACACTTTCTTGCTCATACTCTCGATGAGCGCCATAGGTTTAATCTTTGCCATTTTGATAAGGTTTTGGTTTAATGGTTAATACTTTTGTTAAAGCCGGCTGTCTTTTGGAATATCCCTTTTTGGTTCGTAGAGACTGAGGATAGGCGATAGACGCCTCTTTGAACCATTATCCTATCTGTCGCGGGCAATCCCCAAAAATTAAAATTTCCGGGGACCCCATTTAAAAGACACTGCAAAGGTACAAAAAATTTTTGACATATGCAACTATTCCGCTTCGCAAACGGAATCATATTCCTCGGGCATCAGATTATAGCCGGCATAGGTGCTGAGAGCCCTTACTTCATGATCGTAGAGCCAGGTTCGATGGCGGATATTAACCCGTAGGTTTTCGTCTTTTCGGGTCCAGCCGTATAGGAGGGTGTTGAGTCCTTCCATACCGGCGGGGTAACCGATAGCAGCATCTAACCGGTCAGCGACTTTCTGTTTTTCAATGTGCTGCGTCATAGGCTTTGGTAGCAATTTTCCACAGTTGCTTTCTGCTTTTGGCGGAGCCATCCGATCGCATCTGCGTTACCATCTTAGCGATGGCGGCAAATCGCTCGTGGTGAGCTCGCTGTTTGTCACTTAGGGCTGAGGTCTGTTTCTTTGGCATACGACAAAGAGAGATTCGTCCTGATTTCTTGTCGGTACGGAAATACATGTTTCCGAACTTACCGGAGATAGCGGCTATTCCGGTCATCATTGTTACTTTGGGCATTCGCTGCTGGCTATTACTCGCGTGATTCGCTGCTCTGCAGCTCAATGACGCTACGTAATGCCCTCGCTCTTCGGTCGGACTATCGTTTCACTAGCAGTCCTCCCGATTTTGTGAGAGCCCTCTAAGCCAGATGAGAGGGGTTAAAGGTTAAACATTTTTTATGTGAGCCGGCATAGAGAGCAGCGAAACGCTGTTGGTTGGCAGCCTCGGCCGGTGTTTTGACGTGATTAGAGCGGTCAGGACAGCGGCAGGCATAGATGGTGCCGTTCCGTGATCGCCGGAAGTAATACTTCCCTTTCTCGTTCAGTTTGCCATAGAAGGTATCTATAGGCAGGATGGGTATGACTTTCATTGTTAAATTATTAAATTATTACTCTACAGTCAGGTCGCGGTGTGGTCGCGGTGTGGTCGCGGGTTTGAGCCGTAATTAACAGGTAATTAGTTGTTCTTTATGGGCTGCCGGCTGCCAGGCTGTCAACCTATTTTATAAACTCACGCACGTACGTGCGGGTGAGGGTTTTAGAAAAAGGGTGTCAGCCCGTCAGCCTGTCAGTAAATATCTTTTGCTACTAAATTCCGATTGGCGTTAATCTCGTCGGTATCCCGTTCACGAACGATCCATCCTCTGACGCCGGATTTCCCGATGCGTTTGCTTTGATAGCCGAGTTTCTGGAGTATCATACCCAGGCGGCTCAGGCTCATAGGTTTCTTGATGGAGCCATAGGTGACGAGTTTATCGGATATTTCGGCGGTGGTCATGAACTTACCGGATTCTGCAGACGGGATATCAAAGTACACTTCGAGGAGTTGTTCTTCATTCTCTTGCGCCCGGAACTGTTCGTTATGCACCTCGATATCTTCTATGTCATTGAGATCGAACCAGTACTGGAAATGATGCTCAATGAGATACAAGGCCTGCGCATAGATTTGCTGATAAGGAATGCAGAGATCGCGCGGGGAGGTGATGTTGGTGACAGCGAAGGGCAGCCAGCGTCGGTTACCGGTCATATCGGTCAGGAATTCGCGTTTGTTACCGCTTGCACAGAAGGAAGCGAGGCGAATGCGGCGCTCTTTATTCATGCGGTATGCGGCCCGTTCGGCAACATCAGCCGCGGTGATGACAGACTTCATGACATTCAGTTCTTTGAGTCCCATGGAGTCTATCTCATCGAGGGCTATCAGGCCGTATTCGGCAATACGCAGCCGTTCGTCCTTGTTGAGTTGGGTAGCATTCGCCATCTTGCACCCGTATTGACGCAGTTCCGGCGGTAGGAGATAGTCGAGCCAGGTTGTCTTGTAGATACCTTGCCGGCCGATAAGGACGAGTACTTGCTGATTGACGACATCATCGCGTAGCCACGATGCGACCATGGCGACGAACCATTTGGTGAAACAGAGTCTCCATCGTTTTTGTTCGGACTCGTCTCCTTCGACGGTAACGAGTTGTGCTAGCCATCCGATCCAATCAGGGTGCGAGTCCTCGTAGTGCGGGCATGCGTTGACATACTCGCGGAGAGGATGGACATCGGGCACTTGATGGGAGAACAAGACCGCCATAACCTCTTTGGTAGAGATGGCCTTATCTGACTCTGCAGATGCGGCACAGACGATGTCATTGATGTCTGCGGTTGTGATGTCCCGCCATTGTTCGTTTTCATCGCGCAACTGAACTTGGTCGCGGATGACATCGCGCCTGAGGCGGTCGGACATGAGGTAGTTTTCCTCGATGAATGCCCTTGCTTGCTCTTGGCGATTAAGTTGTTTAATTTTATTTTTCATATGTACGTGTATTTAATAATGCTCACGTATACGCGAAATGCTTGTTTTTGGTTTACTTTTACATATAACAAAAAAAGCACTCGGTAAAAATCGAGTGCAAAATTACTGTATTTTTGGAGATTGACCAACTCTATCTGCCACAAAATGGAATTGTGGGTAGAAGTGGTCAAGTAGTGGTCAAAAAGTGGTCAAATAATAACCTTTTATGCTTGGAAAAAACTAAAAATTGCAAAATGGTAAAGTTAGTGGAAGTTTAGTTGCGCTTTTTCTTACCCTTCTCTCTCTTTATTGCCCTACAGAATGCCGCATAGGTCCATTTGATGCCATATTTTTCCTTCAATTCATCATGTATGGCTTTGATATTATCCAAATCGCCATATCTTTCCTGTCCTTTAAGCATACCTTGGGGCTGTAAGCCGAGAATACAAACCGCCATAGTAGCAGGTTTCTTAATGAATTTTTCGATATCTTGGTAAGCCCATTGAATGCTTTGTGGAGATTTCCCATCTGTTTGAATAAAAGTGAGATGCGGGTGATCGAGTAAGGCTTCCAACTC
This sequence comes from Paludibacteraceae bacterium, assembly GCA_017478035.1. Taxonomy (GTDB): domain Bacteria; phylum Bacteroidota; class Bacteroidia; order Bacteroidales; family Paludibacteraceae; genus Colicola. The sequence goes on along the minus strand of JAFVHA010000062.1, from coordinate 1,664 downwards.
TGCTATGCGGGCATCTTTCTGCGCAAGTTGCTCCTGAAGTTGAGCGATTTGTAGATTTAGTTGATTTATTGCATCGGAGTTGTCAGGTTGTTCTATATTATCTAAATCCATTTCAAATGCGATACGCCTATCAATATATTGATCAACTAATTTCTCCGCTTTATTTATGTCCTCTTTGATGACATTATTGCGTGCCAATTCTTTCATTCGAGGTAAGAGATGTGTTCTCCATATTGTACTATTATTATTAAGATAATACGCCAACGTATAGACGTATTCCCACATCACATTTGAAAAATATACAGTTGGCGAGACACCTGGAATGGATGAGCCATAAGTGGACGCAATAACTTGTCTCTCAAAAATAATTGTGTCTAAAAGGCGCTCTTGGGGACATGCGATAATTGTATTATAATGTTCTAAAACTTTATTGAGCACATCCATTGATGGGTTAAAATTTCGTGCAAATATTAAGTGCCCAAACACCTCAACAGAAAGAGATTGCATCTCATAAGTATCCATTGTAATTTGTTCCATAGTTTATTTCGTTAGATTTTGGTGCATTACAAATAGTTTGGTGACATTAGGATTCATCCTTCTATTACTTTTATTTCTTCGTCTGTTAAGCCGTAAAGGGCATAGACGCGGGTGTCGATGTCGTGGTCGGTGGCAGTGATTTGGGCGGAGAGGTCGTTGAGGGCAGATTTGTACTGGGAGAAATAGTCTTCCCATTCGTCTTGTTGGACGAGGGAGAGTTTGATTTTCTGCTTTTTGAGTTCAGCGACAAAGCCCGCGAAATCGAGGGTGTCAAATGTCTCAAGAGTGCCGGTGATCTTGATGTCAGGCATATTGTCTTGAAGACGACGCAAGAACCGTGCACGCTTGGTTTGGAGGTCTTTGTTGAGAGACAACATGCGGTCAGCAAGGTCAATAAAGGGCTGTTGGTCGGCACATTCGGGAATAGGGAAATTCTCAAAATAAGCCTTTCCCATATGTCGTCTATCATCTCCTACTTCCGGACAATTATACCAAATCCAGAAATCCGCCAATTTAGAATTAAGTATAGCCGCAAGATATTTTAATTTATTGATATTATTCTCTTTCTCGACCAAAATAAAACAAGTTTTATTAACCATTATACCGCTTTCGTCGTACATAAAGGGACGATACTTGGTAACTTCGGGATAGATGATTTTAGGAGCAGCAAAACTTTCTAAATAGGCACAATTACGCATATTATATGGGGTATCTCCTTTATCGGAACGTTTTGCTAATTTATCAATATATTGGTCTAAATGATTTTTAATGGCAGGGTACTGCTCAATGTTTACGGGAAGTATTCCCTTTGCTTTTATACCATTGTGCGGATTTATAAGATACATTACAGGAATACAAGTCCAAGCTTTTATACTATGCCCAAACAATACCGGTTTTATGAGTTCCGCACTATTTGAATCCTTCTCAATTAAATGATTCTTCGTTGTCTCATCAATATAGAAGGCATCGTCAAATCCAGTTTTTATACCGTAATTTATTTCAAATGGAAGATTCTTAATCGGAGTAAAACAATTTAGTTTCTCAATGATGTTTTTATGCTCTTTCGGCATTGCTCTCCATGGTTCTTCAGTAAAATGGAAAGTTGCAGAATTTGCGGCAACATAGTT
>JAFVHA010000061.1 GCA_017478035.1 Paludibacteraceae bacterium | reverse complement strand
GAACCAAGTGCAGAGCAAGCATATCGGCGTCATGGCGTTGTATAACCACTATACAATCATGAGCGCGGCAGAGTGTCCTACAGCGGGTAATACGGACATGCAGAAAGCCGCTTTAGCGAAGGATTTTGCGGTAGTGAGTGCGGACTATGAGGGTTTCGGCGAGACATCGGACAAGATACAAGCCTATTGCTTCGGCGAGGCGAATGCGCGTTCTTCCATTGATGCGTTGCTGGCAGCGCGCGAGTGGCTTGTCGGTCAGGGATACACGCTGAGCGACAGCATCATTAATTTCGGTTATTCGCAAGGCGGTCAGACGACCGTTGCGGAAGTGAGACTGTCGCAGACGGAGTACCGCGGGCGCGTGCATTTCCTCAAGAGTATCGCAGGCGCAGGACCGTATGACCTGACCTTGACCTACAAGACCTATATGGAATGGAAGAAACTCGGTATGGCAGCCGCCTTGCCGCTGACCGTTATCACGCTCAACGAGTTATACGGATTGGGATTAGCCTACGACCGGATGTTCCAGTCGCCCCTGTCGTCCAACTGGAAGACATGGTTTGTGTCCAAGAAATTCACTATGGACGAGGCGAGTGAGCTGTTGGGTAGCGACAGTCTCCCTGATTTCATCCAGCCGGAGTATCTTGACCCCACTTCGGCGGAGACGAAGCAGATGACGGCATACACCGACCGGTTGAATGTCATGCAAGGCTGGACACCGGACGCGGACACGAGGTTGCAGATTTACCACTCGCAGCAAGACGATGTGGTACCGTTTGGTAACTCACGCGAGTTGTACCGTTTCTTTGAGAATCAAGGGTGCAACAATGTGACGATAGACAGCGTGTCGCTCAATCTGGGGCATGAGACTTCGGGTATGATGTTCATCATTGCGCTCATGAAAGAGTTTAATGCATTATAAGGTATATTGTAAATTGACACAAATATGAGAAAACTAATCATCCTTGCATTCGCGGCAATCAGTTTTGCTGCATGCAGTAATCAACCCGTTCAACAGAACAAGTCATTTCTGGATTTAGCGCGGCAGCGTTATGCCGTGCGTGAGTACGCAGAGACACCGGTAGAGCAAGCTAAACTGGATTCTATCCTTGAAGCCGGTCGTCTTGCACCGACCGCCAAGAACGTGCAACCGCAGCATATCTACGTGCTGCAAAGTCCGGAGGCGATTATCAAGATCAACGCCCTGACCCGTTGTGCATACGGCGCGCCGGTGGTGTTCCTTGTATGCTATGATACCGAGCTTGTGTGGACTAAAGAAGATGGCACTAACTCCGGCGATATGGATTGCTCGATTGTAGGTACGCACATGATGATGGAAGCTACCGAACTCGGACTTGGTACCTGTTGGGTGAAGTGGTTCGATCCGGCAGAAGTGGCAGCCGCGTTTGAGTTACCGGCTAACCACAGGCCGTCCTTCCTGTTACCTTGCGGTTATGCATCCGAGAACGCCAAGCCGAGCGACCATCATTTCTCCCGCAAGCCCCTCAGCGAAACCGTGACGTATAAATAAGGAAACAGAAAATCGTGGCGTCTAAAGACAGAGACATAGCAATCGATATACTTCGATCTATTGCGTTGTTGGGAATTATACTGATTCATGTATTTCCTCCATATATCACGCTATGTCAATTGCGAAATTTTGATGTGCCGTTGATGGTTTTTCTATCCGGAGTGGGGCTGTCATATAGTAGTAGGAGTTTTGATACTGTCCCGTCGGTACTGCTATACTATTGGAGAAGAATCGAGCAAATCTTGCTTCCTACATGGCTTTTTATAGGTTTCTATTGGGGGCTGATGTACATACTGACGTCTTATGTTCCTACTTCGCAAGAGGTCTCCGGTTATCTTACTTTAGGCACGTATTGGTATGTATGGATCATGAGAGTGTTTCTGATTACAGCCTTGTTTGCACCACTGTTACCCTTGATACGGAGAACATTTTCAGCTAAAGTCATAGTCCCGTGCGTAGTGGCGATATTGTGTCTTTTTGAAGTCTATGCTCCGGAAATGGAAGATAATTGGACGTTCTATTTATCCATGACAATACCTTATATTTTGATTTTTGCTTTCGGCTATGTCATAGATACTCTATCTCGTAAGACACAAATCATCATTTTGATACTGGCAGCCATCCTTTATGTACTTTTCGCGCTGCAATTCTACTATGAGACGGGTTCATATCAAGCGACACAGATTTCCAAGTATCCGCCCCGATTGTACTACACGTCTTATGCAGTGATGTGTATTGTGCTGTTATGGTGGGGGCGAGCGTGGATTGTTCGGGTATTGACCTTTATGCACCTTGACCGGCTCTGCGGTTTCATCGGTTCACATTCTATGTGGATCTATTTCTGGCATATTATATGGCTGAAGCTTCTTGAAATCTATGATGTCGCCGGTTTGACGAATGCGTGTGGTATGCCCAAATGGTTATTCACATTTATCGCTGTGCTTATTGGGGCTACTGTAACCACCTATATACAGAACGTCACGCTAAAATGGATGTTCTCTCGATGCCAGCATAAGTCAGTCAACAAGACTATAGAAACACTCTTTTTGAGATGATGGATAAAATCAAAACAACAGAACTTACCTGCACATCGCAGGGCTGGGACGATTAATGAAAATAGACACCACTAATATGTGCAGCCACTTGCAGCGGAAGTTGTTTGAAGGCGAATACCGTGCTATACGTGAGCAGATAGAAAAAGACCCGACTTTAACGGCGGTTGTTCGTTCGCGGCAGTTGCATATCTATCGTAGCGGCAAGAAAATCCTTGTGCTGGCTGGCAAGTCAGTACCAAATATCATACGAGAAGACAAACTGAATGAAATATTATGATATCGATTAAAGACATTGCCGGTTACGTGCTTGGCGGAGTGATGTTCGTTGTGTTGTTGCCGACGATTATGTGGCTGGCATCAGGCATGCCGGCATTGGAACATATCGGAGCCTTGCGTGCGTCTATTGCAGGCGTGCTGATCCTCGGAGGCTTGGCGCTTAGTGTATGGACAATTGTCTATATGAAACGTCGTGGAAAAGGTAATCCTATGGACGCGTTCGACCATGAGATAGGTTCACGTACGCAACACCTGATGACCGATGGTCCCTATCGTCTCAACCGCAATCCGATGCTAACGGGCACGTTCATCTATCTGGCAGGCTACATCGTGTGGCTATGGACGTGGCAAGCCTTGTTGGTATGGGTTATCTTCATAGCGATCATGTTTGTACAAGTGCTGAGCGAAGAGAAACGCTTGCACCGTGACTTCGGCGATGAATACGAAGCCTATTGCAAAAAGACAGGTCGGTTTCTCTAACAAAAAAAGAGCCGTGAAGCTCTTTTTTTGCGGTGCGGATGTGAAGAAGTGCCTCGGATGGCACTTCGATAGTGAGCGCGAGACGTATCTCCTACGGCTCGAAACAAGCAAACGGGAGAATGTCGAGTCACGTAACACAAAAAAGACACCCTTTCGGATGTCTTTTTTGCGGTGCGGACGAGACTCGAACTCGCGACCTACGGCGTGACAGGCCGGTATTCTAACCAACTGAACTACCGCACCCCGATAGTTGCTTTTTTTCAAAAGCGGGTGCAAAGGTACTGCTTTTTTTTGAATTGACCAAATATTTTGGCAACTTTTTTCAAAAAAAATGCATTTTTATTAAAAAACGGGGTTGGCAAGGTCTCCGTTGAGGAAACTGTCGTACGCCGTCATGTCAATCAGACCGTGTCCGCTGAGGTTGAACAGAATGACTTTCTCTTCGCCGGTCTCTTTGCATTTCTTTGCTTCGCGGATAGTGGCAGCGATTGCATGGCAACTCTCCGGAGCCGGGATGATACCTTCCGTGCGGGCGAAAAGCAGACCTGCATCAAACGATTCCAACTGAGGGATATCCATGCCTCGCATGTAGCCGTCTTTGAGTAACTGACTGACAATCACGCCGGCACCATGATAGCGCAAACCGCCTGCATGGATATTGGCGGGTTTGAAATTATGTCCCAAGGTGAACATCGGTAACAACGGAGTATAGCCTGCCGTGTCGCCGAAGTCATATTCAAACTTACCTTTCGTCAGTTTCGGGCAACTCGCCGGTTCTGCTGCAATGAAATCAATCCATTTACCATTTGACGATTTACCATTTACCATTTGGAGTTGATGGCGCATGAAGGGGAAAGCGAGTCCGCTGAAGTTACTTCCGCCTCCGAAGCAGGCAATAACAATATCCGGATATTCGCCGGCCATCTCCATTTGTTTCTCGGCTTCGAGACCGATAACGGTCTGGTGCAGGCTCACATGACTCATGACCGAGCCCAGCGTATATTTGCAATTCGGGGTCGTCGTGGCCAGTTCGACCGCCTCCGAGATAGCGGTTCCCAATGAACCGGGATGGTTGGGGTCGGCTGTGATGATATCTTTGCCGGCACGCGTGGACATAGACGGCGAGCCGGTGACAGTAGCGCCGAAAGTGCGCATAATGGAGCTGCGGTAAGGTTTCTGCTGCATGGATATCTTCACTTGATAGACAGCGCACTCAAGACCGAAAGTCTTGGCCGCATAACTGAGCGCGGCACCCCATTGCCCGGCGCCCGTTTCCGTCGTCACATTCGTCACGCCCTCCTGCTTGCAATAGTAACATTGCGGGATGGCGGAGTTCAGCTTGTGCGAGCCGAGCGGATTGACACTCTCGTTCTTGAAATAGATATGCGCGGGTGTGCCCAATGCCTCTTCCAAGGCGTATGCGCGTACCAGAGGTGTCGAGCGGTAATAACGGTAGCGGCGTTGTACCTCCTCCGGGATATCGATCCACGCGTGCTCCATATCCAACTCTTGACGTGCACATTCTGCCGCAAAGATATGCGCCAGATCATCTGCGTTCAGCGGCTCTTTTGTGGCGGGATTAAGTAACGGCATAGGCTTGTTAATCATTTCCGCCTGGATGTTATACCATTGACGAGGCAGTTCACTCTCGTCCAAGATAAAGCGTTTTTGTTTCATATCGGTTAATATATCTGTTTGTTATTGTTCTGTTTATTGAAAGCACTTGGGCAGGAACCGGGCTATATAATCCTGCCAGTTGGGCCAGTCGTGTCCTCCGGCACTCTCGTAATACGTATATTCGCGGTGATTCTGCTCCAACCATCGGCGGTAGTCTCGGAACGAGTCGTATAGAAAATCATCTTTGCCGATAGCCGTCCATAGCAGCGCCGGTTCCGAGGGCATATGGTGAACGAACGTGGCGGCTGAGAACATACCCACGTACGCAAATTGTCCGTCCAGCACCGACGACACCATCATCGTGTGATAACCGCCCATCGACAGACCGGCGATAGCGCGTTGGGAGGGTAGGTTACTGATACGGTATTTGCTTTCGGCTTCGGCCATGAACCGGGCGAAATTACCTTCCCAGTGCCCGTCTGTCGCATCGTCTCTTTCTTCTTCGTAGGTCGGGCGTCCGGGACAGTTATCCGGCATGATAATCACCATCTCCTGTACCGCTCCGCGCTGTAACAGCGAGTCCATGATACCGGTCAGATTGCCTTTCTCCGTCCAGTCGAACTCATTGCCCCACATCCCATGCTGCAGGTATAGTACGGGGAAGACCTCGTCCGTCCTGTCGGCATACTGATACGGGAGATAGATGCAACAGGGCACGTCGGTGATCGTGTCGCAGGTGACGGTTCCTACTTGGGGAACAGGTGTGGTCTTGGTACAACTGACCAAGGCCAGCAGGCATAGTGCCGTAAATACAATCTGACGCATATGAAGGGAGTGTTAAGCTTTTTTGAACAGTTTGCGAATCATATTCCATGCTGTCTGAGCCAGGCCGGTGTAGTAATCGTACATTGTCCGGGCGAAACGCAGACGTCCGCTGATCCGCTCGCGTTGCAGAGCCGCGTTTCCTTCTGCACGGATAGTCTCGCATTTCAACTCCTCGGCGTCCTTGAATCCGCTCATTTTGCGCACAATAGGATCGAGGAACAGCACTTTGCCGCAACCGATCAGCACAGGAATAAGCAGCAGATAGAAGGCGCCTACGATGAGGCATGCCGCCCATGTTGGTACACATTGCGCCAAAGCCACAACGGCTGCTGCAGCGCAGAAAGCCAGCACGGCGAACGCCACAAGAATAAGGCATATCGTCAGCAGCAGTGAACCCACTAAGCGGCTCGTGTTGTCGATCATCCGCAGGCGGGCTACTTCGTATTCCGCTCTCGCAAGTGTTTCCACTTCGGTCAGGATTTCATCTTTCTTCTCCTGCAATTCTTTCAATTCCTTTTCCATAGTCGTACTTTTTTATGCCTCCGGGGCGGGTTGTTCTTCGGCTTCCTGTATCGCCGCTTCCATTTCTTGCCTTACTTTGTCGCAGCATTCGTGCATTTTGTCTTTTGCCTGCGATGCGAGGTCGCGCAACTGGCCACGCATTTCTTTTCCGGAATCGGACATGAGCCACATCGCTCCCGCGGCTCCTACTGCTGCGCCGGCTGTGAACAGCAGCGCGCTTTTGATCAGTTTGTCAATCATAGTGATTCGAATTTAGTGATAGTTATACTTGATTAGGACGTCAATTGTCTCAATAGTGCTTGGCAGCCTTCCCATATATCGTCGTATGCCTTCTCGAAATCGCCCGTGTACCAGGGGTCGGCAACGTCGCGACTCTTTCCTGCCCAACTCAGCATCAGCGACACCTTATGGTCTGTATCCTCTCCGATGATATACCGTATCCATCGCAGATTGCTTTGGTCCATGCATACGATATGGTCGTAATAGGCATAGTCGGCACGTGTCATCTGTCGCGCCGCGCGGGACGCAAAAGGCACTCTTTTCGCCGTCAGCATCCTTTTGGCCGGAGGATAGATATCGTTGCCGATCTCCTCGGTGGACACGGCTGCAGACGCGATCTCAAAATCGTCCGCGCGGCCGGCTTGTGAGACCAGTTGCTTCATCATGAATTCTGCCATCGGGGAACGACAGATATTTCCGTGACATATGAACAGTATCCTGGTCATCGTTGATTGAGCAGCATGCCTTTTTTCCAGTTGAGCGAGGGATAGGTCTTTTTCAGATATACCTCGGCTTCCTCGATGCCGCTGGAACCGCTGGTAGCAAACGGAATCATTGTCTTGCCTTCTAACTGCGGCAGGTTGTTATCGAGCCATGAATTGATGATTCGCGGGCATATTCCCCACCATATCGGGAAACCGACATACACGGTGTCATACGGCGTTACATCCGTGCAACGCTTGATAGTCGGGCGCTCTTCGGGATCGTTCATCTCCATCGACGAGCGGGACTTGGAATTGCGCCAATCGAGGTCGGCGGCTGTGTATTTCTCTGCCGGTTCAATCTCCCATAACACGGCATTCTGCTGCTTCGCGAGTTTCTCGGCTGCGGCTTTGGTAGTTCCGGTGGCGGAGAAAAACGCCACTAATGTCTTTGCATTCATAGGCATCATCATGGCGGCACATACGAGTGCCATTACATATTTTTTCATATTCAATTTATTTTGTGTACATGTTTTGTAATCGTTTCAGCGCTTCCGTCAGGTTCTCGCGCGATGTGGCGAGATTGATACGTATATGTCCTGTTCCGCCGTACATCTCCGAGGGGTTGAACAGCACTTTCTCTTCCTGCGCGAGCCGCTGACAAAGGGCTTCTGCCGAGGTGCCAAAGGCCTCGATATTGACCCATGCCAGATAGGTGCCTTCCGTCTCGTGAAGTTTCAACTGCGGCATATGCTTATGCAGGAAATCACGCAGATAGCAGAAATTACTATACACCAGCTTGTTCAGCTCGTCCAACCATGCTTCCGATTCGTTATACGCCGCAACCTGTGCGACCAGACCGAAGGGATTGAGACCGTTCACTTCGTGAATCTCCAGCGCGTGATTGATCTGGGCATGTAACTCTTTGTTCGGTACGAAAATGTTGGCGCACAATAGACCGGCGATGTTGAAAGCCTTGCTCGCTGACGTGCAGACACAGAAATCCGTGTCGTTGATCACGATGGACGCAAAAGGCGTGTAGGCATGTCCGGGGAAGGCGAACTCACAGTGAATCTCGTCCGATAGGCAGAACATATGCTCGCGACGCAAGATAGCGGCCAACCGCTCCAATTCCTCGCGAGTCCAGACACGACCTGTCGGGTTGTGCGGATTACAGAGCAGGAACACATCCGCCTTCTTGGCTTTGGCTTCTACGTCCTCCCAGTTGATCTCAAAACGGTTGTTTACCAGCACCAGAGGGGATGGTACTAACTCGCAGCCCATGTTTTCTATACAAGAGAAGAAACAGTTGTAGGCGGGTGTAAAGGTCAAGATCCGAAGCGGCTCGTTCTCGGTCGGCCTGCCTGCTTTGCGACGGTATTCATCCATGCGCAACTCCAAGGCCTTGAAAACCGCCGAGATGGCCGGCACAACAGCCGTAGTGTAGAGTAGGTTGTCGCGATTGATTCCCTTCCAACCGTGACGACGCTCGAACCATGACGCCACTGCATCGTAATTAGCCTGCGGCACAATCGAATAACCGAAAACACCGTGATCCAAACGACGCTGCATAGCCTCTCGGATAGGCTTGGCGGCCTTAAAATCCATGTCTGCTATCCATAACGGCAATAGACCACGGGACTCATCCGAGTCCCATTTGTAACAATCGCTGTTACGACGATCAATATACTCTATCATGTCCTTCACTCTTTAATTCCTTCACTCTTTATTCACCGGATGAAATGCATAGCCTGCCG
>JAFVHA010000013.1 GCA_017478035.1 Paludibacteraceae bacterium | reverse complement strand
TAGAAGTAAAAATGCTACAAAAAGCAGACAAAAAACATTTTTCGTTTTCATGATCGTATATTATTTGATTTGGTTTCCTTGAATACTGTATTTTGCGTCACCACGACGGATGATGATTTGTCCGTTGCGGAGGAATTTGACGGGAGTATTTGTGTCGTTTTCCTCGATGAAATCGATACCTTCCGCGTTTTCGCCCTCTCCTTTTGTGCGGAACGAACCATGGGTGGATTCAAATGCTTTTTCTTCTGCATTGCGTCCCACTATAGTGTACCAATACTGCGTGCCTGCCGTCAGCCCTTCCAATGTATAACTGAATTGTTCCACTTCGGCATATCTTTTCGGTGCATGACGTACAAAATTAATAGAAATCACCCTTCCTGTTTTGTCAAACACCACATAGCATATCTCCTCCGTTTGTGCGGCATCGGAATACACATGCAGCACATACGTCTCTGCGCCCTCAACGGCACCCCATGTAAAGATGGCACTCGTCTCTTCCGGTTCGATGGATACGGGCATTTTGTCTTCTTGGAGACCTTCGCGCAATGCCGTGTAGTGATAGGTTGCTACATACGACTGACGCGGATTATTTGCGTAGGTGTAAGTCACCGCTTTCACGCGCTTGGAAGCCAACTGCTCTTGAACATAGTCGCCGTACTCCAGATCTGCCTCGTGAGCCAAGCGGTAACTATTGGGCGAAAGCACGGGATAAGTAGCCACGTCCGCCGCATAGGTGTACACCCGGAGCGACTCGTCTTCCGGTCCGCCACAGGTGTTAATACGTTTCCATCGGGAAGTGACATCTCCGTCTTCGTCACGCTCCACGCCGGTGAGCAGCAAGCGTCTGTTCGTCACACCCGCGCAGTCCCAGTTGCCGTTGTTCATCTTGTAGTGCTCCTCCGTGACCCAACCGAGCTTGTTATCCTCGTAGAAATACACATACTTGTCTGTCGGCACGGCATGCGTACTGTCCTTGCTGATACCAAAACTAATACGCTCGCTCACTCGGCCTGCCTCATCATATTCCGTCTGCGTGCGGTCATCACTCGTATAGCCGGTTTTCCAACCGTCGTTTTTTGGGGAGTCGGTATATGCATACCAAAGCAATGTGCGGTAGGCAACAGGGTCATTGTCCTCATAGTACAGATAGCGCTTGCGGGTGATAACCGGCGTTCCTCCTGTCCTTTTTACCCCTTGCTCGTAGAGACGTCCCTGTGTATCATAGACCAAGTCATAGTCCATGGAATCGGTAATAATGGAATCTCCTTCCCAACTGAACGTATAGGACATCGCCAGATTACCCTTCTCATCCTTCACCTCGTGCGTATAACTGTTCGTGCGCGACGGCGTACCGTTAATCTCCCACGCGCCTGTCTCTGCATTCCGGCGGTATTTCGTACTCTCTGCCACCTTTGTGCAACTGCCTACCGGAAAATAACGATAGATGGTGTAAGAAGTCGTGTCCTTGACATGCATCGCCGAGTCAAAACTGCATTCGGAGTCTTTGGTTTTGCGGCCGAAAGCATCGTATTCGGACAGATGTACATATCCCCGGGCGTAGCGCAAATACCATCCCTGACTTGCTCCGCTTTTCGCAAAGAAATCAATATACCCGCCACTGTAATCATAATCGTCCCGGCGGTAGAGATCCCATTCGGGGATATACGTGAACGTATATATATTGGACGGAACCCACTGCTCATTGCTCCGGTTGTATTCAACTGCCGTCAAAGGTTCACCGTTAAATCCGAAAGACACATTCCGCCAGTACCCGTTTTTAGACTTCCAGTTGCCGTCCTCGTCACGCTCTTCCACCAAGTTATAGTAATTCTCAAAACCATAGGTGTACGTACGCGAAGTGGTTCGCTTGTTAGCCTGAATGGTCACCGTCTCCGTATAGTTCTCTGCGTATGTCTCCTCGCGTACATAGGTCCACTCCGTCTGTGCCGTGTCGTGCGCCATCTCGATGGTATGAATCTTTTTCCCATGTTCGTCAAAATCAGTAATTCTCCATATGCGGTTACACGTATGAATGGTAGAATCCCCCTGCTGTTTGGTCGTAGGGTCAAAAACCGAATCCACCTGCTGCCTGAGTGTGAAATCGTCGTAATAAACGTACCGGCTGTAAAAGGTATCCGGCCAATAGGGATTCTGGTGGAAAATAAGATGTTCATTACCTTGCAGATCCACCAGGTATTTGGTCACGCCGTTCTCCGTACGAATAACCATCCCGTCCGGCAGATACTCGTAGTCTTTGGTCGGGTTGCCTGCAAAACTATGCATCCCGTCCTCATACCAGACGAAACGGGTATCCGAAGAATGAACAATCCGGCCGCCTTCGAACAGCTCGATGTTCTCCCGCCATGCGTACCCGCCGGGTTGGAAAGGTTTCGGCTCACCGTTCTCCTGATAAATCTTATACGTCGAATAAGTGCGGGTCTTTACACCTAACTCGTTATAACCCGTTCCGTCCACCCAGATTTCTTTCAGCGTCCCGTCGCTGTAAAAATTCCGTCGCGTGGACTCACTATACGTCAAGCGATGGTTAATATAATCGCGGTGCAGGTTTTTCGACAGACTCCATGCACCGGTCGTCACGTTGCAACTCCATTGTTTCTCATCTTCCGTACTGTCCGTAGCCAACACCTGCACACGCTTGATACTCGTGCACGCGCCCGTCGAATAATTATAATTGGTAGTCGTCTTGTCGTAATGGTGGATCGTACGGACTGTTCCTCCGTCCGCGTCATATACCACATGCATGGAATCAAACGCATACTCGTCCTTCTGATACAACGCAAACAGGCTGTTGTCAATCGTACCGCCTGTGGTGTCAATGAAGTCCCCGTCCGTGTACGTATAGTGCAATACCGTCCGCTTGCCGTTCTTGCCCAACGAGCGGTATTCGTGCTTGCGCATTCCTATGTTGATTCGGTAGGTCAGAGGCTTGCGGGTCGTGTAATATTCTTCATAGTCCAGCGTACTGAATCCGCTGTCCGTCGGCAGACCATCCAAACCATAGGTGTAACTTACCACCTCACGCCTGCCCATACGGCCATATTCCTCATTTTCGCCATTCATTAGCGGATACGAATACACCACACTGTCCAGACGCCAGGCATACTTGTCGCCCAAGCTCTCTTGTGCGTACATGCTGCTTGCCATTCCTATCAGGCAAACAAGAATAATAGATACTTTCGTTTTCATAATCGCATATTATTTGAGATGGTTTCCTTGTACATCGTACATCCGTCCTTCGTAAACCAGATAAATCTGTCCGTTGCGCAACACCTTTATGCATTGTACATCATCCCTCTGTACATCGTCTATGTTGGTCGGCATGTTTGCCCCAAGTGTTGCAAATGAGCCGGAGGCATTGAAGAGTTCGGTGTCGTTTTCATCAGAGGCTGTCATCGTGAACCAATAGTCGGTGTTCTCATCCAAACCGTTGTAACGGAACGAGAAGGAAGCAGCGGTGTTCATCGCCCGACGCGCAGGTGCGTGCTTGGAGAAGTCGATCTCAACGAGCTGTCCCATGGAGTTGAACGTCAGCGTACAAATCTTCTCTGTGCGCTCCTCGTTCGCCCAGATGATGAGCGTATAGTAACTGGCTCCTTCCACAGAAGGCCATGTAAAGTTAACTGCTGTTTCTGTCGTCTCGGTTGTAACATGATCAAGTCCTTGATTCTGCTGAATGCGGAAACGTCCCCAAACCTCGTCGGCAGCGTATTCCTCTATGCTTTGTGAAGGAACAATCAATGTTGCAGTATCGGGTACTCCGCTGAATGTACTGCTCTGCGCCAACGGGGGAACAACGGCATTGCAGGTTATTTCTGTCAGACGGTTATCTCCTTTGAATGCATCAGTATCAATCATGGAAACTTTTCTGCCGAACGTTACATTCTGCAAAGCGGTACACCCTTCGAATGCCCCAGTCTTGATCTGACGAACTTCGTCAGGAATGAACAATTCCTTGAGGTTTAGCAAACGCGAAAACGCATTTTCACCGATTGATACCAGCGATGCGGGAAAGTCAAGCGAATCAATCGCACAATCCTGAAATGCTCCTTCACCAATGCTGGTCAACGATTTCGGGAAATGCACCTCTTTCAGGGATAAGCAAAGGCTGAAAGCACAGTCGGATATACCGGTTATACCTTCTGGAATAGAGACTGAAGTTAGAGAACTACAACTTGCGAATGCAAGATCCCCGATAGACTGCACACTTTGCGGTATATTGATGTTTGATAACGATTTACAATGATAGAATGCATAATTTTCAATAGCCTTTATTCCTTCCGGCAAAGTGACAGATCTGAGTGAACTACAGCCGTAGCACATAGTACTTGGGATGTTTGATACATTCTCAGGAATAGTCAAAGATGCCAATGAGGTAGCTCCGTCAAATGCAGACGGTCCGATATATTTGAGTGACTGCGGCAACTCAATGTGACTCAAGCTGCACCCGTAAAATGCACGCTGTTCGATTGTATCCACGCCATTTGGCAATACAACTGTATCCAACGGTGCGTTACTAAACAGATAGGTACCAATATATTCCACATTCTCACCGAATATGACCTTTGTGAAATGACTCATGGGTCTAGCTCCGCTCTTACAATGCCTTGCTTTCCACACGGCTACGGCATTTGGTCCACTCGCTCCCGCGAATGCATTATCTCCGAGAGAAACAAGAGATTCAGGGAAAACAACGGTATCAGTAATCGCACTGCAACCGTCAAAGGCATGAACGCCTATTGTCTCAAGGCTGTCCGATAAGACCAGACGTTGCAGAGAGTTGCAGTCACGAAATGCATTCAGTTCAATAGTTCGGACATTTTTCCCCATATGGAATTCCTTCAAACCGGTACATTTCCTGAACGCATAGAAGCCTATTGACATTACGCTATCAGGCAAGGTAACTGATTGTAAATTGTAGCAATACTCGAACGAACGGGGAGATATGCGAGTTATACCTTTCGGGAACACAACACTCTTGACGTAAGGCCTTTTGTCTTCATCGAACTGGAAGTTGGACATTTCTCCACGTCCGGTGATAACAACGATGCTGTCATTGGTGTCAAGCCTCCATGATAACTCATTACCACATACGCCGTTATACACCGTCGCGTAGGCGCACGTTCCTTTTAATACTAACGCTGCAAAGAGCAGAACGAAAAACGTGATTTTTTCCTTAGCCGCAAGGGCACGATTTAGTAAAAACTTTTTCATGCGATTTTAAGTTTTGAAATTCGGTGCAAAATTACTGCTTTTCTTCGACATGTGCAAATTTTGCAGTTGTACGAGGCGGTTTTTCTAAATTTGTATGAACTTGAATATCAGGCAGTTGCAAATCGCGGTCTCGGAAATAGTTGTACGACCGACGAAGAGGACTTGCGAAGGGTCGTAATCTTGGGCGTAAATCCACCCCTTCGAAGCTGATTTCCTCTACATTTACCTCATTTTCTTTCGCCCGTTTGGCTTCTTTTTGCAGCTGGCGATAAATGGCTACATAGACGTATTGATAAAAGCGCGAGTAAGCCTTGAAGCCCTCTTCGGGTTTTCCGCCGC
>JAFVHA010000125.1 GCA_017478035.1 Paludibacteraceae bacterium | reverse complement strand
GAGAAACATTAACTGTCATGGACGATGATTATTACTATCAGTATGTGCCAGTGGACGGTTATAATTTGGATGGTGCTCAGCATACCCAATTATTATTGCTTTCAAGCGAATTAACGGCTATGAACGGAAGCAATATAACGGCTTATCGCCTGATTGCTAACCGTAAATAGCAAAATGTCACCATTCTGAAAGGAGTGGTGATATTTTGTAATCTGCACTCTACAGATTGTAGAAATTTATTACTTTTTGCCTAAAATATTTGGTAGAGTCCCCCAAAGGCAGTACCTTTGCATCGTTTTTCGATGGCGTCTGCTCTCAAGGTAAGCCGAAAGGCCGGATGCCCACGCATTGACGCGAACGGAAAACGGTATTAGTACTGTTAAAAGAAAGGAACAATTATGAAACGTTTCTTTATGATTGTAGCAACAGCGGTTGCACTATTAACAGGAGTAACTTTCGCGGATGCCGCAAAAAGCAATGATGATTTTACTGTTCGCTTCCGCGAAAACACTCTGGTGGTTAAATCCATGCAGATGGAGGAAGCAAGAATATACTCTTTGCAGGGTAAACTGCTTCAGAAAGAACGTGGAAACTTGGTAGAATTTGAACTTGAGCGTGGTACGTATCGTCTTTACGCGAAAGTCAACGGCGAAACTGTTACTCGCCGCATCGAACTCAGGTAAGAGTTCTGTAACAGATTTAAGGTACATTTTATGGAAGAGGGTCCGCATCGCGAACCCTCTTTTTGTATCTGTGTACTTCGTGGGCGTTAGTGGCTTGCCCGGATATAAAGCGGAATCGATATGGCCAGGAAGACGAAGTTAGGCAGCCATGCCGCCGAGAACGAAGACATCACATTATTGACCGAGAAAGTGGTACTCACGGTGGAGAATAATATATAACCTGCCGTCAGCACAATACCGATACCTAAGTTCTTGCCCATTCCTCCGCGTACCTTACGGCTCGACATCGTTACGCCGAGCAGGGTCATGATAAACGCACCTACGGGCGAAGCCCAGCGCTTGTGGTACTCCACTTCAAACGCTTTCACATTGCCGCTTCCTCGTTCGCGCTGACGCTCCATGTAATGCCTCAACTCCGGCGTCGTCATCTGCTGCGCCTGTTGCGCCGTGATGAACATCTCGTCCGGCGTGATAGGCAGGATGATATTCATCGTATCGCCGCGCGTCAGACTCTCCCGCATGCCTGTGAAAACACGCTGTGTATAGGTGTCCAGATGCCAGTTATACAAGGAATCGTAATAGATGCGGTCAGCGGTTGTACGGGAGACCAGACTCTTGCCGTTGAAATGCTCTATCGAGCACCGGTAGCCTATCTGGCTGCGCCGTTGGAAAGACTCGATATAGAGCACTGTGCCCGGTTCCACTTCCAACTGCATGTTACGCGCGTGGTCACTCGTGAAATGGTCGATATATTTGTCCGTGAAATCCAGCATGCGCGCGGAACTCTTCGGTATCACCCAGCCGCCTAAGAAAATACTCAATATAAACAGCAACATAGCCGAGAATGCGTACGGCCGCATCAGACGGTGATAACTCATACCCGCCGCATGCATGGCGATAATCTCAGAGTTGCCGGCTAACTTACTGGTGAAGAAAATGACGGAGATGAAGATGAACAGCGAACTGAACATATTCATATAGTACGGCAGGAAGGGTAGGTAGTAGTCCATCAGAATCTCTTTGAAGGGAACCTGGTTCTCAAAGAAATCATCCATCTTCTCCGTCAGGTCAAAGACAACCGCGATGGACAATACCAGCACGATGGAGAAGAAAAACGTCCCCAAAAACTTACGAACTATATACCAATCCAAGCGTTTCACGCTTATTTATGATTTATGATTTATGATTTATAATCGTGTCATGAGTGCAGGCAAGACTTCAGCTTTCCATGAGGAATAGTCTCCTGCGATAATATGCGCTCTGGCCTGCGTGACGAGGTCCAGATAGAATGCCAGATTATGTATGGACAGTATCTCAAGTCCCAACATCTCCTGCGCGTGTATCAGATGTCTTGCGTACGCCCGTGTGTAAGCGTGATCGACGTAACTTGTACCCATGGGGTCTAATTCCGAGAAATCGTCCTCCCATTTCTTGTTCCGCAGGTTCATCACGCCCTGCCATGTGAAAATCATTCCGTTTCGTCCGTTGCGCGTAGGCATCACACAGTCAAACATATCCACTCCGCGTTCGATCGCCTCCAGAATGTTCCAGGGTGTGCCGACTCCCATCAGGTACCGCGGTTTGTCTTGGGGCAGGATATCGTTGCACACCTCAATCATCTCATACATGACTTCCGTCGGTTCGCCTACCGCCAAGCCGCCTATCGCGTATCCGTCGCGGTCCAGGTCGCGCAACCGTTTGCAGGCTTCCTGCCGCAAGTCGGTGTACGTGCAGCCCTGTACGATAGGGAAGAGATGCTGCTTGTAACCGTACAGGTCTTCCGTGCCGTCGAACCGCTCAATACAGCGGTCGAGCCATCTGTGCGTGCGGTCCATCGAGTCCTTGGCATATCTCTTATCCGCTGTACCGGGGCAGCACTCGTCGAACGCCATCATGATATCTGCGCCAATCTCGCGCTCGATAT
>JAFVHA010000012.1 GCA_017478035.1 Paludibacteraceae bacterium | reverse complement strand
ACGAACGTGATGTTCATACCCAGCAGTTTGGTGATGTTATCAATGTTAATTTCAGGGAAGATGATCTGCTCGGTGATACCCAAGGTGTAGTTACCACGGCCGTCCATCTTGTTAGCGATACCTTTGAAGTCGCGGATACGCGGGAGAGCCACGCGAACGAGACGCTCGAGGAACTCATACATCTGCTGACCGCGGAGGGTAACGCGAACACCGATCGGCATTTGCTTACGCACCTTGAAGTTAGCGATATCTTTCTTCGAAACGGTAGCGACTGCTTTCTGACCAGCGATAGCGGTCATCTCCTGGAGAGCGACCTCGATGATCTTCTTGTCAGCTACAGCCTCGCCCAGACCCTGGTTCAGAACGATCTTCTGGAGTTTCGGGCACTGCATCACAGTAGTGTAGTTGAACTCCTTCATCAGGATAGGCACGATGCGCTCCTGATAGTCTTGTTTCAAACTTGCTGTATTCATACTTAGATCTCCTTACCAGTTTTTTTAGATACACGAACGAGCTTGCCATCCTTCTTCACACGGCCAACGCGAACCGGTTTGCCGTTCTCAACCACGTTGAGGTTGGAGATATGGATAGGAGCTTCCTGTTTAACGATTCCGCCTTGCGGATTCTTTGCGTTGGGCTTGGTACTCTTCGATACCATGTTGACGCCTTCTACAATAGCACGTTGCTTGTCAACGATCACTTCCAGCACGCGGCCGGTCTGACCCTTCGAAGCACCTGCGTTTACGTAAACGGTATCACCCTTTTTGATATGTAATTTTGCCATTACTGTAACGTTTTAGATGATTAGAGCACTTCAGGTGCCAGAGAAATAATTTTCATGTTCGTTTGACGCAACTCACGAGCCACCGGGCCGAAGATACGGCTGCCGCGGAGTTCACCGGCGTTGGTGATCAACACGCATGCGTTGTCATCAAAGCGGATGTAACTACCGTCTGCACGGCGTACCTCTTTCTTCGTGCGAACCACGATAGCGCGGCTAACCGTACCATCTTTGATTTCGCTGGAAGGGATAACGCCCTTAACGGCTACTACGACTGTATCGCCGAGGGATGCGTAACGTTTCTTGGTGCCACCAAGAACACGGATAACGAGTGCTTGCTTTGCACCGCTGTTGTCACATACTGTGAGACGAGATTCTTGCTGTACCATAATTACTTAGCCCTTTCGATAATTTGAGTTAAACGCCAACGCACGGTCTTGCTCAGCGGACGAGTCTCCATGATGCGAACGGTATCGCCGATACCAGCCTCATTCTTCTCGTCATGAACATGGAACTTGCGAGTTTTATTGACAAACTTGCCATAGATGGGGTGTTTCTCTTTCCAACGAACAGCGACCACGATGGTCTTCTCCATCTTGTTGGAAACAACTACGCCCACGCGCTCTTTTCTAAGATTTCTTTCCATTGTCTTTGTCGTTTTTTACTTGTTAATTTCTCTTGCACGCAATTCAGTTGCAAGGCGAGCGATGTTTCGACGCGCAGCCTTAATTTGCTGAGGATTGTCGAGCGGAGAAATACTGTGATTTAACTGCATACGTGTGAGAGCCTCTTTCTCAGCGGTCAGACGCTCTGCGATCTCTGCAGTAGTTAATTCTTTGATTTCAGCTGTTTTCATAATCCAACATTAAGCATTTTGTGTTGCGTCGTAATCGCGTCTTACGACAAATTTAGTGGTTACAGGCAGCTTTTGGGCGGCGAGACGAAGTGCCTCTTTGGCGATATCGTAACTTACGCCCTCTACCTCGAAGATGATACGACCGGGCTCCAATGGTACTACGAAACCTTCGGGAGCACCTTTACCTTTACCCATACGTACATCCAACGGCTTCTTGGTGATGGGTTTATCCGGGAATACTCGGATCCACACCTGACCTTGACGTTGCATATAACGGGTAACGGCGATACGGGCAGCCTCGATTTGACGACCGGTCAACCATACGGTACCCAAACTCTTGATACCGAACGAACCGAATGCCAGTTCCTGACCGCGGTGAGCGAAGCCCTTGATGCGGCCTTTTTGGCAACGGCGGAATTTAGTTTTCTTAGGTTGTAACATAGTTCTAATCTACAAATCGGTTAAACATTATTGTTTTTTGTTGCGGCGGAAGTTACCCTTGCGCTCTCCGCGGCCCTCACGGCGATCCATACCGGGGCGGCCACCCTCCTGCTTCTGCGAGAAGTTAGGAGCCAAGTCCTTCTTACCATAAACCTCTCCACGGCAGATCCATACCTTTACACCGATGACACCCACTTTGGTGATGGCACCTACGTGGCAGTAGTCGATGTCAGCGCGGAGTGTATGCAGCGGGGTACGACCCTCTTTATACATCTCCTTGCGGGCCATTTCAGCGCCGTTCAAACGACCGGATACCTGAATTTTGATACCCTCAGCGCCCATGCGCATAGTCGATTGAATAGCCATCTTAACGGCACGACGGTAAGCAATCTTGCCTTCCAGCTGACGAGCGATCTTGTTAGCTACGATGGTAGCGTCCAATTCCGGACGTTTTACCTCGAAGATGTTGATCTGTACGTCTTGCTTGGTGATCTTTTGGAGTTCCTTCTTCAATTTGTCAACCTCTTCTCCACCTTTTCCGATGATATAACCGGGGCGAGCGGTGCAGATAGTAACAGTCACAAGTTTCAGAGTTCTTTCGATAACGATACGGGAAATACTAGCCTCTGCGAGACGAGCGTTGAGGTACTCGCGAATCTTGCTATCCTCAAGCAGCGTATCTCCGTAATTCTTGCCTCCAAACCAGTTGGAGTCCCAACCGCGGACAATGCCCAGACGGTTAGCTATAGGATTAATTTTCTGTCCCATAATTGATTACTTTTCAGCGTTAGTATTTTTAGTATCTACAAATATTGTAACGTGGTTGGAACGTTTGCGGATACGATAAGCACGACCCTGAGGAGCGGGCAGCATACGCTTGATCGACATACCGCCGTCAACCATGATTTTCGTTACATAGAGAGTTTCGTCCTCTGCTTTCTTGCCGGTCTTGGTCTCCCAGTTGGCAATAGCAGATTTCAGGAGCTTCTCGAGCGCGCGGCTGGCCTCACGTGTGGAGAAATGCAGCGCACCGAGTGCACGATTCACTTCCATACCGCGAACCATGTCTGCTACGAGACGCATCTTACGCGGGCTGGTAGGAATTCCGTTTGATTTGGCAAAATACAGCTCTTTGCGAGCAGCTTTCATTGCCTCTGCGCTATTATGTTTTCTTGCACCCATTTTAATCTGGAATTTTAAATAATGTTAATTGATTGCAATGGATTACTTCTTGTTATTGCCCGAGTGACCGCGGAAGGTACGTGTCGGAGCGAACTCGCCCAACTTATGACCTACCATGTTCTCCGTTACATAAACAGGAATGAACTTGTTTCCATTGTGAACTGCGATTGTATGACCTACAAAGTCAGGGGAGATCATCGAAGCACGGCTCCAAGTCTTGACAACTTCTTTCTTGCCGGACTCATTCATGGCCAGTACTTTGTCTTCCAACTTAACGTTGATAAACGGTCCTTTTTTCAATGAACGACTCATAATGTTACTTTGACTTTAATAGGTTATTTTTTACGTCTTTCTATAATGTACTGGTTGCTCTGGTTCTTCGGGTGACGTGTCTTGTATCCCTTAGCGAGCAGACCCTTACGGCTTCTCGGATGACCACCGGACTGACGGCCTTCACCACCACCCATCGGGTGATCTACAGGGTTCATAACGACACCACGGTTGCGCGGACGACGACCGAGCCAACGGCTGCGACCGGCTTTACCGCTCTTCTCCAGAGCATGATCACTGTTACCTACTACACCAACCGTAGCCTTGCAAGCAGCGAGCACCTTACGAAGCTCACCCGAAGGCAGTTTGATGATAGCGTACTTGTCCTCACGGCTCGACAACTGAGCGAACGTACCGGCGGAGCGTACCATGGAGGCACCCTGGCCCGGACGGAGCTCGATGTTGTGAATGAGCGTTCCCAGAGGAATTACAGACATAGGCAGTGCATTGCCTACTTCAGGAGCAGCATTCTCTCCCGACATTACAGTTTGACCTACTTGCAGTCCATTCGGTGCAAGGATATAGCGCTTCTCACCGTCAGCGTAGAACAAGAGAGCGATACGGGCACTACGGTTCGGATCGTACTCAATAGTTTTTACCGTTGCGGGAACACCATCTTTATTGCGCTTGAAGTCAATTACGCGATACTTCTGTTTGTGGCCACCACCGATGTAACGCATGGTCATCTTACCGACGTTGTTACGACCACCGGTTTTGGTCTTACCAAACACAAGCGATTTCTCAGGAGCGCTCGCGGTAATTGTCTCGAACGCACCTATAACTTTGTGTCTTTGCCCAGGTGTTGTGGGTTTTAATTTACGTACAGCCATTTTTAGATATTGCTATAAAAATCAATTGTTTCACCTTCCTTCAGCGTTACGATCGCTTTCTTATACGCCTGCTGTGCACCCTTGAGCAGACCGGACTTGGTCCAGCGCTGTTTTACTTTCGGAGCACGGATAAGCGTATTGACATCCGTAACCTGAACGTTGTACATTTCTTCTACCGCTTTCTTGATCTCAACTTTGTTGGCATTGCGAGCTACCATGAAGCCATAACGGTTCAGTTTCTCGCCGGCGGCGGTCATCTTCTCAGTGACGATGGGTTTGATAATAATTGCCATAATTCTACCTCCTTATGCGTTTAAAGTTGCCTCGATAGCAGCTGCCGAAGCTTCAGTCAGAACTACTACGTTGGAATTCATGATTGTGTAGGTGTTGAGCTCGTTTACGTTCACTACGTTCACACGCTGGATATTAGCGGCGGACTTGCGAGCGTTGAGATTAGCGTCTGCAATAACGAACAGCACTTTCTTACCCTCTACTTTGAGATTATTGAGAACCTCAACCATAGCTTTGGTCTTCGGAGCGTCGAAGTTCAGAGCGTCCAATACGAGCAACTCATTCTGCTTTGCGCGAAGCGACAGAGCGGATTTGCGAGCCAGCTGTTTTACTTTCTTGTTGAGCTTGAAGTCATAGTCACGGGGTACGGGACCAAAGATGGTACCACCACCTACGCGAACCGGAGACTTCAGATCACCCGGACGTGCACCACCGCCACCTTTCTGGCGACCGAGTTTGCGGGTCGAGTGAGCATTCTCGCTACGCTGTTTTGCTTTCGCTGTACCTTGGCGTTGTGCTGCCAAGAATTGCTTAACGTCCAAGTAGATAGCATGGTCGTTAGGCTCGATACCGAAGATAGCGTCATTCAGAGCGATCTTCTTTCCGGTCTCTTTACCGGCTTGATTCAAAATACTAAGTTCCATAACTAATTACTTGTTAATAACGACGATTGAGTTTTTAGCACCCGGTACACTA
This sequence comes from Paludibacteraceae bacterium, assembly GCA_017478035.1. Classification (GTDB taxonomy): domain Bacteria; phylum Bacteroidota; class Bacteroidia; order Bacteroidales; family Paludibacteraceae; genus Colicola. The sequence goes on along the minus strand of JAFVHA010000012.1, from coordinate 14,420 downwards.
CCCTTGACCATGATCAAGTTGTACTCGGGGATCACTTTCAGTACGACGAGGTTCTGCACCGTTACGCGGTCACCACCCATCTGTCCGGCCATACGTGTGCCCGGGAAGATACGGCTCGGGTATGCACATGCACCCACTGAACCCGGTGCGCGCAGACGGTCGTCCTGACCGTGCGTGGACTGACCTACACCGCCGAAGCCATGACGTTTAACGACACCCTGGAAACCATGACCCTTGCTGGTTCCGATAACGTCAACGTACTCGCCCTCTGCGAAGAGGTCAGCTGCTGTGATTGTTTGTCCCAGAGCCAGTTCTCCATCGAACTCAAACTCTGCTAAGTGGCGCATGGGCTCTACGCCTGCGGCCTTGAAGTGGCCTTTTTCGGCCTTGTTCGTGTGCTTCTCGCTCTTGTGCATAAAGCCAACCTGAGCTGCTTTGTAACCGTCTTTCTCAACGGTCTTCAGCTGAGTCACTACGCAAGGACCTGCCTCGATAACGGTGCACGGGATGTTTTTGCCGTCGGCACCGAAGACGGAAGTCATTCCGATCTTTTTTCCTAATAAACCTGGCATTGTTGCTTAGTTTGTTAAAATTGTTAATTAATTGTTTGCCTGCGTTCTCGCCTTCGGGTTTTCTAGTTTCCCAGATTCCTAGGATCCTAGGGTCCTAGCCACTTTCCGAAGGAAACGCTTCGGCGTTCATCAAACTTTGATTTCTACTTCCACACCGCTTGCGAGCTCGAGTTTCATGAGCGCCTCAACGGTCTTGTTGTTGCTGTTGTAGATGTCGATCAGTCGCTTGTAGCTCGCCAACTCAAATTGCTCACGGCTCTTTTTGTTAACGAAGGTCGAGCGGTTCACCGTGAAGATGCGTTTGTGCGTCGGCAGTGGAATAGGACCACTTACTACAGCACCGGTAGCTTTTACGGTCTTTACGATCTTCTCTGCAGACTTGTCAACCAAGTTGTGGTCGAAAGACTTCAGTTTGATACGAATTTTTTGACTCATAATTAGTAATACTGTTTTTATTTGTTAGTAATTTTGCAGAGCGCAGATAACCTTAAGAGTCATTTGCTAAGATGACCCACGCCCCGCAGGGTTAATTGTTTATTTTGCCGTACTTAGAGTCACGTACGTGTGTACGTGTATATGTACGTTATTTATTTTGAACGTGTAGGTGCGCACGCTTGCGCACCTGCGCGCTCATGTTTTGCTTTTATACGAGGTCAACTCGTCCGCCTACCTCCGTCAAAACGGCTTTGGCGATGCTCGAACTTACAGCCTCGTAGTGGCTGAACTCCATGGAGCTCGTAGCACGACCGGAGGTGATGGTACGCAGCGCGGTTACATAACCGAACATCTCTGCCAATGGTACCTTCGCCTTCACAATACGCGCACCCGTGCGGCTCGTGTCCATGCCTTCTACCTGACCACGACGTTTGTTCAGGTCACCGATGACATCACCCATGCTCTCTTCCGGCGTAACGACCTCGATCTTCATGATCGGCTCCATGAGCACCGGTTTAGCCTTTGCACATGCCTCTTTGAACGCCATCTGAGCAGCGATCTCGAAGGACAACTGGTCAGAGTCAACGGGGTGGAAACTACCATCCATAAGGGTTACCTTGAGGCTGTCAAGCGGATAGCCGGCAAGAACACCGTTCTTCATAGCCATCTCGAAGCCCTTCTGTACCGACGGGATGTACTCCTTAGGCACGTTACCACCCTTAACGATGTCTTCGAACTGAAGACCACCGGGGAAGTCAGCGTCAGCCGGCTCCACGCGCACGATGATGTCGGCGAACTTACCACGACCACCGGACTGTTTCTTATAAACCTCACGCAACTCAACCGGAGCACTGATTGCCTCACGGTAAGCCACTTGCGGACGACCCTGGTTACACTCTACCTTGAACTCACGTTTCAGACGATCAATGATGATCTCCAGGTGAAGTTCACCCATACCGGAGATAACGGTCTGCCCCGTCTGCTCGTCCGTCTTAACGGTGAAGGTCGGATCCTCCTCTGCGAGTTTGGCAAGACCCACACCCAGTTTGTCGAGGTCAGCCTGGCTCTTCGGCTCAACAGAGATACCGATCACCGGTGCCGGGAACTCGATCGACTCGAGTACGATAGGCTTGTTCTCGTCACAGAGGGTATCGCCCGTGCGTATATCCTTAAATCCTACGCCCGCGCCTATATCGCCCGCGAGAATCGTCTCCACCGGATTCTGGTGGTTCGAGTGCATCTGGAAGATACGACTAATACGCTCTTTCTTACCCGAACGCGGGTTGTACACATACGAACCTGCATCGAGGTGACCCGAGTACACACGGAAATAGCACAGACGACCTACATACGGGTCGGTAGCGATCTTAAAGGCCAGTGCGCACAACGGATCCTGATCGTCCGGGTGACGCTCTTCTTCCTTCTCCGTGTTCGGGTTAGTACCGTTGATCACCGGAGTGTCGAGCGGACTCGGCAGGTAAGCGCACACAGCGTCGAGCATCGTCTGCACACCTTTGTTCTTGAACGAAGAACCGCATATTACAGGGAAGATCTTCATCGCCAGCGTACCCTTGCGGATAGCTACGCGGATCTCATCCTCAGTGATCGTGCTCGGATCGTCGAAGTATTTCTCCATCAGCGTGTCGTCGAACTCAGACACTGTCTCCAACATCTTGTCGCGCCACTCTTCCGCCTCAGCCACGAGATTGGCAGGAATCTCTTCCTCCACGTACTCGGCACCCATCGTCTCGTCGTGCCACAGGATAGCCTTCATCTTCACGAGGTCCACGACGCCCTTGAAGGTCTCCTCGGCGCCGATAGGGATCTGGATAGGACACGGCGTCGCACCCAGCACCTCTTTGATCTGACGAACTACATCGAAGAAGTTGGCACCGGAACGGTCCATCTTGTTCACGTAGCACAGACGCGGTACGTTGTATTTATCGGCCTGACGCCAAACGGTCTCGGACTGCGGTTGCACACCGCCTACCGAGCACAGCGCCATCACAGCACCATCGAGGATACGGAGCGAACGCTCCACCTCCACGGTAAAGTCCACGTGCCCCGGAGTGTCGATCAGGTTGATCTTGTACTTGTTGCCGGCATAGTTCCAGAAAGTGGTAGTAGCCGCGGACGTGATAGTAATACCACGCTCCTGCTCCTGAACCATCCAGTCCATCGTTGCCGCACCGTCGTGAACCTCACCGATTTTGTGAGTCAGACCCGTGTAGAACAAGATACGCTCAGAGGTCGTAGTCTTACCGGCGTCGATGTGAGCCATGATGCCGATATTACGGTTTAATTTTAAATCATGTTTTGCCATTGTTTCTTCTCAATCTTTTTTGTTCCTTTTCTAGGATTTCCTAGTTTAGAATCTGAAGTGTGCGAAAGCACGGTTAGCCTCAGCCATGCGGTGCATATCCTCTTTACGCTTGAAGGCACCACCCTGGTTGTTATACGCATCCATGATCTCTGCAGCCAGCTTCTCAGCCATCGAGTGGCCGCCGCGCTTGCGTGCAAAATTGATCATATTCTTCATTGCGATAGACTCCTTGCGGTCAGCACGGATCTCGGTCGGCACCTGGAAGGTAGCACCACCGATACGCTTCGATTTAACCTCTACGAGCGGGGTGATGTTATCAAGTGCCTGCTTCCAGATATCCAGAGCAGCTTTCTCCTCACCCTTCATTTTGTTCTCTACTACGCCGAGTGCGCTGTAGAACACACCATATGCGGTGTTTTTCTTACCATCGAGCATCAGGTGGTTCACAAATTTTGCCACCATTACCTCACCGTACACCGGATCCGGCAGGATCACACGTTTTTGTGGTTTTGCTTTTCTCATTGTCTTAAATAATTTTTTGTGGTTGTTGTCGCTTCAGTAGTCAACCCGTGGCCGCTTACTCAACCTTCAACCCATTGTTTCGTCCCAAATATGGAACATTTAGTTAGTTTTGGAAGAATTCAGAAATCAGTTTTCAGAATTCAGATTACTTTTTAGCTTTCGGACGCTTAGCTCCGTATTTGGAGCGACGTTGGAGACGGTTAGCCACACCGGCGGTATCAAGTGTACCACGAACGATGTGATAACGAACACCCGGCAGGTCTTTTACACGACCGCCACGTACCATTACGATACTGTGCTCTTGCAAGTTGTGTCCCTCTCCCGGGATGTAAGCATTGACTTCCTTGGTGTTGGTGAGGCGCACACGTGCAACCTTACGCATCGCGGAGTTAGGTTTCTTCGGGGTCGTTGTGTAAACACGTACACAAACGCCACGACGCTGCGGACAGCTGTCCAGAGCCGGGCTCTTCGACTTGTCCACCAGTTCTGCTCTTCCTTTTCTAACTAATTGTTGAATTGTAGGCATTTTGTTGTTTTGTTTAATTGATTTTTGTTAATAAATATTCCATACTTTTCTGCGCGTCCTTATGCCTATATATAAGTGTTTGTACATATGCGAGCCTGTGCACGCGCCGAAAAAGCGTGCAAAGGTACTACTTTTTTTTGACATGACCAAATATTTTCTAAAGAAAATGCATTTTTTCTTCATTTTTCTTCGTTTTGTCAAGTCTGCTTGTCAAAAAACATGGAGTGTTATGGTGCCCTCGTGTTGCTCTCGTATCGCCCTCGTATCGCTATCGTGTTGCCCTCGATAACATATGCTGTAAAACACTGTAAATGCCGTAGTTATAAAAAAATGCGCAAAAACTTGCGTATGTGCAATTTTTGCAGTACCTTTGCACAAAATTTCGAAATCATGGCAAAACGCGTAACCGGCATCCGAAACCGGTGTATACAAAGTCATTGAAAATCAACATGTAATAATCATTCGAAACAATGAAAAATATGATGTCACAGGAAAAAAACTCTAAGTTCTCCCTCCTTTTAGGGAGGGTCGGGGTAGGCCTCTTGTCAGTGCTTTGCACGTTCTTCCTCCCCTCTTGCTACCATAAAACCGACAGTCCCCGCGGCTCATGGGCTCGCGGATGTGACCTCAGCTGGCTCAGCGAGATGGAGCATGACGGAGTGAAATTCTATAATGGTGCGAATGGTGAGAATGGTGCGAATGGTGAACAGAGTACAGATTGTATTGCCCTGCTGCGCGGAATGGGCATGAATGCCGTGCGCTTGCGGGTATGGGTGAACCATGCTACCGGATGGAGCAACAAAGACGACATGCTGTATCTGGCCAAACGTGCCGCCAAAGCCGGACAGCGTATCATGGTCGATATCCATTATTCGGATTTCTTTGCCGACCCCGCTCATCAAACTATCCCGGCGGCTTGGCAGAACTACGATTACCCCACTATGTTAGAGGCCGTACGCGAACACACGCTGGACGTGCTGTACGCACTCAAAGAAGAAGGCATCAAACCCGAATGGGTGCAGATCGGCAACGAGACGCCCAACGGCATGCTTTGGCCGATGGGGAGGGTAACGAGTGAAGGAGTGAACGAGTTAACGAATGAAGGAGTGAACGAATTAACGGATGAAGGATGGGAGCACTATGCCGGATTCACCACTATGGGCTACAAAGCCGCCAAAGAGGCATTCCCCGATATCACCGTCATCGTCCATGTGGACAATGCCTACGAGCGCAGAGACTGGTTCTGGAACGCCCTCAAGGCTCACGGCGGCCAATGGGACATGATCGGACTTAGCCATTATCCCATGATGAGCGCCTGGAACGGCGGTAAGACATGGCAGGAGATGAACGAACTGGCAGAAGGCAACATCCGCCGCCTCATTAGCGACTGGCATTGCCCCGTGATGATTGCCGAGGTCGGGATGTTTGCCAACAATCCGGAGTCTTCTATCGTGATGGAAGATTTCATACGGCGTATAACTGCCATCGACTCGTGCGCCGGCATCTTCTACTGGGAACCGGAGGTGTACGGCGGTTGGAGACCGTCCGAGTATATCCCTCTCGGCTGGGGATCTTATAACATGGGTTCCTTCACCCCCGACGGCGCACCCAATGACGCCCTCCAGATCCTCCTAAGCTCTAATCCCCTAACCCACTAATCCAAAAAAATGCGCAAAAATTTGCATATATGCAATTTTTGTAGTAATTTTGCACCCGCAAAGGTTAAATCAATAATCGAAAATCGATAATCGACAATCGGATAATTATGGAATACAGTATCAAAACAATCGGTGTACTTACCTCCGGAGGAGATGCTCCGGGAATGAATGCAGCCATCCGCGCCGTGACACGTGCGGCATTGGCCAACGGCATACGCGTCAAAGCCATCTTCCATGGCTATAACGGTCTCATGGCGGGTGAGATACAGGAGTTTACCACCCAGGACGTAAGCGGTATTATCCAACGCGGCGGAACTATCCTCAAATCAGCCCGCAGCAAAGAGTTCATGACGCTTGAAGGCCGTCAGAAAGCCTATGAGACCATGCAGCGTGAACAGATTGACGCACTCATCGTCATCGGTGGCGACGGTTCGTTCTCCGGAGCACGACTCTTCGCACAAGAGTTCAACGTTCCCGTTGTCGGCATCCCCGGCACTATTGATAATGACCTTTGGGGAACAGACACAACGGTCGGTTACGATACCGCCCTCAATACGATTATGGACTGTGTGGACAAACTGCGCGACACAGGAACCAGCCATGAGCGTCTCTTCCTGGTAGAGATCATGGGTCGTGACGCCGGCTTCCTGACGCTCAATGCCGCCATAGCAGCCGGGGCCGAAGCCGCGGTCATTCCCGAACGTACCGCCGTCGAGACACAAATTGAAGAAGCAATCGGACACGGAAGACGCAAACATAAAAACAGCGGTATTGTTCTCGTACAGGAGCACGCCGTACCTGGCGGTGCCAAAGCCGTCGGCGAGATGATTGAGAAACTGCATCCCGAATACGACACCCGCGTCACCATTCTCGGTCACCTGCAACGCGGCGGCTCTCCTTCTGCTTTCGACCGTATCGTCGCTTCCCGTTTCGGGTGCGCTGCAGTGCAGGCTCTGATTGACGAACAACGCTCTGTCATGGTTGGATTGCAAAACGGCGAAATCGTCTATGTGCCGCTCAGTAAAGCCATCAAGGAGAAGAAAGATATCAAAGACGACAAATGGAGAGCGCTACAGGTGCTCAGCATTTGATAAATAAGTCATTTGTCATTGAATAATGAACCAATCAACCAATCAACCCATTAACTCATCAATAAAATGAAAAACAAACATTTTATCTTCTTTGCCCTCTCGTTGCTCCTTGCCGCTTGTGGTTCAGAAGCTCCGAAAGTGCCCCAGACATCCTTCCCCACAATGACGATCAGCAAAAGTGACATCACTCTGCCTTTGAAGTACAGCGCCACCCTCAAAGGTACATCGGATGTAACTATCAAACCCCAAGTGAACGGACAATTGATGGAGGTTTGCATCACGGAAGGCCAGCAGGTAAAGAAAGGCCAAGTGCTTTTCCGGATTGACAGCCGTAATGCAGAGTTGGAACTCGAATCGGCAGAAGCCAATCTCGCAGCTTCTATTGCCGCTGAAAGCAGCGCCAAGTTGGAGTACGAGAGTAACAAGAACCTTTTCGCCAAAGGCATTGTAAGCCAGTACATGTTAGAGAGCGCCGAGAACTCATACAAGAGCGCACAGGCCTCTGTGAACCAGTACAAAGCCGCAGCCAACCGCGCCCGCGTAAACTTGGGTTACTGCACTATCACCGCTCCGGTGGACGGTCTGATTGGTTCGGTTCCCGTTTTTGCAGGCGACCAGGTAAATACCGGCACCTATCTGACTATGGTCAGCGGTAATGCGAAGATGTACGCCGAGTTCTCCGTCAGCGAGTCGGTTCTGGAGGAACGTGCCAACAGCAAAGATGACCAGTACACTCTGGCCGATTTCCCGGATGTGACATTCCTGTATAAGAGCGGTACGGAGTATCCGCACAAAGGCCGTGTCACGAGTATTACCGGTATGGTGGACAAGACTACCGGTGCGCTCACATGCAAAGCTACTTTCCCGAACCCGGAAGGTGCTCTTTATTCCGGTATTCAGGGAACAGTCGTTCTGCCGATTGATGTGAATGATGTGATGGTGGTTCCCCAAAACGCCGTAGTCCGTCTGCAAGACAAGACACTGGTATATAAAGTGGCTGCAGACAGTTGCGCTTACAGCGTGATTGTTGAGACAGCAGGCATCAGCAGCGAGCGCGACCTGGTTATCACCTCCGGCCTCGAAGTGGGAGACATCATCGTCACCGAAGGCGCCAACAATGTAACCGAAGGACAACGTGTTTTGTTTTAACTTTAACTGTTGGTCGTTTGCTATCAGCCGTTAAACGACGATACAACGACCCAAAATAGCGAAGGTAAAAAATATGAAGAATATATTTATATCAAAACATGTAATGGCCTGCGCAATAGCGATTGTCATTGCACTGGTCGGATTTATCTGTCTGAAGAGTCTTTCGGTGGAGCAGTATCCGGATATTGCGCCGCCGAGTGTGCGCGTATCGACCTCATATACCGGAGCCGATGCCAATACAGTCATGACCTCTGTCATCCAACCGCTGGAGGAACAAATAAACGGCGTGCAGGACATGACCTATATGTCATCAACCGCCAGTTCGACAGGTGACGTATCCATCATGGTATATTTCAAGCAGGGAGCCGACCCGGATTTGGCAACCATCAATGTGCAGAACCGCGTGTCACAGGCACAAGCATTGCTGCCGAGCGATGTGGTTCAGGTGGGTGTTTCCGTGGACAAGATGCAGAACAGTACCTTGCAGATTGCCGGCATCAAATCAACCGACGGCAAATATGATTCCGACTTCATATCCAACTATATTGATATCAATGTCAAACCCCGTCTGCAGCGTATCACCGGTGTCGGCGATGTCAACAACCTCGGTAATACTTACGCGCTGCGCGTATGGCTCAAACCGGACGTGATGGCGCAATACGGATTAACTCCGGACGATATATCCTATGCCATCCAGACACAGAGTTTCGTCACCTCAACGGGTACGTTAGGTCAGCAGTCGGAGAACGCATACCAGTATCCGATGGAGTACAAAGGGACACTCAAATCCATCGAGGAGTTCGATAATATAGTCCTCCGCACCAACGGCGGAAGTAACCTGTTGTATCTCAAAGATGTAGCCGATGTGGAGATTGGTGCCAAGAGTTACACGATGAACTCGTCAATAGACGGCATGCCGGGTGTTTTCTATATCATCAGCCAGGCACCGGGTGCCAACGCAACCGAGGTCAACGAGAAAATCGACCAGTTATACAAACAACTCACGCCGACTCTTCCCGCAGGGCTTGAATTCGTCATTCTGGAGACCTCCAATGACTTCCTTTATGCCTCAATATACAATGTTGTCGAGACATTGGTCATCGCTATTTTGCTGGTCATCCTTGTGGTCTATTTCTTCCTGCAGAATTTCAAAGCAACGATTATTCCGTCTATCTCGATTATCGTATCGTTGTTAGGTACGTTTGCCATTGTGAAGATCGCGGGTTTCTCCATGAACCTCCTGACACTCTTTGCCTTGGTGCTGGCCATCGGAACGGTGGTGGACGACGCGATTGTCGTCGTCGAGGCCGTGATGGGTAAGCTGGAGAAGGGTGTTCCCGATGCCGTGGAGGCAACACGTCAGGCGATGAGCGAAGTGTCCGTTGCCGTTATCTCCTGTACACTCGTCTTCATGGCGGTGTTTATCCCTGTTACCTTCATGAGCGGAACGTCCGGTACGTTCTTCACCCAGTTCGGTATCACTATCGCGGGTGCCGTCGGTTTGTCCTGTGTTTGCGCACTCGTGCTTTGTCCTGCGCTCTGCGCACTGATGATGAGCGCAAACGATGCCAAGGATGACCACAAGGGCATCAACTACTATACCAAAATGGCTTATAACGCCGCGTATGGCGCCATCCTCAACAAGTACAAGAAGCATGTAGAAATCTTTGTCAAACGTCGGTGGGTATCCTTCGCCCTGCTCGCTGCAGCGACCGTACTGCTTATTGTCTTCATGCGCGTGCTACCTTCGGGTCTCGTGCCACAGGAAGACCAAGGTGTTATCCTCTGCGAAGTGCGTGCTCCGGAAGGCGCCACACTGCATGAGACAGGAGAAATAATGAAGCAGGTGGAGGAGAAAGTGAGAGAAATACCAGAACTGGAGACATACGCCATTTCCAATGGTTACGGAATGATTTCCTCTGCAGGCTCCAGTTTCGCAACGCTGATCATCCGTCTGAAGAACTGGGAAGACCGTCCCGGCTTCAAGCACTATATCGATATGGTCATCTACCGCTTCTACCTGGATTGCCAGAGTATCAAGAACGCCAAGGTTATTCCGTTCCAGATGCCCCAGATTCCGGGATACGGTACATCCAACAATATCGACCTTCAGGTGCAGGACATGAGCGGTAGCAATATGAGCGAGTTCGCGCAATTTACGGATAAGTTCCTCGCCAAGTTGCGGGAACGTCCGGAGGTGGAGGATGCCCTGTCCTCTTATTCGGAGCGCTTCCCTAAGTTCAAAGTGGAAGTAGACCCTGTCCAGTGTGATCGCGCCGGCGTATCCGCCAAATCGGTTCTTCAGACACTCGGCGCCTACTGCGGCGGTTCCTATGTAGGTAACTTCAACCAGTTCAGCAAGGTGTACCGTATCATGGTAGGCGCTGCACCGGAGTATCGTCTCGATCCCTCCTCGCTGAACAATATGTACATCAAAGTGGCAGACGGCAGAATGGCGCCTCTCTCGCAGTTCGTGCAACTCAAAGAGATAGTAGGTCCTTCGTCCGTAAACCGGTTCAACCTGTTCCAGTCTATCTCTTGCAGTGTAACAACCGGAAGCGGATATTCGGAAGCACAGGCGCATCAGGCTATTGCAGAAGTGTTCAAAGAGACGATGCCTACTTACTGTACCTATGAATACGGATCCATGTCGCGCGAGGTGGAGGAGAACTCAAAGAGCAGCATGACAGTCATTATCTATCTCATCTGTGTAATTCTCATCTATCTCATCCTCGGCTCGCTGTACAACAGTTGGTTTACGCCTTTCGCCGTACTTCTCTCCGTGCCGTTCGGTCTCATGGGATCGTTCCTCTTCTCGTGGATAGGTTACAAACTGCATTTGCCGGGCATGGAGAATAATATCTATCTCCAGACCGGTGTCATCATGTTGATCGGTTTGCTTGCCAAGACAGCCATCCTCATCACCGAGTTTGCGTCTGAGCGCCGTGCCCAGGGTATGACGATTACGGAAGCGGCATTGGATGCTTGCCGCGAGCGTCTGCGTCCTATCTTGATGACCGTCATCACCATGATCGTAGGTATGCTTCCACTTGTCTTCTCCGGTGGTGCCGGCGCAAACGGTAACCGCGCCCTCGCGCTCGGTGTCGTAGGTGGTATGACGGTAGGTACACTCGCACTCGTGTTCGTGGTACCTGTCTTCTTCATCATCTTCCAGTCGCTGCACGAGAAAGTACACGGCGTACCTGTGGCACAACCCGTTGGCGAAGAGGCTCCGGAAGCAAGCAGCCAACCCGAGATACAGAAAACGACGAAGAAATCATCTGCAGCCAAGCACCCCTCAGCAATTGCTCTCTTGTTAGTAATCTGTACGGTCGGCTTGAGTTCCTGCGGTGTGTATAAGAAATACCAGTCCCAAACGGACGCACCCGATGCTGTCTTTGGAACAGGTGACACGATAGTGCAATTGCAGTCCGGATCTTCGCTTGCCGACATCTCATGGAGAGATTTCTTCAAGGATCCAATCTTGCGTGATCTTATCGACTCCGCACTGGTGCGTAACACCGATATGCAGGCGGCTCAGATAACGGTGGAGCAAGCACAGGCTTCACTCAAAGCAGCCAAACTGGCATACTTGCCTTCTCTCAGCCTTAATCCCCAGGCCGGCATCTCAAGTACGATGAGCACAAACGGAACACTCAGCAAGGCCGCCTATTCGTATAATATCCCGCTTTCACTTGACTGGAACATCGGTATCGCCGGTTCGGTAACAGTCAACAAACGCAAAGCGAAAGCGGTTTTACTTCAGGCGGAAGCTGCACGCGATGCCACTAAAGCAAACCTGATTGCCACTATCGCACAGGGATATTTCCAGTTATTACTATTGGACAAACAGCTGCAGATCCTGATTCAGACGGATAGTCTCTGGGAGTTGTCTCTGGAGACCGAACGTGCGTTGTGGGAGAACGGAAAAGCCTACTCGACCGCCGTCAACCAAATGGAAGCATCCACCCTTAACGTGAAGATGCAGATTATTGAGACACGTCGCAGCATCCTCAGTACGGAGAACTCGTTGTGCAAACTGCTATGTATGACTCCGCGTCCTATTCAGAGAGGCGAATGGGGCAACTATGAATTGCCTGACCGGTACAATACCGGCATACCCGCTGCACTGCTCAAGAACCGACCGGATATCAAAGCGGCTGACCAAGCCCTCGCAGAGGCGTTTTATAACACGGCTTTGGCACGGGCCTCTTTCTTCCCCTCTTTCTCGCTCTCCGGATTACTCGGATGGACGAATAGCGGAGGTGTGATCGCCGACCCGGGGGCACTCCTCATGCAAGCAGTTGCAAGTCTCGTCCAACCTATCTTCGCACAAGGAAAACTCTCGGCGAACCTCAAGATTGCCAAACTCAACCAACAGAGCAAACTGAATAGTTATGTGCAGACTGTCATTGATGCCGGAAACCAAGTCAATGAATGCTTGGCGGATTGTCAGGTGGCGCTCCAGAAAGATGAACTTTATAAACAACAGGTGAAAGTAGTGCAGGAGGCTTATGAGGGCACTCATGAACTTATGAATAACGGTAAAGCCAGTTATCTGGAGGTGATAACCGCACAGGAATCACTCCTCAACGCCCAACTGGATGAAGCCACCAACCTCTACAATGGCGCAATCTCAATCGTCTCACTCTATATCGCCCTCGGAGGTGCAACAAAATAAAACATATGTATAAGCAGTTTTTAACCATTATCCTATGCGGCCTGTTCCTTATGACGGCCAGTGCTGCACCTCGCAGAGTACACACGATAGGTGACAGTACGATGAGTGAGTACAAGCCCGCCGCTACACCGAAACGCGGATGGGGTATGTATCTGCAGGCTTTCTTTAATGCCGACTCCATCGAAGTGAACAACCGCGGCAAGTCCGGCGCTTCCACCCGTACTTTCTACGAGACGGATAACCTGTGGCCGTCCGTGAAGCAACAGATGAAAGCCGGTGACTACCTCATTATCCAGTTCGCGCACAATGACGAGAAATGCAAAGGAGAGGATGTCTATGTACAAAACGCCAAGTTGCGCGCGGAAGGCAAGGACACGCTCACCGACATGCGTGGCACCGAACCCAACACGACCTACAAAGAATACCTGCGCAAGTTCATCGACGAAGCACGCGCCATGGGCGTGAAACCCATCCTGATGAGTCCTATTTGCCGCGCGTATTTCAAAGACGGACGGATCAACTCCGAAGGTCGGCACAAGTTGACTGTACAAAGCGACGATGGACAAAGTACAAAGGACAAGGATTACGTACGCTGTATGCGTGAGGTGGCGGAAGAGACCGGTGTACCTTTCCTGGACATGACCGCGAAGAGTCAGGAGATGTACGAGAACGCAGGACAAGAGACTTGTATGACACGCTATTTTAACTGCGGCGACAAGACCCATACCGGACAGGAAGGAGGTATGGTCAACGCCAATTTGGCGTACCTGCTCATCAAGAACTGCCCGGATCTGAAAGAACTGCACCATCTGGTGGCCCTGCCCTCGTTAGAAGCATACAGTTCCTATATCCGTGCCATTGAAGACAAAGGCAAAAGGGAGGCTTTTGCTGCAAAAGGAAAACAGTTCACAAAGGAACTCAAAAATGGCAAATGGAAAATGGAGAATGTTGAAACCGCCAAGGGAGGTATCGTTCCGAAAGGCGGTCTTTGGCCGGCAGGAGAGATTGACGAGGTGGCCAACCGGTATATTGAATATACCATTCCTGCAGAAAAGAAGAAAGGTATGGTCATAGAGACTATCACCCTACCCGTTTATGCCAAAGGAGGAGACGGAATGAACCTGCATATCAACTACGGCTTCGGAGACTCGTTCCGCGAGGTGACGACGATCTATGAGAACACCGCGCTGCCGAAGAACAAAGAACTGATCGTGAAACTCAACCAACCGATTCTGGTTCCCGCCGGCGAGAAGCTGCATCTCCGTATTCTACCGTGGTACGACTCTAACGGCAAACCGCAGAAAGGGAAATACCTGGTGCTCGGCACCTTGCAGATCACCGGCAAACAGTTGCAATAAAAAACACGCCTTGCTTAGCAGGGCGTGTTTTGGTATCATAAGGCTTGATTATTTGCCTACATCAATTCTCCACTTGCCGTCTACAAGAATCAGATTCACGTCATC
>JAFVHA010000060.1 GCA_017478035.1 Paludibacteraceae bacterium | reverse complement strand
GAGAAAGATCTAAGCAAGAAACTTCAGCAGCAACAGAAGAAAGTGGCGGAGCTGAATAAGAAGATTGACGACATGATCCGCAAGCAGACGGAGAAAGCATCCAAGACCACCCTGACCAAAGAGCAGAAACTGATCGCCGGTGGCTTTGAAGCCAACAAAGGCCGGTTACCATGGCCTGTAGAAAAAGGCATGATTAGCGGTCATTTCGGCAAGCAGCAACATCCGGTGTACAGTCAGGTCACGATTGACAACAAAGGCGTGTACATGCAGACTGTTGCCGGCGCCAAGGCACGTGCCGTGTACAAAGGTGAGGTGACGAGTTGTTTCCTTGTGGCCAACACCTACGCCGTCATCATACAGCACGGTAACTACCGGTCGGTGTACTCCAACCTCCGCTCTCTGAGCGTCAAACAGGGGGACATGGTAGAAACCAAACAGGCCATCGGAACCATCTTCACCGACCCCGAGCAAGACCAGAAAACGGAACTCTATTTCCAGATATATAAAGACAAAAACATTCTCAACCCCGAATTATGGATAGCCAAATAAAGTTGAAAGTTGAAAGTTTAAAGTTGAAAGAAGCATTGTCTGTACTCTGTATGCTCTCAGTGATAACGGTCTGTCTTCCCTCCTGCAAAGAGAACAAATGGATGGATTGGAAGACGCAGAACGAAGTATGGCTGGAGAACAACCGCCAACAACCCGATGTGTATATCAGTTCCACCGGTCTCCAGTACAAGATCGTGTCTGACCCGGGTGCCAAGAACGGCGAAGCACGTCCTAACTCGACCAGCACCATCGTGTGCGACTATTCGGTCAAACTGATCAACGACTACGTAGTCAGTTCCGGAAAAGGCGTCTCGCTCTATCTGCCCAACACCATCCCCGGTTTCTCCGAAGGATGCCATAAGATACACACCCACGGCGATATCGAACTGTATATCCCTGCCTATCTGGGCTATGACGCCGACAAATATTCCAACGACAAATACAACGAGGCGGAAGGTTACGGAACCGAAGGAACCACCGGTTATATCCCTCCCTACTCCACGCTCATATATTCGATTCACATATGCGGCGTTACCAACAACTGATAATGGCTTTTTTATGCTTGTTGCTGTGGGGCTGTGACAAGGAGAACCTGCAGTCAAGCGTTCCACGCTATCCGGTCAATATCACTATTGACACACGGAGCGGCGTGTTCGTCCATTTCAAACCGGAAGCGCTGAACACCTACGTGCTCGTCGATGTGGAGGGGTATCATTATAACGGCACCGTCGTGCAACGCTCCGTGATGGATGCGATCGGTTACGGCGGAGTGGTCGTCTATATCGATATCAACGGCCAGTACAATGCCTGGGATCTGGCGTGCCCCTATTGCGCCGGACGGGGAAAAAGAAGTCCTTGTACCATCGACGGCATTCATGCCATCTGCGCCGAATGCGGAGAGCACTACGATGTAGGATCCGGCACCGCCGCACCGCAGAAAGGTATCGCCCGAGAGTATCTGCTCCGTATCCCTATCAATATCACCGACGGCAAACTGACTATCCGACAATGATTACAGAAAAAGACCTCCTGTCCATCGGCATTCTGCGCCGTACCCATTATAAAGACCTGCCGCCCTTCGTGTTTGTCCGACGCGACGGGTTGTTTGTGCCTTTCCGCTCGGAGAATATCTCCGAACTGATTGGCGAAGAAGGATTTGTCCTTCGCACAGACATGCAGGAAGAGGAAGACGGTCAGTTGACATGGCAGGACCTCGTCGGTTATACGGTGATGGACGAAGGGGCTAATGGCGAAGAAACGAAAGTAGGCGTGATAGCGAATGTGGACGAAAGTACCATCAACACGCTCGCCACACTGGAAGACGGACGAATGATGCCGCTACACGAAGATTTCATTACCGATATCGACGAAGCACAACGAATACTGCATGTAAACCTGCCTTTTGCCTTATGAACACCAAACTGACTACAGCGGAGATGGGACGCATGAGCGTGAACGAATACCGGCAATCGGACAAACTGCCGCTGGTGGTCGTGTTGGATAACGTACGCAGTCAGCATAACGTCGGAGCGGTCTTCCGTACTGCTGACGCCATGCGTATCGAACGCGTGCTCTTATGCGGTATTTGTTGCTGTCCGCCTAACCAGGAGATTCATAAGACTGCGCTCGGCGCCGAAGAATCCGTCGATTGGAAATACTACCAACAGACCGTGGACGCGGTGAAGGACCTGCAAGCCGAAGGATACACTGTCTATGCCGTCGAGCAAGCCCATGACTCCGTCACCCTTGAAGAAATAGCAGAAAAAATGGTAAATGGTAAATGGATAAATGGTAAATTGGCCGTCATTTTCGGACACGAGGTCTTCGGCGTGCAACAAGAAGTAATCGACTTATGCCACGGATGCATAGAGATACCTCAATATGGAACGAAACACTCGATGAACGTGTCGGTAACGGCAGGCATCGTGATGTACCGACTCAGTGAGGCTCTGCGAGCAAATCAAAGATCAAAAATCAAAAATTAAGAATTACGAATTCTCCTATCCAAATACTCAGTCCGGCCAAGGACAAGTCTGTTGCGAAAGCGGCCATTCAGGCTGGCGCAGACGCTGTCTATATCGGTGCGCCGGCTTTCGGTGCACGGCAGGCTGCAGGGAACAGTCTGGAGGACTTGGCGGAG
>JAFVHA010000011.1 GCA_017478035.1 Paludibacteraceae bacterium | reverse complement strand
TTGCACTGTCATTACCGCTAATAGCAGCGACAGCAAAACAAGAAGATGTTTCTTCATGATTATTAGATTTATAAATATTATTAATTTTTCAATCGTTCGATTTCAAATTTCGCGACAAAGGTACTGCTTTTATTTGGAATATACAAATTTTTGCCAACTTTTTTGTGATTTTACGGTAAAATGCGATATTTTCTGTCAGGTATTTATCAGGTGTTTATCTCGTATCGCTCTGGTATCGCTCTCGTGAGGTCAAAATAGAACATATGAACGAGGATGTGTCGCGCGGACACACCCTCGTTTGAATTTCCTAAAAGGGAATAGTTAATCGTTTAATTAACGAACGAATTTCTCACCGTTGCGGATAACAACACCCTTGTAGTCCTCGTTAACCTCCTGGCCAAGCACATTGTACAGCTTGTTGTCGTTAACAGCCTTAATGTTGTTGATGCCTTGAGTTCCACCGTTTTGCTTAACAAGGATCTTCTTGGTGAGACCGTAAGCGGTCAATACTACTTCACCTTCGCGTGCCTCATTAGAATCTTCAACCTTGATAGTCAGTTTGTCGTTGTACAGGTGGTGCCACTCTTCGTCTTCTCCTTCACCTTCTACCTCATAATCGGTAACAACCTCAACTTCAATCCATTCAGGAGCGTCGATTTCGATATCTTCATCCCAAATGTTGGAAGGAACGTCAAATGCTTTTTCCGTCTCGCCCTTTGCAAATGCTACTTCTACCGGAGATTCGAATGCAGGCATATAACCTACAACGTTCAGCATAATATTGCATCCAAAAACTCTGCTATTATAATGCTGTTTTTCTGCGATATCATACCATGGGAAGAAAGTGTTGCACTTGTTGTCAACGTAGTAATCAGAGAGAATACCGAAGTTTGCGGTACCGTCATTGAACTCGTCTAAAACGACAACGAAACTGCCTTCAACTTCAATGCTAGTCGGAGTCAAAGCGCCGGTTGCAGGATCTTCCTCCAAGAAATCGAACTCAAGCAAGCCAATAGTGCTGTCCTCATCATACGGAAGGTAGTTGTCAAGATTTGCAGTAGTGCTTGCGAAAGGTTTCGACCAATCTACTACACCTTGTTTGTTCATCGCATATACGGTCAAACGAATGTGATCATTTTCGCCCGGGAATATAGCAGCACTACTGGAACCTACTGTGTAAATACCAAGAGTGATATGATCAATACTCATTACACCATTATGCTCGAAGCGTACTGCGATAGTGTCAAGAGTCGTGTTTTGCCAGGGGTTGGCACATTTCGTACCATAGCAATAGTTGCCTAGAGAACCTGGATTTAATTGATATAAGCAGTCTTGACCAGTAGCACTTGCACTGCTTTCACTGTAGTTCGAGCATTGAGATAGGGGAAGATACTCTGCCGGAGCCACGTTGATAGCGTTGTGATAACTTGTGTAACCTTTACCCTGAAGATAAGCGGTTCTCTTACCAGCTACCTGATAGTCTGGGATGAAAAGCCCCTCAATGCTATTTACTTTCATCAATGGCAGGTCGTTCTCTTCAAAGGTAACCGGCATTTTGTAAAACCATGCATTTTCCGCTACCGTTTTTCCGCCAAGAACCCATGATGCGTTATACATGCTGTCATTGTAGAAAATGATTGTATCCGAATATGGAGCAACCAAACCCAATTGATAGAATGAATAATAAATACCAAAATCAGGTGTACCAATTCTAAACGAAGCAGGTGATGTGTTGTAGGGCAACAAAAGAGTGTCTAGGTCTGCTGATACATTTTTCAGCAAAGCTTGAGGATCAAACTGAACCTTCTGAATGGTGATGTTGGAACGCTCAGCTTTTTTTGCCGAATTTTTAATTGGCAATGCAGAAGCTGCAACAGAAAGTGCTAATGCGCACACAAATAATGTCAATTTTTTCATACCTAAAAATGTTTAAAAGTTAATTAATATAATAACTTAATCAAAGTTTTCCGGATATGTTGTACCATACCTTGGACGTTGATTGATTCTCTAATTTTATTCCTTTACTTGGATTGATAGCCACTTCCGACGTCAGACTAAATGAGCCGTTTAATGTTTTAAACAGAGTGGCGATATCCGGGAATGCATTGAGTGTTTTTTTGGCATTCTCGTCAGCAGGCTCTAAATATTCCAGTTTGAGCGAATTTCCTTCACGTTTAACGTCGAATACATAGCTCATATCGGTTGTCGCCTTGCTGGAACTACCGTAATAACTGAAAACAAGAATAATGTTTTTCGTCGTTTGTTTTATACGCAATCCTTGAACGCTGGCGTTCTTCTTGTTTTTGGGGTATGCTTCCTTCAACTTGGTATTGATAACATCAATTGTATTCTTGATGGAATCACATGTATTGGAAATATCTACCACCCAAGAACCGGAGAACAAAGTCATATATTCAAGTACGTACGGTGCAGGCGCTATCGAATTAATCGAACTATTGGCGCTGGTTAACTTACCGTCTTTCAGGGTAAATTGTAAATCTTCGCTCGTGAGGAACGGCACCATCAAATGAATACCATTCTGACGGGTAGCAAACGGGTAGATATCCTCTTCTTCCGAATCTGGCATTTTGCCTGCATCCGTAAGGCTGAATATCCCGGTGCTACCTTTGTGTAGCATGTGCTCTTTGCCTCCAAAATGTAATCGAAGAACGTTGGAATTAGCAAATAAATTGCTCTGCATATCTTCTACCTCTTGGAAGTACTGCGCGTCCGTAACGCCGGCTTTCAGCGGATACAAATAGCAATATGCGCTGTGTTTCTTGCTCTTTAGCTTGACATAATTTTGCTCAGCCTTGAGAATCAAGAACTCATAGTCGCCTAATAAAGCATCACCGTTATCGCGCGGATCTGCCCATGCGTGGAGCACGTTGTTATAGGTGTTGAAAGTCATGATAGGTCCGTAATCATTGATAACCTCCCATGTACTCGAATCGGTGACAATAGCATTGGCTGGTGCATTACGTACCAACAATTCCTTCTTTGTTCCGTTGCCATCTGCGTATTCAATCATTACATTCTTAGTCGTAGCGGTAACTTTTCCGTTCTTGTCGAATGTCACGATGATATTATATCCGCGTGAATCCGGGTTGGCGAAATAGAGCATCTCCCATCCGTTTTCAGGAGCCGTGAGGACGTCCATTGCGGTATTCAGAGCCGTTTGTGCACGCTCGGCTGCCGATTGCTCAAAGAGACTTGCTTCATCGCGGTTACATGCGCACATTACGCTTGCGAGCGCGATACCAATAAATATATATTTTGCTTTCATATTCAATCCTCCTTATTATTCCGGCCAAACACTCGGTGGTAATACTTCTTTGTCTTTGGTTTCGTGCATGAAACCGAGACTCATGATCATATCCCAATCCAAGTTGGCTTGACGTTTCTGAACCTCCGCACGTAGTGCATCGAGATCCAACTCCCATTTCTCATTTAACCAGTTACGGCAGATATCCAACTTCTGCTCGATGATCTTACGACCTTCGCTTCCGTCCTTCGCGGCTACGGACAGCATGTAATTCCAATCCTTGTCCGTCTTGACAATATAGTTAGCAATAACCTCTACGAAGTCCTCACGAACCTGGCTGCCACCATACGGCGAAACAAAGCCTTTCTGCCATGCCTCCTCATCCGAGGTATACTGCCATCCTTCCGGATCATACGCACCGGCGCTCAGTTGCTCAAACTCTTTTGGCATCGTTTTCTTTTGATGCAGAATATGCGAGAACTCATGGTGCATCGTCTTGAAGATGTACTCGTTGAGTTGCTCAATATTGTTAGTCTCCATCAGGTTAACCTTCATCAGCGTGATCTTAATACCGCCTTCTGCTTGACCGAGTTTCTCGGTACCTTGAGCTGCATTGATCATCGCCGAACCGATGAGCTGGATAATACGCGGACCGTTTTCCATGAGGAAGCCCGGAGTAGCAATCGAATCATATACGTCGTACCATAAATACAACGCTAAGTGCGCAATCGTATCTGCCATTCCCATACTAACCGGAACTACGTTGTAGTTCGGGTCGGTCGCACTGTCGTCCAAACGATAACGGAACTCGGCGTTGTAAGGCACTGTATAGTGCTCATAGAGCCATTGGTCGAACTCTTTGGAATAAGCCTCTTCGTCTTCTACAGGATCCACAAAGATGGAATCCGTGAACTTATCCTTTTCGCAGGATACCAGGCTAACCAATAATGCACCGATAAATACTATTTGATATATCTTTTTCATAATCGTGTATTGGCTTAATTAGTCATTTGTTTCACGTGTTATCTGAGCACTTAAGGATTTGGACTCAACAATGCTCCATTTCTTCGGTTCGCCGTCCGTCATGATTCCTTCGCCGATGGTAGTCACGTTTCCGTCTACTTTATCACCCAGTATCTCGCGGGGGTTAGCGCTCATACCGGCAGCAATAACTTCCTTCGGCAACTGAATGGCACGACGGTCATCATTCCATACTAACTTACGAGCAGGAGAAGTACCCTGACGGTGCTCAATCTCAATACCGTAACGCTTCAAGTCATGCCAGCGCAGACCGGTGTGCAGCGTCTCTATACGGCGGAAATGCAATGCACAATAGATGACATCCTTCTGGTCATCGCTTAAGTTCCATGATGAATTGATATCCGTATTATGGAGTTCCGGCGCCAAAATCGGGTCACCGCTGCCCTTGTAGAATGATTTAATCTTTGCCAGCGTGAGGTTGACGTTACCATCAGGAAGGGTGTCCATACGACCATTTTTGTTCACGTCATAGGCTTGTGCCCACATGCGCAAGTCGTTGATGGCTCCGGTCAAGTCATTGAGGTTCGCCTTGGCCTCTGCGCGGCAGAGAAGCGTCTCATTGGTCGTGAAGGCACGCGTTACACCGTGTATAAATCCGTATCCGTTCACCTTATCTGTATATTCGAAAAGGTAGTAGAACCATGCTACGAACGACCCGAACTGATCGCTTACGCGCCAACGGTTAAGACCCGGAAATGCTGAAGTATTCCAACACGGGCCTCTACCTTTAATCGTATAATCACGAGCCTCACGAGCGAGTTGGTAACGACCGTAATCGGTGAAGACAGTGTAGCTTGCCTGACTCATCGTCGTGTAAATCAGCAAGTTTGCCGGTGATGTGGGGTCAATCCATGCGTTTAATTCGGAATTGATATCCGTGATGTTTTTGATAATATTACCGGCATCAAACATCATAGCCAACGTAGCATCGTCATTGGTGGTCAGTACGTAATTGGCTTGCTCTACCACTTTGTTCCACTGACGGGTGTAGAGGTAGAAACGAGCTGCGAAAGCATGCGCTGCTTTTACATTGAAGTGATAGTGAGGAACCGTGTAGTATTCATCGCTTACTAACGGCAGAGCCTTTTCAATATCCGCTTGGATGGCTTTATAGGTATCGTAAACCGTTCCGCGGTAATACACAGGTGCTACTTTCGTCTCCGGCTCCGTCATATAGTGGATACCGGAGTCTTTTTTGCTCTGTACATCATCTTTATACGTCTGACAGAACGTGGTTACAAGCAGGAAATGATGGTATGCGCGGCTCATCAGCGCTTCGCCCTTCTCTGCATCCATATTGATACCCTTGGCCTCCAACTCTTCAATAGCTTTCAAGGCTTGGTTACAAGCCGCAATAGCGGAGTAACAACCGTCCCAGATGTACTTCGGAGAGTCTTGCTGATCGCTACTTACAACGGGTTTCCATGCGAAAATCTCATCGTACATCTTATCCAGTGGCAGCAACGAGTTCGTGTGGCCTGTGGCATCCGGTGAGTTGTTGTCGATCACGTTGTCCGAACTGAACTCGCAAATCACGCCGGCATTAGCATTCGTATAAGCCGATACTAACAACAGACGTACTTTCTCTTTCGTATCAATCGAGGCACGCATATCCGGATTCTTATCCAAGAAATTACAACCCGTCATCACGCTCAACACAAGCGTCAGCGCCGCGATATAGATTATAGTATTATTCTTTTTCATATCTGTTTCGTTTTTATCGATTAGAATCCTAATTTAAGTGTCAGAGTAAACTGGCGTGGAACAGGCGAACTAACACCACCGGTGTTGTAGTACTCCGGATCACGACCATTCAGTTTCTTATCCGCATATGCCAACCAGAGGTTGGTAGCCGTCACTTTTACGCCGAAGCTGGATACGGCTTTCTGACCTTCAAATACCTTAGCTGGCAGGTCGTAGCTGAGCGACAACTCTTTGAGACGGATAAAGTCACCCTTTGCTACACGCTCTGTTGAGTAGTTGTATGCGGAATAACCCCAATAGAGGTTGTTGATTTCTTGATACTGACGTTTGGTCGCAATCGCCGGAATAGTTGTCGTAGCTTCGTCGCCCGGAACCATCCAACGGTTCTTCATCTCCTTCATGCTTGCCGTTAGGTCGCTGTATTGGCTGCTATATACATAGCAGAGCGGGTCCAAACGAAGCACGTTTCCGAAGCTGTAAGTGAAGAAGATATTCAACTTCAAACCTTTCCAGCTGAAGGTGTTTCCAAACGAACCGGTGATCGTCGGCTCTACGGTTCCTTCGTATTTCAGGTAATCCGGTACAGTTTCGCCTGGAGCTACTTGATTCTCAGAGGGCCAATAAGCTTGGAAATCTAACTCTTCATAATTACTTGGACCTGCAATCTTCGTGTGGTCTTTGTCGATATAGAAGGTAGGAAGACCTTCCTCCGTCAAACCGGCGAACGGAATAGAGAACATGGCGCCTACAGGGTAGTCTTGTTTACGACTCATCACGGAACCCGATACTAACTCATATACCTGCGGACGGGAATCCAGTTTTGTAATCTTATTCTCTGCCCAAGAGAAGATCCAGTCGGTGGTCCATTTGAAATCACCTACTTTCACGTTCACCGTCGAGAGCGTGAACTCGCAACCGGTAGAGCGCATCGTAGCATCGTTCGCATATTTCGTTACTTGACCGCCGACACCCATCGTTTGAACCAGACCAATCAGGTCGAAGTTATTACGACGGTACCAGTCGAACTCAAGATTAATACGGTTCTCCACAAATCCGAATGCTACACCAATGTTCAACTCGTGTTTCTTCTCGTAGGTCAACTCCGAGTTCTCAAGGTCTGCTAACTGAATACCGGTCTCCGATGCATTGGTGCTCGGACGGTAAGGACTGTAACTCTGGAATACTGCGAGCGAGTTGGATACCCAGTACGGACCACGGTCTGCGGTCAGAGAGTAGCTGGCTTTCAAGCTGGCATAGGTCCACCATTTGTCGAAAGTGGGTTCCCACCAGCGCTCCTCGTGCGCGTTCCATGCGCCCGATACGTTCCATGTAGGCAACCAACGTGCCTGTGTACTCTTTCCTAATTTATTCGTACCCTCGTAACGAATCGTTCCGTTGATGGTGTAACGACCTTTGTACGAATAAGTTGCCATTCCGAAGAATGCCAAGTTACGATAGTATGTGAACTCGTTCAGGAAGTACTGGCTGTTCTCCTCCTGGCTTTGCTTAAATACGCGGTAGTCAGAGAATGGAACACCACCGTTATCATACTGATAACCCCAACCGCGGAACCAGGTGTACTGACGGTCAGTTGAGTTCAACTCGCTACCTCCGAACAAGCTGATGATATGATCGCCGTTACGACCCAGGTCACGGTTATAACTTACCGTTCCGCGGAAGTCATACGACAACAGCGTGTATTCCGTCAGGTTATAGATACCGCCCTTCGGCAAGACCGTCTCCGGCAGAGCTTTCGGATCGTCCGGATCTTCATACAAGAAACTATTACGCTCGCGAATCGTGTTATCCTCCGGATCGATACCGGCGCGATAAGCACGCGCTTGGTTCGATTGGTCCGTGATATTATGCTCCTGGCGGCTCGTATAATAACGGATGGCACCTAAAGCGCTGATTTCCAAACCACGGATAGGCTTGTAGCTTATGTCGCCTTGGAATTTCAAGTCCGTTACCTTCACGTCAATATAGTTGCGCTCCAACTCATCCAAGATATTGAAATCGCAGTAGTTACGACGGTAATATGCCTTCGGGTCCATCGCACGCGAAGTATTCATCGCATACGAGAACGGGTTGATATCGAACTCACGGCTTACTGCTCCCGAAATCGGGTCGGTTTGCGAAGCAATCGTTCCCGGCGCTTTCTGCTTACGGTAACTACCCATGAAGTTAATGCCCGCGGTCAGTTTTTGCTTGCTGTTACCGGGCAGCAGGTCGAAGTTCGCATTGGCAGTACCCGTGAAACGAGCAATTGAGCTGGATTTATACCAACCCGGATCATGCATAGCGGACAACGAAGCATAGACACGTGCGCGATCCGTACCTGCTGAATACGACAACGAGTGGTTGTGCATCACTGTCTGGTTGAATAACTCTGCGAACCAGTCCGTATTACGGAACTCGGCCTCACGCAAATAAGCGTTCTTGGCAGCCGTTGTATTCTCCAACCCGACACCACCTGCCTCGGCTTTGTCGAGCAACTGGTACATCAATCCATATACACCGCTGTTCTTGGCGCTACTCAGCGAACTGTATTCCAACCATCCCTTGCGCTCCAACTCCTGGTAGATACCCATCTGCTCTTGTGAGTTACAGATGTTGTAATCAGTGTAGGACGGAATCATACGATAGGTGATCTCGCTCGTATATTGAAGTCTTGATTTACCGGCCTGACCTTTTTTGGTGGTAACGACGATGACACCGGCCATAGCACGTGCACCGTAGATAGAGGTGGCGGAACCGTCTTTCAAAATCTGGAAACTCTCGATATCCTCGGCGTTGATACCTGCGATAGCGCTGGCAATCAGCGTCTTAGCATCACCCGAAGACAGGTCGTCCGCATTCATTTCCACTGCGTCCCCAGCACGACGCCGTCTACCACCCACAGCGGTTTCGAAGCACCGTAAATAGAAGTAGCACCGCGGACACGGATCTTCGGCGCCGTACCGAACGTACCACTGACGTTCTGCACGCTCACACCGGCAGCCTTACCTTCCAGCGAACGGCTGATATCGGCTACACCGGAAAGCATTGTCTCTTCGGCTTCCAACTTGGTAGCTGCACCGGTGAACAGACGCTTGTCCTGCTTAACCATACCTTGCACAACTACCTCCTGAATCTGCTGGCTCTCAGTCTCCAGCGTCACTTTCATCGAGGGTTTTGCATTGACCGTCACGGTCTTGTAACCCAAATACGAGATGGTCAGCGATTTCTTTCCTTCCGGAACGGTAATCTCGAATTGACCATCAAAGTCTGTGACGGTACCGACGGTCGTGCCCGTAACAACCACGTTGGCACCGATAGCGCCATCGCCGTTCTCGTCCAGGACCGTACCCTTTACCTTCATCTGCGCCAACAATCCCGCAGGAAGCAGGCACATGCAGACTAATAATAAGTAAAATCGCTTCATTATATCATTGTTTGTTATTGATTTTTCAACCGTTGTTCTGTCTTTCCCTTTAACGCGCGTATACGTGTATGGATATAAGGATACGCGTACGCGCAAATACGAAAAACCGCGCAAAGGTACTACTTTTTTGCGATATGACCAAATATTTTTGAAAAAAAATGCAGTTTTATATTGAAAAACTTCACTTTTGTAACATTTGGTTAGCAAAAACATGCTGAATGTGAGCAGAAAATGCAAATCTGAGCTTATTCGTATGTCAAAATGTAAGTATTGGAGATATCGAACATCTCTTTTGCAACTTGCTGTAGTTGTTCGGGTGTCGTTCGGGCGATGCGTTCCATGGTCTCTTGCCAGTCGGGTGCCACGCCGCGGTAGAGGACAGATTTGGCCATAGCCAAGGCGCTGTTTTCCTGATTCTGCGCAGAGATGGCCAGTTGTCCGCGTAACTGCACCAGGGCTTTCTGCAAGGCCGTTTCGCTGAGTGCTACGTCTCGCAATCGTGCCAGTTCCTGTTGTACGAGTTCGCGGCTGAGAGCATAGTCCTCCGGGTCGCAGGCCCAATAGACACACCAATAACCGGTGTCGCTGAGCGGCGTATAACTGGATTCGACGGTATATACGAGTCCTTTTGCCTCTCGCAGGCTGAGGTTGAGACGGCTGTTGAGGCTTCCTCCGCCCAAGATATTATTGAGAAGAAACATCGCCAATTGGTTCTCGTGACCGATAGGGTAGGCTTTCCCGCCCAACATCGCGTGCACCTGATGGGTGTGCCGTTTGAAGGTTCTTTCTTTTTCTGTAGTTATAGTGTCGTTATGTATGACTGTTGTTCGACCGTCGTTCGACCGTCGTTCGACTGTCGGTTTAGGTCTGTTGTTGAGAGTACCTAATTCATGCTCTGCGAGGGTGAAAATCTTTTCGGGTTTAAGGTTCCCCTGACAGAAGATCACCATCCGTTCCGGGCGGTAGTGCGTGCGCAGCCAGTTTTTGGCGATTTCGGGTTTGGAGGAGATATGTTTGAGCGTCTTTTTGGTGCCGAGAATCGGCATGGCGAGGGATGAGCCGGCGAAGATGAGGCTTTCAAAATCATCATAGATGAGTTCGGAGGGCTGGTCGTTGTAACTTTCGATTTCGTCGAGGATGACCATCCTTTCTTTGTCGGTCTCTTCGGGTTTGAAGGCCGGTTCAAGAATCATTTCGGCAATCAGATGCAGCGTCAGGCGGACATGCTCGCAGAGGGTCGCGGCATAGAAAGTGGTCTCTTCTTTGGTGGTATAGGCATTGATTTCGCCGCCGATGCCTTCGATGGCTTGGATGATCTGTCGTGCGGAATGATGGTCGGTACCTTTGAAAACGCAATGCTCGATATAATGCGCCATACCGTTTTCTTCAGGTAGCTCGTCCCGTGTGCCGGCTCCGACCATCACGCCGATATAGGCCACCGGAGAAGGAGTCTGCCGATGCACAATTTTGACGCCATTTGGCAAAATATGATAAAAAGTTTGCGAATTTTCTTGCATAATTCAAAAAAAAGCAGTAATTTTGCACAAAATTTAACTCACCCATTAACGGGGCCCCCTAAAATTTTAATTTTTGGGGAGAGCGGAGGCACAAGTCGTCCCATCGATTAAGCGGAGCGGTATCAATATCACGATCTTGTTGCCGAACGCGAGCGGCATTGGCGGAATTGGTAGACGCGCCAGACTTAGGATCTGGTTCCGAGAGGAGTGAAAGTTCGAGTCTTTTATGCCGCACAAAAGAGCTGCCAGCTGTCAGTAATCAGTTGTCAGCTTTTTCTTTTTGTTTAGCCTCGTTCCAGAGGGCGTCCATCTCGGCAAGCGTCATGTCTTTGAGGTTTTTGCCCTGTTCGTTGGCTTTAGCCTCAATATAATTGAACCGGCGGATGAACTTGAGGTTGGTCTGCTCCAAGGCATTGTCCGGCTTGAGTTTATAGAGTCGTGCCGCGTTGATAAGCGCAAAGAGCACGTCTCCGAGTTCCGCTTCGGAGGGGTCCTGTTCAAACTCGGCTATTTCCTCTTTGACTTTATCCCATACATCTTCGCGCTTTTCCCAGTCGAAGCCCACGTTCGCCACTTTATCCTGAATACGGTAGGCTTTGACGAGCGAAGGCAGGCTGTCGGGAATGCCTCCAAGTACGGTTTTGTTGCCGCCTTTCTCTTTGAGTTTCACCTGTTCCCAGAGTTTGGATACCTCTTCTGCGTTCTGCGCGGCGGCCTCTCCGTATACGTGCGGGTGACGGAAGATGAGTTTGTCGGAGATGCGGTTGCATACATCCGCGATATCGAAGTCGCCCGTTTCGGAGCCCATCTTGGCATAGAAAACCACATGCAGGAGTACGTCTCCGAGTTCTTTGCTTATCTCCGTCATATCGTGGCGCGAGATGGCGGTGGCCAGTTCGAAAGCTTCTTCGATCGTGTTCTGCCTCAGGCTGTCGAAAGTCTGCTTGCGGTCCCACGGGCATTTCTCCCTCAGTTCGTCCATGATATCGAGCAAACGCCCGAACGCCTTGAGTTGTTCTTCTCTATTGTTCGTCATAATTATGCAGGGTTAAGCGTCCGTGGTTATCCAGCTTGGCGTATGTCCACTCTTTGAAGCAGTCGCCAAGGATGACGACGCGGCTTCCGCCGGCTATTTGCAGGTCGAGTTCAATATGTCGATGGCCGAAGATATAATAATCGCGGTGGTTATGCTGTTTCTCCTGGTCTTTGGCAAAAAGTACCAGTTCTTCTTTGTCTTCTCCCTTGTACGGACAGGGGTTAGCCAGTTCTTTGAGTCGGCTTTTCTTGGCCCAGTTATAGCCGAACCAGTTGCCCCAACTCGGCGGCAGACAGCGGAAGAGGAACTGCAAAGTCGGGTTACGGAACACTTCGCGCAGTTTCATGAACCGTTTGATGCGTTTTTTCCATTGTTTGTCGTACAGTTTCTCCCAGTTGCTCGGCAGCAGTCCGTCTCCGTGCGCCAGATAGATGGCTTTTCCGTAACGGAGGATAGTACACGGTTCGTAATGAATCTCCGCGCCGGTTAATTGTCCCAAGCCACCGAAGGTCCACAGGTCGTGATTGCCGGTGAACATATGGATATGAATGCCTTGTTTGCCCAATTTGCGCAACTCCTTGCAGAAAGGATGATACTGCCGTTTCTTGGGGTCGCTGATGAAATATTCCATCCAGAAATCGAACATGTCTCCGAGCATGTAGATAGACACGGCGTCCTTGCTCATCATCTCGAGCATGTCGATGAGTTTTTTCTGGTGTGCCCAGCCTCTCTCGATGGCCAGGCTTCCTAAATGTGCGTCGCTTAGAAAATATATCATAATTATAGATCGTTCATTTCATTCACTGACAGAGTACAGACCGCTTCGCTGACAGAGTATAGATTTAAAGGAAACCGAGTTCCAGCTTGGCTTCTTCGGACATCATGTCTTTGGTCCATTCGGGTTCGAAGACGATGGTGACGTTAACGTCCTTGATGCCGTCCACAGAGCCCACTTTCTGACGTATGTCTTCGACGATGAAGTCTCCTGCCGGGCAGGATGGGGCTGTGAGCGTCATGGTGATGTCGCACACTCCGTCGTCTTTGAGTTCGATGCCGTAGATGAGGCCGAGGTCGTACACGTTCACCGGAATCTCGGGGTCAAAGACGGTTTTGAGCATTTTCAGTATCGCTTCTTCTTTCTCTAAAAA
>JAFVHA010000010.1 GCA_017478035.1 Paludibacteraceae bacterium | reverse complement strand
GTCCGCATTGCGGCTAGCATAGCGACATCCATGTTATAATATTCCCAGTCTACAAAGCGACCAGTCATAAAGAGTTGGTGAGAAGCCATCTCTTTTTTGAATGATTGAAGCATAGCGCGCGTATTTCTGTCTTGTATAGGATACGTGTATGGATGGTAGTGATGGGTTATGTAGCGCGGATGTAATGGAATAGATGCTAATTGGCGCTTTATTTCTTCTTCGCTTATCTCATCTGTAAACTCAATAGTGCCGGTCATGTGTCCTTCGGCATTATTGGACGGGGAGAAATTACCTGTACAAATGATGCGATGAGCTTGATATTGGTCGCTGGGTAAGTATATCCATGAATAGGGATTCGCATCTATCTCGCAGAAGACAGTGGTTGTGCCGTGATATTGCAATTTTTCGATAGGTTTGATCCAAGGTTGAATATCAATACCTTCTAATATAGATGGCAATTGGCGTATATTTCCACAGAGCACAACGGCATCGTATTGGTCGTCATTGACAAACCAAGTTTTCCCATTATAAGTAAGGCGCTCTATTGGGGATGAAAGACGAATATCTAATCCTTCTGCCAATCGGTTTACCAAGAATTGTGATCCATCCTTTTGCTCATAGTAGAAACTGCTATGCACAAACTGCTTTTCTGCAACGTGATTGAAATTATTGAATAGAATCTCCTCCACACGTGGCATAGGTAATTTACCTTCTAACCAATCAATGGGTACGGATTGCAAACTTCTCCTCCAAATTTTCTCGTTGTAAGGCTTAAAGTAGAGGTTGTATAGTGTATTACCAAAGCGGCGTTGCAGAAATTCTTCGAAGTTGTCGTACTTATCTTGTTCCGTTCGAGCGAGTTCTAATAAATCGTGAATGACCGCCTCTTGTGTCTCTTGGGACAAGAGATAAATATAATTCTCAATAGGATAAGGTATTTCCTGCCCATTGGGCATGAAGATAGATGAATTGCGCTGAGCCAGATGGAACTCTTTTTCTTTATCAAACTGTTGCCAAAACCAATCTAACACCTCTTGATGTTTGGTGTTAAAGACATGGCCTCCACATACATGAAATAAATTGCCGTTTATTCTTTCGCAGCGCACTAATCCTCCAACGGTATCAGCAGCCTCATAGATGGTAACTCGGTACTCTTTTTGCAGCAGTCGTGCGACGGTTAATCCGGAAATACCGGCTCCTATAATAGCAATTCGTTTCATTTCCATTTGGATAGTTTAACGGGGTGAATGTAGAGCATATCAGCAGGGAATATCTTTACTAATTTTTCATAAGAGAAATTGCAATCAGGCAGGAAATTCTTATTATTATCGCGTGGAAGAATTAATGACTGATTCATTTTTATATTTGCTATGGATTGGACCTTCGGAGAGCATAAAACCATAGCTGTAGGAATAGCAACTTCTACAAATAATCGAGTTGCAGCGAATGCTCCGCAGTATTGGCAGAACAGAGGCATTACATCTGCAGGAACAACTATCATGTCGCTATATCCTCCGATAAGCGGATATCGGTAGTATACTTGTCCGAAGATACGAAACCATATTATACGGCGTATACGCAATAAGAACTCTTTGACAGGGCGGCGTAATTTACCATATGGCCATTCCGGTACTAGGCGTGTCTGAAAACCATGTGCAGAAAATGCTTGTAGAGCTTCTTCCGTAGATGGAAGGATATTGTCGATTTCTACCCCTCGATGAAAAACAGAGAAACGAACAATATCTTTGGTATGCCACCATTTCCGGTTAAGAGTAACACTATCTTTTAACTCGTGTGTAAAACAACTATTATAATCAATTCCGGTTAGTTCAAAGAAATTTGAGGCGTTTAAAGTGGGGTTTATAACCATATCGTCTGCAACCGCGATAAAATGAGTAAAACCCTTATCTTTTAAGTGCTGATATGCCTGACATATATATCCTTGAAACTGAAAGGAATTGTCATATACAGGAATTACGTTATCCTGTTCTCCGTCATAAAAGGGTACAATATGATATACGTGCTCGAATCGTTTGGAGTATATTTGATTGATGCGCGATATGTTCTTATCGTACCGATGATTATAGATAATCAATAATGCTATTTTTGTATTCATGTGACGTGACACTTATTTCGGATTCTTCCAAGAAATATATTTTCTCCATACCGGATAAGATATCGCTCCGAGAACAATAAGCAGTAAAACCATTGAGCAAGCATAACTCCATCGGTCAAGCCGCAGGGCATTAGGGACAAATTCCATTTTTAGTGTATGTTCACCTGCTGGAATGACAGCGGCCCGGAGGATATAGTTTACGCGACCGAGAGGTTGTTCGTTGCCGTCAATGTACAAATGCCAATCGTGCGGGTAGTAAATTTCGGAGAA
This sequence comes from Paludibacteraceae bacterium, assembly GCA_017478035.1. Classification (GTDB taxonomy): domain Bacteria; phylum Bacteroidota; class Bacteroidia; order Bacteroidales; family Paludibacteraceae; genus Colicola. The sequence goes on along the minus strand of JAFVHA010000010.1, from coordinate 18,897 downwards.
GACAGCAACACGATCTTGCGTTGTGTTGGCTTGGTATGTGAGTTCATTTGGTTTGTAACCCGTCATTATTATCTCGTCTCCCTCACTTGGCATTCCTGTACATGTTAGCACTTCGCGGAATTTCTCATCCGCGACAGCAGTTTTTTGCAAGTCTAACGTGTTGAGCGCAGCACTTTCGTCATCGGGAGTGGGGACGAACTGCACATTATCCACGAACCACGCATTACCCATTGCATCCGGGTTCTGTACCACTCCTCGTTGGGTAACGATATATTTGGTATTGAGCATATTGATGACATTCCAATTCATCTTACTGATATGCTCATCGATGAGGTCCTGATAGCGGCGCAACTTGACAGCAGAATAGCCTCCGATAGATTTGAGACGATAACTGGTACGCGAGTCATTGAAGGTATTGGTATTGAGATTTAATACACGATAATCGAGACTCTTGTCTTGCAGAATCTGTTCTTCCCATGGTTGTATCTTGAAATAGGCCTCGCTATCTTTAGCTTTAACAAAATTATCGTTGTTAAAGAAGCGCTTGTCAACAGGAATCATGTCTGCCAATATTAACACGGCGATGCCAGCGAAGAATATTGGATTTGTGATTTGTGATTTTTGATTTTTAGTTTGACTCCATGCGTACCAGTAGGTGAGGGCAAATCCCAGCACAATGAAGAGCAGACTGCGCCAAGCATCGGCTTTGAGCATGGCTACACGTTGATCCAATATGTCCTCGTAGAGCCAATCCGGGATTTGGCTTTTCCATTGTGCATCGTAGCTGCTTGTCATATCGAAACCACCGGCAAAGAGGGCAGCAATGAGGCATATGCCGGCCGTTACACCTCCGGCAATAAAGAGACTATTACGCAGTTTGGGCCACTCCACTTCGCCTTTGAAGATTTTTTGCAGTCCCAGGAAGCCTAACAAAGGTATGGTTATTTCAGCGACTACTAATATAGACTCTACCGCCCGGAACTTATTGTACATTGGGAAATGATAGAAGAATAATTCTGTCAGGCCCATGAAATTTTTGCCCCATGCCAAGAGGATAGACATGATTGTTGCGAAGAGCAGCGCCCATTTATAGGGACCGGGAACGATAAGAAGTCCAAGCATAAAGAGGAAGCATATAACAGCACCTACATAGACGGCTCCGCTGGTAAACATCTTCTCTCCATGATAGGTAGGGGCACTTTTACAGAATTGCTCTGCATCTTTCTTGGGAACGCCTCTTTGTCGCATGGCTTTGCTTAAATGCGAGTCCTTCCCTAAGTTATACCCGCTTGCACCGCCTTCCCAATTCGGGATGAGCAGCGTCATGGTTTCGTCGATGCCATAGCTCCAATCGGTTGCATATTTGATATCAAGACCTTCTGCTGGCGCGTCTTGTGTAGGTTTGGTTAGTTCGCTATGTCCGCCACGCATGGTTTCTTTTACATACTCATTATTCATCTGCCACCAACTATATTTGGTGCCAAAAATCAATGCTACGCAAACAATAAGACATCCTATTTGTATACCAAAATCCTTCCAAGTGCGATTTTTGATTGTTATACACAATGCTGTGAGTACGATAACACCTATCAGCATGCACAAGTAATAGGTCATTTGAGGATGCAGGGTAATGCATATAAAGCCATACAATAAAACAAGCGGCAGTCCCAATATATATTTCTTCTGCAATATGGCATATACACCACCAATAACAGGTGCCAGCAAACCAAGTGCGGCAGCTTTTGTCATATGGCCGGCAGGGAGTATAATAAAGAAGTAGCTGCTAAGACCTATTGCAAAAGCTCCTATCATACTCAACCAAGGATTAATACCAAAGCATAATAGCATTAAGAAAAAGCCGCAAAAGTACGCAAATATCAATCCTACTGCTGCGATTTCTCCGCTAAAACCTAATCTTGTAACAGTTTCAATGTCACCTCTGATTTTTGATGAAGGTAATACTCCTGTGAGTTGATATGTGGGCATTCCACCAAACTGCGAATTGGTCCACCATGGGCTATATCCATATGTGTTGTAAAACTCGCGTGCCTCTTGTGCGGTTCCTTTCCACGTGTTAACATCACCGGCTTGCAACACTTTGCCATCCAGCACGGGACTGCAGTATAATATTGCAAAAGCAAAAAACGCCACAATTGCCACCAAATACGGTGCTAATTTTTTCCACTCTATCTTCATTGTTTTATCATTTTGCGAATTTCACATAGTTCTGCTCTTACGCGGAGCAGAATATCCAGCGCAGCTTGACGTTCATCAGAGCGCTTGTCATTATTTTTTAACTCTTTACGAATGGCTTCTATTCGCGTAATTTTCAGCTCATCACGGATATATCTGATGCGTTTGACGAGTTCTTGGTCTTTCCGTGTATAATAGCGATTTCCATGTCCGTCCTTGCGGGGCGAGAGTTCGTCGAATTGTTTCTCCCAATACCGCAAAGTGGCGGCCGAAATACCGGTCTCCTGTTCCGTTTCGCGAATCGAATAATATATCTTTTCTTCAGCCATTTACGTTTATTTGCAGATTTTCAGTTTCTTGCCGGCCCGGATATTATCGTTCGTAAGTCCGTTCCATTGTTTGAGTTGCTTAACGGTACAGTGGAATTTCTTGGCAATTGTGCTGAGGCTGTCTCCATTCTTAATGGTATAGTAGGTGACGCCGTTGACGCGATAAGCACCGGTGATAGATGTTACTTTCGCCATGTCAATCTCTGCACGGCGGTTATTAATGAGGCTATCCGCTTTGTACGCCAATATCGTGTCCTGCCGATCAATAAACAAACCCACTTTCTCTGCAGGGAGACATAGTGTATATTCCTTCCCTCCCGGCAAGATATCCCGTGAGTACTGGGGATTCAGTCGCCGCAACTCCTCCATCTTAATTCCCAAGTTATCACTTACTTGTTGCAGATGCAAACGTTTTGTGGTGCATATGGTATCCGTGAGCATGGCTTTCTCCACCGGCGCCCGGCAAATACCATGTTCTTCGCCATAGTTCATTGCATAGTTGGCAGCAATAAAAATCGGTACATAGTTACGCGTCTCACGGGGTAAGAACGGATATATAGACCAGAAATCACGCTTTCCACCTGCGCGACGGATGGCTTTGTTGACATTTCCGCTTCCGCAGTTGTATGCGGCGATGACCAAGTTCCAATCATGATAAACGCTGTACATGGACGTAAGGAAACGGCAAGCTGCTTCTGTCGATTTGAGAACATCCATTCGTTCATCCACTAATGAGTTAATCTCCAATCCGAAGAGTTTACCCGTGGTGGGCATGAACTGCCATAGTCCTGCTGCTCCGACATATGAACGCGCAACCGGGTTGAGGGCTGATTCGATGATGGGCACATATTTGAGTTCGTAGGGCAAGCCGTATTTGCCTAATACTTCTTCAAAGATAGGGAAATAATACTCGCTCATTCGTAACATGCGTCCGACTTGCTTCGGACTCCGTTTGACATAGCGGAGAATGAAAGCTCTTACGCGCTCGTTGTATGGCAATTCGATAACGCAAGGCATCGCTTGCAGCCGCGCTTTATAGACAGAGTCGGGTAGTGTGGTGGTGTCATGCACGGCGATACAATCCGTGGTGTCTATCCATTGCAGACTCCAGTCAAGTGCCCGCATCTCCAAATCCGTTAGTTCGCTATCCACCCATTGTGTATAATAGGGCACGATAGGGACGATGGTGTCTTCCAAAATCAAACTATCGACAGGAATACTATCCGTCAACGGGAGACTCTCTATCGCTGTACTATCCGGAACGGAGACAACCTCTGAGATCACAGCTTCCTGCGCATGCATCATAAGAGCCATGCAGCAAGTGAATATAAACAGAATCTTTTTCAAAATCTAATTGCTAATTTTAATTCAGCGCTTTGCTGGCGCTGTTGGTCCAAAATAATTTGCGGTTCTACATTGAGTGTGAGGTCCGGACTGATGTCATAGTCAAATAACTGCGCATCCACATAGGCATCAATCAGACTCAGTGCGTACACCAAAACGGTTGCCAATATCGAATAATCCCGATAACGACGGTATATATTCTGCTGGTTTTTGAGTGTGTTGAGCCAACGGTCCTTGCCTCCGACTCTTTCTAGATTATAGCCTTCAGGAATAACCGCGATATAACTCTTACTCGGGTCTTCGCTTACCGTTCCGGCTTGATTATCATTGTATAAATCTATATAAGCGGTTTTATAACTGCTATAGCGATTATGATTCCAACTGATGGCATATCCGCATCCCATGAATGCGCCATACACGATGGGCAATTTCCAATAGGAACGGTTATACATCTGTCCGGCGCCCGGGAAGATAGCGCCTAACCACACTGCCTTGATGGCATCGGGCTGTCGGTTGAGGTCAACATAATACTTGTATTCCTCCTGCGCCGTTGTCGTATCGGGATGGAAGTAAATCGTGTCCTGATGTGCAAAAAGCGCCATCGGGAAACTCAAAAGCACTATGTATAACCAGTGTCTCAACCTAATTTATTGGCTAATTGAATCAGTTCCTCTTCGTTGGAAAAGCGGATGATGACTTTGTCTGATTGTATTTTAACTTTCAGTCCGGTTGTCCGACTCAGTTCTTTTTCCAATTCTGAATACGGGTTGTCTCCTTCCTTTTTGTTTTTCTTGTTATCGTTCTTGTCCTCTTGCGCCAACGCTTCCACTTTACGTACTGATAGCCCTTCACGCAAGATACGCTGATAGAGCGCCAATTGACGTTCAGCAGAAGGGGTTGCCAGAATTGCCCGAGCATGACCCATGTCAATCTTTTTCTCCTTAATGCCTACTTGTATTTCAGCCGGCAGTTTCAGCAGGCGGAGGTAATTGGCCACCGTTGCGCGCTTCTTACCCACGCGTTCGGACATGCGCTCCTGAGTGAGATTATAATCGTCCATCAGACGTTGATAGGCCAATGCAATCTCAATGGCATCCAGGTCTTCGCGTTGGATATTCTCAATGAGAGCCCATTCCATCACCTGCTCATCTTTGGCCGTACGGATATATGCCGGAATACGTTCCAAGCCCGCCATCTTGCTGGCTCTGAAACGACGTTCTCCGGCAATAATCATGTAACTGCCGTCTCCATTATCGCGCAACGTGATAGGGGAGATGACTCCATGTTCTCGAATCGAATCCGCCAATTCCTGCAGCGCCTCTTCATCAAAGGTGCGTCTGGGCTGGTCCGGATTGGCTACGATCGCATCTATGGCAATCTCGGAGATCGAACTACCTCCGTTGGTATCTACATGCGAGGTGTCTATCAATGCATCCAAGCCTCGCCCAAGTCCTGTCATCTTTTTCATGCTTCTTGTCGTTTAATAAGTTCATTAGCCAAGGCTGTATAGTGCTGTGCTCCTTTCGAACTCGGGTCATAATCCAAAACGGACATGCCGTGCGAGGGAGCTTCGCTCAAGCGCACATTACGCGCGATAACGGTGTTGAATACCAAATCGCCGAAATGTCGTTTAACCTCTTCATATACCTGATTGCTCAAACGCAGACGATTGTCAAACATGGTCAGTAAGAAGCCTTCCACTTTCAGTCCCGGATTCAGTTTTGATTTGATGATCTTGATGGTATTCAGCAGTTTGGCAATACCTTCAAGCGCAAAGAATTCACATTGCACCGGGATAATAACACTGTCACTGGCTGTGAGAGCATTGACGGTAATCAGTCCCAAGGACGGGCTGCAGTCAATAAGAATATAATCATATTCTCCGCTCACTTGGGTCAAGATATTCTTGAGTAACTGCTCGCGATGCTCCATGTTCAGCATCTCAATCTCTGCGCCTACCAAATCGATATGGCTTGGGATAAGGTACAGGTTCTTGGTATTGGTTTCCACTACTGCGCTGTGCGGATCAACACCGTTGACCAGACACTCATAAATAGTGGTATTCAATTCACGAATCTCCACGCCGAGACCCGACGATGTATTGGCCTGCGGGTCGGCATCGATGAGAAGCACACGTTTGCCTATACGAGCCAACGCGGCAGCTAAGTTGATGGAGGTGGTCGTTTTTCCGACGCCTCCTTTTTGGTTTGCTAATGAAATGATTTTACTCATATAATCGTTGTATTATTGTTTCTGAATTGATATCGCGGCAGGCATAATTACCATACCGGCAATGATTGGTTCCATGGCAGGAACAGGGACGACACCTTAAGTCGTTGCGTTGGATAACATCTTTCGGGTTTTGTTTCCATCCCGCAAAACCAATCATCGGGTGCGTGGCACACCATACGCTGATAGCTCGCAAGCCCACCAGACCGGATAGATGCTGGTTCGCACTGTCCATACATATCATGGCGTCCAATTGACGCATCAATTCCAATTCCTGCGCTAAGGGAATGATGCCTGCCACACTTGTTGTGCGAGGAAAAACAGTTGCCCATTGACGTAACATTTCACATTCGATAGTACCGGCACCGAAAAGGAACACATGGGTATGTTCGTCTTTGCTCAGCGTTTCGATAATATCTTTTGTGACACGATACGGAAGCATGTTTGAACGTGATTTGGCAAAAGGCGCCACGCCAATCCATTTCCCGTTTTTATCGCCGAATAAATTCTTCACTTCCTTTGCGGCTGTTTTATTGACGGGTAAAGCAGTGAACTCCGTATCCGTATCCAATCCGGCGCGGCGGAACGTTTTGCGATAGCGGTCAAACTCCGTCCTTAATTGCTTATGCCCGATACCCCAAACAGTGATGAGATGCTTGCGTATGCGTCCGTAGCGAATACGAGTCACCCGTTTGCCGCTCAAGCGCATCAGGAAATCAAACACGCGTGTGCGGCGAACGTTTTGGAGATCAATAACCGCATCCACTTGGTCTCGCAACTCTTTCCAAAGGTCAAACACCCCATGCCAGTCCAGATGATTATCCACCTCGTGGTACGTTACATTCGGCATCATGGCAAACATCGCGCTCAGATCTTTCTTGCTCGCAACGATGAAATGATCATTCGGATAATGACGACTTAACGAGGCCACAACAGGAACTGTCATCGCCACGTTACCAATCGTTGAAAACCGAATAATCAAATACGTCATTTATTCTTTCCACTCACTCCAAGTGGCTCCGAAATAATAGGTTAATGTATCTCCAATCGTATAAGGCTTAACCGCTATCAGGTTGCCGTCTCTAACCTCTTTAACTGTTGCATCCGGGGTATGAACGGTGATGCGTATACGTCCTTGTGTGGTGCTGCCATTATAATCGTAGTTCATCTGCGCCGCAGTCTTGTCACTCAATGCGTCCTCTTCATACACGACTCCGTCCTCGATGATTGTCACCTGATCAATCGTATCATGCAGATAGATGCCGCCACCGACGAGCAGTTGAGCGTTAATAGCTTCGCACGGAGAGAGTTCCTCTCGGCTCGTTAATACTACCTCCGCACGGTTGAGTGGATCGCCGGATTGTGCAGTTATCGTGATAGACTCCTGGAGGATGGATTCGCCTACTTGCAGGCTGTCATATTCGAGACGAAAAACAAACTTCTCTGGTGTCTGCTCTATAATCTCCCATCGGTCATAAGGACCGCCAATCCATGTCTTGTTGTCGGCAATGACCACTAATCCGCCGGCACCGCAGGTATGACCGACCTTATAGCAATCCAGCCCTTTGCCGTAATTGATATGATAAGGCAAACCCAACACATGCTCACGGTAGTAAAAACTATCTACCACCAGTTCCGGACTTGCTTTCAACCAAAGGTCCACCCCGTTTGAGGGGTTCTCCGGACGCAATGCCGGTCCGTACATACGAAAAGCGGCGTACTCGTTTTCCCATGCGAAGTCATCCTTGCGCTCAGGAACATAGCGACCATACACTTTGGGTTGCACGGCTTGCTTTTGACAAGCCGTCAGACTCAACAGGGCCATTAGGAAAAATAGAACTTTTTTCATTGTCGAGATAATCACGAGGTAATCACCAGAGCGATACGAGGTAAAGACCTATCTAAAACGCTTCTGATTTAAAACATTTTTACTTGGGCTGGCGGCCGATATAAGCCAAAATACCGCCATCTACATATAGTATCTGTCCGTTCACTGCATCGCTCGCGTGACTTGCCAGGAACACGGCCGGTGCTCCTAACTCGTCCGCTTCCAACCAACGTCCTGCAGGTGTCTTGGCGCAGATAAACGCATCGAACGGATGTTTGCTGCCATCTGCCTGCGGCTCACGGAGCGGCGCGGTTTGAGGCGTTGCAATATATCCCGGGCCGAGACCGTTACATTGGATATTGTACTCGCCGTATTCCGAACAAATGTTACGTGTCAGCATTTTCAAACCGCCTTTGGCAGCAGCGTAGGCGCTGACCGTCTCGCGCCCTAACTCACTCATCATCGAGCAGATATTAATAATCTTACCCTCGCGTCGTTCCATCATCTCCGGCAGTACTGCTGCGCTGACGATGTATGGAGCCACCAGGTCAATATCAATCACTTGCTGGAACTCCTCGCGTTTCATCTCGTGCATAGGGATGCGTTTGATAATTCCTGCGTTGTTCACAAGGATGTCAATCTGTCCGACTTCCTTGTGAATCTGCTCCACGAGAGCCTTTATAGCCTTCTCATCCGTTACGTCGCATACATAGCCATGTGCGTTCTCGATGCCTTCCGCGTGGTATAACTCATAGGCCTTGTCAATCGCCTCTTGGCTGCGAGCATTGAAGATGATATGACTGGCGCCGGCTTGTGCGAAAGCCTTTGCAATTGCAAAACCTATTCCGTAACAACCGCCTGTCACCCAGGCGTTCTTGCCTTCCAAACTAAATAAACTCTTCATAACTTTCAACTCTAAACTTTCAACTACTTCAGGTCTGTTATTTTACTGAAATCCTGATCTCCGTAATCGAGGTTCTCGCCGCCCATACCCCATATGAAGGTGTAGTTATGCGTAGCGGCAGCCGAGTGAATCGACCACTCCGGCGACAGTACGGCCTGATTGCCTTTCATCCAGATATGACGGGTCTCTTCTACTTCGCCCATGAAATGACAAACGGCTTGGTCTTCTGGTACCTCGAAATAGAAATAGGCCTCCATACGACGGCTATGTACGTGCGCCGGCATGGTATTCCAAACGCTGCCAGGAGCCAATTCCGTCATACCCATTTGCAGCTGACAAGTCGGCAGCACTTGGTTGACAAGCATCTTGTTGATGTCGCGTTCGTTACTCATCTCCAGACTTCCCATGTGTGCTACGACAGCATCTGCTTTCGTCACTTTCTTGTCGGGATACGCGCAATGAGCGGTTGTCGAGTTGAAATAGAATAGGGCCGGTTTGTTGGCATCAAGGCTCTCGAACTTCACCTCACGGTCTCCGCGACCTAAGTAGAGTGCCTCTTTATAATCCAATTCAAACACCTCGTTACCGGCAATCACGCGTCCCTTACCGCCTACATTGAAGATACCCATCTCACGTCGGGTAAGGAAATAAGGCGCTTTCAGCGGGTCAATGGCTTCAAGCAATAATGTTTCGCCTACCGGCATGGCGCCGCCCACAATCATGCGGTCGTACATCGAATAAACCATGTTGATTTCATTGGCTGCAAACAACTTCTCGATGAGGAAGTCCTTGCGCAGACGAGTCGTGTCATAACTCTTTGCGTCCGTCGGATTCGACGCGTAGCGTACTTGGTAATTTGTTTTCATATTCTTTTGTTTTTTCCTTTTTTACTTTGTGTTTGGCTTGCACAGGCATAAGCCATGCTACATTCAGACTTAAGTCCATTGGTGAAGCCGTGTTGAAATGGTCTGTAAGAGTGGTACCGAAAATACCGCCGAAGGAGTAATCAAAACGTACCTCCAATTGGTATAAACCGGCTTTTTTAGTGACGAAATACACACCTGTCCCGACAATAATTCCCCAATCTACACGATTCTTAATGGGGTTGTACTCTGCTTGTCCTGTGCCGTTTACCAACGTGCCGTGATTACCTTCGTCTTTGATACAGTAACCTACTTGCGGACCGGCATTCAGGAACCACCGGCATTTATCGCTTCCGAAATTGAGATGCATCATCATCGGAATTTCGATGTAATGTAAGTTTCGACTATAGTTACCAATGGTGTCGTTATGTTCCGCCCAGCCACGGTGCAGATAATTCAATTCCAATTGCAGTGCGCAATATTTATGTCCGGCATATCGAAAGACGAACCCGCCGTTTCCGCCCAATACACACGCTTTGTTGATGGGTGTCATATTAGAGACCACCGGAGTATAATCTACAGAACTGGCGGATACGCCGCCATGGAGTCCGACCCAATGTTTCGGAATGAGAAGACGGGGTTGGGCAAAAGTTGATGAAAAATGAAGAATAAGGAAAGAAAGGATTATCCATCCTCGCAGCCATTTACTATGTAAACACTTTACGGTTTTCATTTTTCAACTTGCACCTTGATTCCGCAGTTCTGCCAACCGCCTTCACCGGCTTGTTCCCAGCGTATATTGGATTGCACACCTTTGTGTTCTTTCTCTCCGCGCAGCCAAGCCACGAGCGTTTGCGTTAAATCATAGCCCAACAAGTCGTAACGCGGCGTGACACTTACGTGCTCCGTATTGAAATAGGTGCCCCATTGTGATTCATAATCGTCACGGGAAGCCTCGGAAGTAAAGAGGGAAGTATATACTTGCGGGATATCAAGCTCTTCTTTTAACCACGAATATTGACTGATGATGCGAATACGATATCCGTCACTTTGCAGTTTCTCAAGATGAGGAATCAGCATCCGAATATGTTGGTACCGATCGCTGTGCAGCAAGATAATATTCTCTTTTTCGCGGTCTAATACATAATCTGCGGTGTCGTTAATAAGATCACGCAAAGGCATAGCAGAATAACGGATACGATGAGCCTGCATGCGTTTGCGCATCGTGCGGGCATAATTGGTCATATCGGCTTCACGCACTTCTACCGCTACGCAATGAACATCGCGTTGCTCTATCCAGGCGCAGAGACTATCGGCCTGTTGTTGGTCATTGGAATTGAACTGGAGCACATAGGGTTTGTCTTCCATTCGGTCATCCGAACTGAAAGGTAAGATAAGGGGTACCCGACGATCGGCACACCATGTAGCCATTCGCTCTATTTGGATAGGATATACGAGTCCCAGAACACCTTTGACGTTATCCAATTCAGTGCTGTCGCATAGCGCAATCACGCGTCGCTCGCTGCGCTCCGTATCATATACGCGAAGCCGGAAACGGACGCTGTCATTCTGCATGTCTTTCAACGCCAACAACACGCCTTGGTAGAATTCTAACATGCGATCGGCATTGTTGCTGCGTTTAGTATGCTTGCTCTCAAAAGGTAACATAAGAGCCAATTCGATGAGCTCTCTGTTATCGGTCGACGTGTCCGGTAAGGCAATAATGGTATCCGAAACCTCTACAACGCTGTCTTGAGGCAATGTCACCGTATCGGAACGCACTATTTTCACTTCCTCCACTTTCGGTTCTTCCACTTTTTTCGGTTCCTCTACTTTTTTCGGCTCCTCTGCTTTGGGTTGCTCCACTTTGGATGGTTTCACAACAGGTCTGCCGGTGGGGATGAGAATGATTTCACCGTAATGAAGACCCCGCTCGTTTAATTGCGGGTTCAAGCGAATGATATCGGCTTGCGTGACGTTAAAATTAACCCCCACACGGTATAAACCGATACTTTTCTCTACTTTGTAACGGTACACTTCTTCGCCCTTCACCGTATCAATCGGCCAGTTGAGTAATTCCTGGGCAACAAGCGATGTGCAAAGGGATAATGCACAAAGAACAAAGACTATAACTAATTTATTTCTCATATTTTCGTTTTCTCACTATTGTCACTAAACCTCCTATCAGCGCAAGGATGGCGATAGGACTGATGGTACTTATCAGCTGCACTTTGGTTCGCTCTTCATGAGCCCGCCGGTCGTTGAGTAAACGTAACGCGACGCTTTTCTCACGCAATCCGATGAGTCCTTCGGCATCAGTCATCCAAAGTACACTGTTCACAATCATATCCCGATTGGAGAATTGCATGCCGCTGTACCGATCGTAGCCCATTGGCAGGGCTTGTCCTTTCTGCACCTCGTTGATGATGACGCTGCCGCTACCGATAACCACCTGTCTGGTTTTGATGCCGGTTTTACGAATCGGTTCATCGGTCTCAACTCCTTCCGGCACCATCCGGTGCGCATAAGCACTCTGGAAACAACCTTCCAACGACACGGCCACCGGAACATATTGGTATTGGAACATTTTTACATCGGGGTTCATGTCGCTGAGATTGACTTCTCCCGGTGTGGCAGTTACTTTGCTGGCGGTACTGGTTGCCAATAGTATACGTTTCTCAATGCCGTCTTCTCCGCCTACGGCATCAATGGGAGAAACGAAGGTACTCATCACTTGTCCCAAATTGCGAGTAATAGGGCTGCCTTGACTGGTTAGCAGTAAGGGAGCATATGTCCACGGCAGGGGTTGGAAATTCGGTTGCTGTGGGTCGGAACTTACGTTTACCGGAATCGGCAGACATTGGATATCCTGTACCAGCGCCGGATTAATGCGAATACCGTAACGGAAAAGCATCTCCGTCAGTCCCAAATCCAAAGGCAGAATAGGGGTGAATCCTTCGCTCTGCAGCACTTTGTCGCTGAATTGTACACCATCCATCACCCAAAGGACTGTTCCACCGCGCATGATATACTGGTCAATCACAAAGCGCTCTTCGTCAGAGAAGGCAGTGTGCGGCGCAGCAATGATGATGGCTTTGTAACCATCGAGGATATGCGCATTAGTAGTCTGTACTCTGTCAGCGGAGCGGTCTGTGTTCTGTACTCCGATAGTCCCTCTATCTACTTGGAAATACTTACTGAGTGCGGTCATGAGGTCGTAGGTGTGCGCTTCATCGGGTTCTCCATGTCCTTCAATGATGGCCACACGTGGCGTTTGAGACTGTACTAACAGATGGAGAGCCTCCATGAAGGCAAACTCCAATTGCTCGATACTGGCATTGAGGTTTTCCTCTCCGCTGAGACCGCGGGTGTTCTTGAGCAAGGTCACCACGGCTTTGCGCCCCTTGTAACGCATCAGCGCGTAGGGATAAACCGTCGTTTGTGCGGTCTTGCCGTTTTGCGTGCGCTCATGAATAATGGTCGGGGTGAGACCTAAGGAGTCTGCAACTCCATTTGTGATATGCGATTTATGATTTGTGATTCGGGCATATACACCCAATTCCTCAATCGTCTCTTCAGTCGCTTTCTTAAGTCTCCGAAAACCGGCATTGAGGTCGCCATCCAGAAACAAAGTCACTTCAATCGGTGCATCGGTTTGACGAAGCAGTGTTTTGGAAGCTTCGCTCATACTATAATGTCTGTCGTCCGTCATATCCCAACGAACGACAAACACATGACTGAGTACTAACAACGCTGCACTCAGCAGTACGACAACCGATAACCGATATCTGTTCACCTTACTTCCTGATGCTATTCCAAACTTCTTCGTCCAAGACTACCGGATACTTGGCGCGCAGGGTCTTGATCCACTCTGCTTCTAACCAATCCTGATAGTCGGTTACAACCTCGCCTTTAATATCCTCCCAACTGGCAGGTGCTTTGAGAGTCTTGCCTATGCACTCGATAATGGGGAACTCTCCGCTGGAGATATACGAAGCGCCTTTTACTTTGAGACCGTAATAGTCCACCATGGCGTTGCTTCCTTTCTCCCAAAGACCGTGTTGCACCTTGACATACGGAACACTGTCGCAATTAACACGATGAGCAATATAGCTCTTCACAGAATCCGGATGAGCACTCTTAATAATGGCTTTGGCAGCCTTGGCGCTGTTCTTATCCTTTGCCTGAAGCAGATAACCTTTATAATGAGGAGAATACCAGGCGTTTTTGTATTTGGTCTTGTAGTTGGCTTTGAAGAATGCCTCCAAGCCGGCAGTGTCTTTAGCGGCTTTGTCCCATACTTCCCGGAGAGATACCTCAAAGAGAAGGATACCGTCATGATACTCTTGTACCAGGTTTTTGAGGTCTGCATATTTTTCTTCCAGATGTTTATCCGCATAATCTTTCACCTCCTCATCGCTCATATCTGCGGGCAGGTTATATTCAGCGCGGGTCTTGCGGATGAAGCTCTTGTCGGCCTCCTTTGCGCGCTCATCGCGTGCTACTTGACGTTGAATCTGAGCACGCATGGAATCGAGCGGTTGAATGCCGCGTTCACTTTCTTTGAGGATGATATGCCATCCGTATTGGGTGCGGAACGGCGCACTGATCTCACCTTCCTTGAGGCTGAATGCCGCTTCTTCAAACGGTTTGACCATCATGCCTTTTCCAAACCATCCCAGTTCACCGCCGCGTGCGCTACTGCCGCGATCTTCCGACTCTGCTTTTGCAACATCTGCGAAGTTCTCCTTATTTAGGATGCGGGCGATGCTGTCCATTTGCGCTTTCTTCACATCGTTGAGGCTGTCAGCAGGCACCATCTTCATAATATGGCTGGCTTTGACTTCGCGGTGGTCACGCTCTTCCTCAACCAATACGATATGCCATCCATATTGGGTGCGGAACGGCGCACTGATGCTGTCAATAGGGGTGTTATAGACCGCTTCCTCGAGAGGATACACATAGCGGAAAGGAGTGATCCAACCCAACTCACCACCGGTTTCTTGCACACTCGGGTCGGTACTTAATTCGCGTGCTACGACATCAAAAGCCTCTTTAGGTTGACGTTTTTCGATGTCTTGCCATTTGCCTTTTACTTTCTTTCTCTCCACTTTCATCTTGCCGATGGTGACGCGCTCGAAGGCTTCGTTAATTTTGGCAAGAGCTTCTGCTTGTGCGGCGCTGTCTGCTGTAGCAGGACATTGGATAGCGATATGCGCTGCGCGGCGGTCTTTCGCCAGATGACGCCAACTCATTTCAATCAGGCTGTCCATGGCAGCCTCGTCCTGCAGGTACTTCGGTGTAGCTTGCGCACGATAACCTTTCAGTTCATTCTTGAATGCCTCTGTTGTGTCGATTCCTTGTGACTCGGCCTCCGTTACTTTGAGTTTGAAGTTGATGAACATATCCAGGTACTCGTCCATCGTCTTGGGATCGATAGCGCCCGCCTGATTGTTCTTCTCATAAATGTACAGGAACTCCTCCGCACTGACCGGTTTGCCATTGATGGTCATGAGCGGTTTTTGAGCATAAGCAGCGATGTTCATCGCAGCTACCACTAAAAATAAAATACCTTTTCTCATTGTTGTTTATATATTAAAAAACGAATTTTCAACACCCTATTTACAATAATCGTGCCTTTTGCGCACAAAAATCGCGCAAAGGTACAAAAAAAAAATGACATATGCAAGCATATGCCATTCTTTTTCATAAAAATCTGTGATTTTATGGCTTCTGAGCACCATATCCGGCTTTTGCACCGAATAATTTGAGTGCTTTATCGAAGTTATAGCGGTTTCCGAACATGGACACACGTATGGTCTCGGAGCCTTGCATATTCATGCCCATCGCCGAACGGAACTGGTTAGCGGCAGAGTTCGGGTTGAAGGAACTACTGCTAACAATCTTCAGGTTTGCAAAGCCTTTGAGATAGTCTTGGTCGAGCGCAGAGATAAACGAGTCACCCTCTTTGAGTTCGAAGTTACCTTCTACCTTCGGGATGATGCTCTCGTCGAGGTCTTCGAACTGCTCTACCTTGACATTGGTCCATTTACCGCCGCCGGTAGGAGGTAACTGCAGATCGGCTGCATTCATGAAGAATGCGTTATCATAGATATTCGTTTTGCGTCTTGCCTCAATCACCTTATCCGGACCGCTCATAACGTGCGTACGGGCGATAGCTGCATAGTTGTTGCATGCGAAGATATTATGGTGAATGTCGCAGTTAACCTTCGTCATACATTCGTAGCCGTAGCCCATATCTGCCATTTCTTTATCACGGCACCAAGCGAATGCTACGGTGTTATGATGGAAGTTCACGTGGGAAGCCATACCGTCCTTGTCACCACCGTCAATGCGGCAAGCACTGTAGCGATTGGAGATGAAGATATTGTTACAGATTTCAACCTCTCCGCAGCGGGAACCGAATTGCAGAGCGAAATACACACCGTTGGCGAAGACGCAATTCCGGATGATGACGTTTCCGGCAATCCAGCCATCGGAGTGGAACATCTGGTGGTGTACTTGAGGAGGAGTAGCGTCAACCATACGACCGGTCTCGAACGCCTTGGAGGGGCATCCGTTACGCGGGTCGCTCGGGTCATTGGGCATGTAGAAATTCTCCAGACCCAAGTTGATGAAGATACCGTCAATAATAAGGGTGCCTTTAGGTTTTTTGGCCATTACGTCGTCCAATACTTTGTTGGTCTGGATAACGCCTTTGCTGCCGTTAGAACCGAGTTGTTCCTGTGTGGGCTCCATGCGAGTGATGTACTTGAGAGGGTCACGCTGGGTGAAATCACTGTTCCATCCACCTTCGAGCGTAATCCAGTTGTAAATCTCGATGTAGCCGGAGTTCATGTAGCCGAGGTAGTTGCCTTCGCATACGCGGATAGTGGCCCCGTCCTCGTTGTTGTCGCGAATAAGGTTGAGTACGGCTTGGATGTCCTTTTTCGGCGTGGCAGCACTCAGACCGTCTGCACGGGCACCTCCGCTGTTGCTCACGTAATAAATCTTACCACTGGCTTTTTGTGGCGACTGGTTGTTCTGAACCTGCTTGTTTTGCTGCGATTGCTGCGTTTGTGAAGCTATCTGATTGATTGCTCCTTTGATAGCACCAAACTGCGCAAATGCGGGCCAAGCGCAAGCCATCATGAGGCATAACGCAAAAAGCTTTACATGTTTCATAAGTAAAAAATTTGGGGTTGTTTATCTTTAATTATTGGTCAAAAACCGGATTAGAAATCTACAGACGGAGCTTTTTCTGCACCCTCTTCCGCTTTGAAGTACGGTTTACGCTCAAAATTGAACATGCCTGCGATGAGGTTGGCAGGGAAACGGCGAATGTAAGCGTTGTATTCTTTGGCGGAGTCGTTGAAGAGGTTACGGGCGTAGGTAATACGGTTCTCGGTCCCCTCCAACTGGTCCATGAGCGCAAGGAAGTTCTGGTTGGTTTTCAACTCGGGATAACTCTCCACAACTACCATCAATCGGTTCAAGGCTTGACTGAGTTCTCCCTGTGCATTTTGGAAAGCTGCAAGGTTCTCGTCCGTCAGATTGTTGGCGTTGATGTTCATCTGGGTGGCTTTTGCGCGGGCTTCGATTGCGTCTACGAGGTTCTCGTGCTCACGTATACCGGCTTCCTTGACGGTCTTAACAAGGTTCGGGATAAGATCCAGACGACGTTGGTACTGGTTTTCAACTTGTCCCCAGGCGTTTTCTACATTCTCTTGCATGGTCACCATGGCATTGTAACGACCGACGCACCATGCTACCAACATGCCGATAACGGCAATAACAATAATGGTTGATAAAGTACTTTTTTTCATAACATATATTTTTTTTATTGACTTGCTTTTAGAAATGTCTTCCTGCACCGCCGCCGGAGGAACTGCCTCCGCCCCAGGAACCGGAGGATCTGCTACTGCCTCCACCGCCTCCCCATGAACTGCTGCTTGATGAACTGGAACTATATGAACGCTCGAGTTTACGGAGAGTTACGAGACTTGTCCATTCCTTGCCGCAACACTCGCATTTATAGAAGTTCTTCTGCTCACCTGTTTGATAGTAGGTAGGATGTTTGACGACCGCGTTGCGTATCAATTTGCCGGCTCTCGCACCGCACTCGGAACATACATCGTAGCGCGTATAGTAGATACCCTTATGCGTAAGCAGTTCTTCTTCGCCGCAATGCGGGCAATGCCATTTATCAAAAGTACGAGCGTCCAGTTTCTGCTCTGTCTGTTGCTGTTTGGTCAAAAGAGGTGTGAGTTGTTTCTTTGGAATCATCACCATTGTCGTGCCGCATTTCTTACATACGATAGGTATGGTCTGGAGATGCCTGCCGGCAATGCGATGATAGATATAATAGAAGAGGAGCGGGATGGGGAAAATGAACATCAGGCAGCCTGCGCAGCCCTGTACATCATCGCCTTTTTTACGGATCTCCGGTCCGGACTGACCCGGCTCGCCTTGCCATTTCTTATAGGTAACGAGTGCTAACACAATCATGATAATGAATCCCAGCATAAAGTAGCCTGCAAGCAACCAGCCATCCTCGGTACTTGCCGGATGCCATCCTAAAAGCAGTTCAGATCGGTTTTCGTCTTCCATGAGGTAGTTGGCTATGTCGTTGCAGATATGGCTCATACCGCCATCCCAATCGTTATCGCTTAGATAGGAAAGGTTGTCATCCAGGATATAGCCGCATTCGGCATCGGTGAGAATTCCCTCTATGCCTTTACCGGTGATGATTTGTATATCGCGGTCTTCGACGGCGAGCAAGACAAGTACGCCTGTGTTCTTGTCCGCTTTTCCAATGCCCCAGTAATTAAATAGACGCAATGCAAAACTATACGTACTGCTGTATTCCTGCTCGTCCCAGGTGTTGATAGCGACGATTGCCATCTCGACCTCGGTGCTCTTGTCAAGATTGGTGGCGATCTCATTGAGGTATGATTCCGTTTCGGCGGAAAGAACACCATCGGGGTTGGAAACATAGAAGTGCTGCCCCTCCTCCTTGGGAGAGGGAATGGTCTCAATCGTATACGCTTCGGCATGTGCATACAGACCCGCAGCGATACATAAGACGGAAAGGATAAATCGGATCGTTTTCATTTCGGCTGCAAAGGTACAAAAATAAAATGACATATGCAAATTTTTTTTTCATTTTTTTCATCATTCATACTTCACTTTCATGATAAATACATC
>JAFVHA010000124.1 GCA_017478035.1 Paludibacteraceae bacterium | reverse complement strand
GGCTTTCTTCGAGTGTGATAACTTGACATCGGTCATTATTCCAGGAGGGGTACAAACCATTTATAACTTGGCTTTCGCAAATTGCAGCAAACTGACGGAAGTCACTTGTCTCGCGGATGTGGTACCTCTGTTAATGGATTCTTCCTCGTTCTGTACAAAGATTGATACGCTTCATCTGCCGGTTGAGGAGTATAGTTATCAAGAGATCGAGACGCTTTACGTGCCGGAGAAGAAAGTAGTGGACTACCAATCCCCCTCCATGTGGAAAGAATGTTTCAAGAATATTGTGGGCATAGATTGCGGAACGTCTGTGGTGGAATCGCTTAAGTCCACCTCTGCCGAGATTAAATGGAAGCCCGCTAAAGATGTTGTTTTATATACCATCGATGTCTATTCCGGAGATAATCTTTTTGCGCAGTATATCGTGGATGGGGAAGGGCTGGATATCTCGCATCAACGTTTTGCCGCTATCCATAAAGCGGATACCACTATGAATACAACCGATTACTTCGTCATCACCATGGATAACCTTACCCCGAACACCGGATATTCCTATACGATTCACGGCACAAACACCCTGAACGAGCAGGTTTATCAGGATGACGGTGCGTTCAAGACGAAGAGCAGAGATGACGAAGCGATAGAATCTGTCACGCGCACCTCGTCATCCGTCATCCGTAAAGTCATAAAGGACGGCGTCATGATCATAGAGCACAACGGCGCATCCTATTCGCCTTCTGGACAACGACAATAACATTTATCTGATACCATGAAAATTCAATTTATCGGCGCTACGCGGGAAGTGACGGGTAGTAAGCATCTGATTACTACCGATTCGGGGCATACCATCCTGCTGGACTGCGGTATGTACCAAGGTAAAGGAATGGAGACCGATGCTGCAAACCGCGACTTGGGCTTTGACCCTGCCACATTGGACTGCGTTGTCCTCTCTCATGCCCATATTGACCACTCCGGTCTGATCCCTTATATCGTCAAGAAAGGCTTCAAGGGGGATATCTATTGTACGCCCGCTACGCGCGACCTGTGTGCACTCATGCTCACAGACACGGCGTTTATTCAGGAGCAGGACGTGCGCATGTACAATAAAAAGATGGATCGCCAACACCCGCATAAGGAGAAAGGCTCCAAGTATTTCATCGAACCCTTATATAACCAGCAGGATGTCAATAAGGCCATGAAGCATTTCGTAACCTATAGTTACGACCGTCGCTTCCGTCTGTTCGATGACGTACTGCTGACCTTCACCAACTCCGGCCACATGCTCGGTGGTGCCATCTGTTCGCTGGAGATATATGAAGAAGACAGCCAACGGCTAATAGCTAATAGCCAACAGCCGGTTAAGCGTTGGAAACGCCTCACTTACACCGGCGACATCGGCCGTAAGCATTGTCATATCCTTCCTCCGCCGCAACTCTTCCCGCAGTGTGATTACCTCATCTGTGAATCGACCTACGGAGACAGACTCCACGATGAAGAATTGGTCACCGAAGAGCAATTACTTGGGGTAGTGGAAGATACCTGCGTCTATCGTAAAGGACAACTCCTTATCCCTTCTTTCTCCGTCGGTCGTACCCAGGAGATTGTATATGTCCTCAACCAACTCTATAATGACGGTCGCTTGCCGCATATTCCCGTGTATGTGGACTCTCCGATGAGTACCAACGCTACCCAGATCTTCCGTATGTATCCGGACGAACTGAGTGACGAAGTGCGCGATACGATGCAGTTTGATGCAGACCCCTTTGGATTCAATACCCTCCGCTATATCACGGATATCCGCGAATCCAAGGCGCTGAACCATAAGGAAGAACCCTGTATCATCATCTCTGCCAGCGGTATGTTGGAAGCCGGACGTATCAAACACCACGTAGCCAACCATATCTCTGACCCGCGGTGTACCATTCTTATTGTCGGTTATTGCGAACCTACCACACTCGGTGCGCGTATCCAGCAACCTGGCCTACAATGGATTTCTATCTTCGGTCTCGACCGGCGTATCAAGGCGCAGATAACGAAGATTGAAGGCTTCTCCGGACACGGCGATTATAAGGAGATGATAGATTATATCACGCGCAGCCTCCAGGTGAATCAGGTGAAACGCGTCTTTGTGGTTCATGGCGAAGAAACCGCCGCAGAAACCTATAAATCGCACCTCGAGGACGCCGGCTTCTCCAATGTCTCCGTCCCCACCAAAGGCGAGCTCGTCGAACTCTAATCCCCGCCTTGCACTTTTTTAATCATTTTCTTGCATATGTCGAAAAAATGTAGTAATTTTGCAGGCAGAATTGATTTCGTCCACTCTTAAGGACGTTAAAACAAAGGGCGCTGGCTCTGACAGCGTAAAAAATCGGAATGTATCGGCCAAGCTTGACCGATCTCAGCGCAAAGCGTTGCGCAGATGTATATAAAATAATAAAGCACTAAGCTAATACTTGGAGTTTCGAAAACTGGACACTTTTGAAATTCTTTTACCAAGGACAAGGCTTTTGCTCACGTGTACGCGTGAGTCTTGTTCTGTAGATATTTGGTAAAAGATGGTAGTCCAGAATCCTCGAAACTCCAGATTGAAGCAAACAAGTCTCACGTTTTTCGTGTGCTAATAAATCAGATAACTACTAACTAATGGAAGAAGCCGAAAATCCAATAAAGAGTAGGCAAATAATAATAATATAATGATATGAAAACAAAGCACTTATCAATGGCTGTACTGTGCCTCGCATGTTTAATGTTAGGAAGTTGCGAGAAAGAATCAAATGAAGTTACTCCAGATTCCACACCACAAGAAAGCACAGAGACGATAGCAGGTATGCTGCCAGGGAAATTCTCTATTGGTGAAAATCGTAAGATTCAATTCTCACAAGGAAATCTGCAGTACTTAGGAGAAACAAAAACTTGGCGCTTTGCAGAACATCAGTTTGATTGTTTAGGAAGTGCGAATAATTACATTTCCGAAGGAAACATTGATTGGATAGATTTATTTGGATGGGGAACCGGAGACAACCCGACTAATGCATCTAAATCATACTCAGACTATAGTGTTTTTACAGATTGGGGAGTTAATAAAATCTCCAACGGAGGTAATAAAGAAAATCTGTGGCGTACTCTATCTAGAAGCGAATGGATATATCTCTGTTTTACTCGTAAAAATGCGGAAAAACTATTCGGATTAGGTCGAATAAATGAAATAAATGGAGTTATTTTGCTTCCCGATAACTGGAATATTCCCGCAGATGCTGCATTTTTAGCAGGGACATCGGTAGATATGGACAAATCAGAAACTGCATATTTTGATAACAAAAAAGGCAATCATTTCTATGACAATGTTTATACCATAGAAGAATGGAGTGTTATGGAAAAAGCCGGAGCTGTGTTTTTACCTGCAGCTGGCGAACGTGGAAACAAAGGCATCATCTATTACAATGAAAATGGGTATTATTGGACATCAACGCCGCATAATGGCGATAGTTATGCGTGCGAAATATTCTTTTATAAAAGTTATTTCTCAGAGGAAAGTGGTGTCGATCGCTCTTGGGGACAATCTGTCCGTCTTGTGCACGATGTAAAATAAGAAGCGGACAAAATCGAATTGCCGCTTCCTCTCCGCGCTGCCCCTCACCGGTCAAGAAGTAAAATAACGTATGTCAATTGTCAGGGATTGTATCCCGTCCCAACCGCCATGCATCATCGCGTGGCGGTTTTTCTCTCTTCGTTCCGTTCGCTGTACTTTAGTGCCGCGTTTCTTCTTACGTCGTCCATTGCCCGCCATACCATGCCGCTTGTATAAATATTTTTTAGTTATTTGAGCATTTTTTCCTCAAAAAACTTGCATATATCAAAAAAAAGCAGTACTTTTGTGCCAATTTTTAACTTTTGAAAGTAAAATATGCACTTGTGTATTAACTTTTGAAAGCACAAAATACTATAGCTATTAACCCTTACAAAGTAAAAAACATGGAGCAATTAATCAATTTCTATTATCGGTTATTGGAGCGTTATTCCGAGTTTACGCAGATGCGTTATTTGTATGATGAGATTAATTGGAAGAACCAATTGATTCTTATCCGCGGGCCGAAAGGTTCCGGCAAAACGACCATGCTGATGCAGCATATCTTGCGTACTTTTCCCGACAAAAGCAAAGCGCTGTATTGTTCTGTGGAGCATTTTTGGTTTGCCTCCCACAAGCTTCTGGACTTGGCGGAATATGCATATACGCATGATATAACGCATCTGTTTTTGGACGAGATACACAAGTACGGCAATTGGGCGCAAGAGCTCAAAAACATCTACGATGGTTATCCCACGTTACATGTGGTAGTAACCGGAAGTAACGCTTTGGACATCATCCATCAGATGTATGATTTGTCCCGCCGTTGCCGCGTTTATACCATGTGTGGCATGAGTTTTCGAGAGTATCTCAAGTTGGAAGGTGTGGCGGATTTGCCGCCTGTGTCATTAGAGGAACTAGTGAAGAATCATGAGGCTATCAGTCGTGATATCACCTTAAAGCAGAACATCAAAGTGTTACTGCATTTTGAGCGTTATATCAAGGAAGGGTATTATCCGTTCTATCGCGATGAGTCCTTGAGCTTTGGAGAACGATTAAGCCAAGTGATAGACACTATTATCTTTAACGAGCTTCCTGCAGTCTCCAACCTGGAACACGAATCGGTCTATAAAATCAAGCCCCTGCTGGCTGCCTTGGCACAACAAAATCCGTACACGCTGAACATCTCAGCTTTGGGCAAATCATTGAATGCTTCACGTAATGTACTGCTTAAATTGATTGAACTATTGGATCAAGCAGCCTTAATACGTCGCTTGTATGCTTCTGACGAGGGCTGGGAACAAGTCAATAAGCCGGAGAAGATTTTGTTCAACAACACAAACCTGATGTATGCTTTGTCTCCTAATGCAGATACAGGTACAATGCGCGAGACGTTCTGCGCCTCCATGTTGGCGAAGGGACACAAGATAGCCATGCCTGAGAAAGGAGACATTGTGGCTGACAAGCAGTATTTGTTTGAAGTCGGGGGCAAAAGCAAAGGCTTTGGGCAGATTGCCAAGATGCCGAATAGTTATGTCGTTGCTGACGGCATTGACATGGGATTTGAAAACAAAATCCCATTATGGATGTTCGGCCTCCTATACTAATCCCAATGACAAATACTTTTCAAAAGCGGTAATCCAATATAATGCGGTTTGCCGCTTTTGCTTTTAAGGCTAACTTCTATTCATCCACTCTCTTCGGTCTCATAAAGCCGGCCGGTTGCTCGGAGGTGTCCGCTTCGGTGCCTTGTACTGCATATCTCAAAATTTTTTACTTACAAAAATGCAAAAATACTTGTGTGTTTTAAATAATTGTTGTATCTTTGCCGAAGATTTTTAAAACGTATGAAAAATATCAAATATGTAGGCTGCGATGACGCCGAATTAGATTTGTTCGAGAGCCAGTACGCTTTGCCGGACGGCATGTGCTACAATAGTTATGTAGTGCTCGGCGAGAAGCAGGTGGCGGTGATGGATGCAGTAGATGCGCGATGTGCGCATGAGTGGTTAAACAAGGTGGAGGAGGCTATGGACGGCCGCACGCCCGATTATCTGGTGTGCCAGCATATGGAGCCGGATCACAGCGGCGCGATGGCTTTGTTCCTGGCGAAATATCCGCAGGCACAAGTGCTTTGTTCGAAGCAAGCGGTGGTGATGATGCAGCAGTTCGGCATCGAGGCCAGGAACGTGCAGATTGTGGCGGAAGGGCAGCGAATAGACCTTGGTGGCGTGACATTACAGTTCATCGCAGCCCCGATGATTCATTGGCCGGAAGTGATGATGACGTATTGTGCCGAAGAACAGGTGTTGTTCAGCGCGGACGCGTTCGGTAAGTTCGGCGTCTATCATGCCGATGAGGACGACTGGGCTTGCGAGGCAAGGCGGTACTATTTCAATATCGTCGGCAAGTACGGCGTGCAGGTAACGAATGTGTTGAAGAAGCTGGCGGACAAGGATATTCAGACCATCGCGCCGCTGCACGGGCCGATGTTGGAAGGCAAGCAGAAAGACGAAGCGCTACGGTTGTATAAGATATGGAGCGCGTACGGCGTGGAGACCGAAGGCGTGTTAGTCGCTTATGCCTCCATCCACGGCAATACGGCGAAAGCCGCGCAACAACTCGCAGAGATATTAAAGGCGAAAGGGGCAGGGAAAGTCGCCATTACCGATTTGAGTCGCGACGACATGGCAGAGGCGATAGAGGATGCTTTCCGTATGGATAAGTTGGTTCTTTGCTGCGCTACCTACGACGGCGACATCTTCCCTGCAATGCATATGTTCCTTCATAAACTCCGCCTCAAGGGCTATCAGAACCGCCGTGTCGCACTTGTTGAGAACGGTTCATGGGCGCCACAAGCGGTACGCGTCATGAAAGAGATGCTGGCGGGTTGCAAGAACATCGAAATCGTCGAACAGACGGTTACTATTCGCGGATCCCTCAAGCCGGAACAAACGGCTGAATTAGAAGCCCTCGCAGATGCCTTGTTGGCGAAATAAGCGCAATCTAAAATATTAACTCTCTAAAAATTAACATCTTATGGCAAAGTACATTTGTGATGTCTGCGGGTACGAATACGATCCCGCCGCAGGTGATCCGGACAACGGCATCGCTCCCGGCACTCCGTTTGAATCTCTTCCCGAAGATTGGGTATGTCCGCTCTGCGGAGTCGGCAAGGACCAATTCTCCAAAGCGTAATTTTCAAAAATCTGCATTGTTAAAGTGCAGATTTTTTTGTCTCTGCCCGAAAAAGAGGTTACGCATATGTTGCGCAGAGATTAAGGGATGGTGGTGTGGCGTACGAATCTTAATAATCGATAATAATTACGCTATTCCCAAGATCTCCAAAAAATGAAGAATCTGCTCGCTTTTGCGGGGCTCAAAGAGAAGATGCTCAAAGTCTCGCTGCTTGGTTTTGAGGTCCGTATGAGCGACGGTTTCTTGGAGTTGCGCCAATAATTGGTCTTCGGATTCTATTCCGTGGCGTTGCTTTAGGAATGCGTAATCCGGCTTTGTTCGTTGCCACAAGAAAAGGACATCATAAAAATCACGACCTTTCTGGCGAGTCAATAGAGCCGATAGTTTCATGGACAGCAGAATACTAATCGGTGGAACGGGAACAGGGAAATAGAAACCTAAGCGGCTGATTGTCGCCATCTCCAGCGGGTAACTGATACCTTGATCTTGTGCCTCAATCTTCATTAAGAAACGTTCTTCCCGATGACCTGTCAGTTGGAGCGAGAAGAGCAGTTCCGGGAAATAGACATTTCGACGGTAAGCTGTCAAATTCGGATTCTCTTTATCGCGTGCCTCGACCGTTAAGCCATGAAGTGTCAGATAGCGCATTAAACCATCTGTCATTTGGACGAAATCCTCTTGGCTCAGGTTCTTGCAATCGAAGTCCAAATCCTCGGAGAAACGGTCTATACCCTGTATCAGCCGTAAGTTCGTGCCGCCGATAAAAGCTAACTTGTCCGACCAAGCCGACTGAGAAATCCATTCCATCGCCATCAACTCTATATACTCCTTGAGCAGATGCTTTTGGAAGTTGGCATTATTGGCAATCTGCGGCGGATAGAAACCTCGTATGTATGTTAAGTCAATCATAGATTGTATGTTTTGAGCATGAGTTTTACTCGCTTGGTTAGAATCGGACTTCCGATGCGGGTGGCGTATTCGAGAAGGCGATCCTTGTTTAATTCGTTTTGCATGAAGTCTTCGTCCAGACGTAACTCGCGCATCTCTTCTTCCGTCGAATACTGCGGATAGAGGTAAAGCAGGTCGATAAGCGCTTTCTCCGGCGTCGCTAATAGATAGGTCTTTCCGTCGGATAGTTGCTTGGGTTCATAGCCCCAGAAGAGAGAAGGCTTGATCGTTTGGTAGCTATAAGACGCAAAAACGTTCTCAAACTGTGCTGTTTTGCGCGTGGTAATACTCGTAATGGCTACCACCGATTCCGGAATTATGCCGTAAAAGGACAAAGCGGTATGCAGGCTGATATACGATGGGGTATAGATCTTCGACGCAATATAGCGCGCATAGTCCGGCTTGTTCACATAATCCGCAAAAGCGTACCACCCCTGCCGCAACGGAACAATATAGCCGGCTTTCTGCCAACGAAGATAATTCCCTCGCGGAAAGTCATGATATATTGCCTTCACTTGTGCAGTAGAAAAACAAGCCAAATGATGCCACTGATTATAGAATGAATTATAGGTCATAAAGCACCAATCATTTCTGTAATGCACCAAAAATAGTGCGTTATGGAAACAAATCTGCTGCAAAGGTACAACAAATAATTGGAATATGCAAGCAAAATTGTAAAATTGTGCATAGAAAGTGCACTTTTTCTGCATTTAGTGTGCGTGAAATGACAAAAACCAACAACGCACTCCCAAATGAGAGTGCGTTGTTGGTACCCTTACTCCCTCCCTTGTGGGGAGGGAAGGGGAGGGGTTATTGCTCATCCTCAACGGCTGCTTGAGCGGCAGCCAGACGTGCGATAGGTACGCGGAACGGGCTGCAGGAAGCGTAGTTCATGCCTACACGTGCGCAGAACTTAACCGAACTCGGTTCTCCACCGTGCTCGCCGCAGATACCGGTACGCAATCCCGGACGTACAGCACGCCCTTTCTCAACGGCCATCTTGATCAACTGACCAACGCCGTTTTGGTCGAGTACCTGGAACGGATCCACTTTCAGAATCTTCTTCTCCAGATATACCGGCAAGAACGAAGCGATATCGTCACGGCTGTAACCGAAAGTCATTTGGGTCAGGTCGTTCGTACCGAAGCTGAAGTACTGAGCCTCCGTAGCGATACGGTCTGCGGTCAGCGCTGCACGCGGGATCTCGATCATTGTACCGATCTCGAACTCAACCTCGATGCCATACTCGGCGAATACCTCTTTCGCTACGCGCTGGATGATCTCTTTCTGTTGTTTGAGCTCATAGAGGATTCCTATCAGCGGAACCATGATCTCCGGCATCGGGTTCTTTCCCTCTTTCTTCAGTTCGCAAGCTGCGCTGAGGATAGCACGGGTCTGCATGGCGGTGATCTCCGGGAAGGTGATACCCAGACGGCAGCCGCGGTGACCGAGCATCGGGTTGTTCTCTGCCAACTGAGCTACACGGGTTTGGATCTCCTCTACGGAAACGCCCATCTCTTTCGCCATCTGCTCTTGTCCCTTCAGATCATGCGGAACGAACTCGTGCAAAGGCGGGTCGAGCAGACGGATGTTCACAGGCAGGCCGTCCATAGCGTCCAAGATACCTTTGAAGTCTGCTTTCTGGTACGGCAGCAGCTTAGCCAGTGCTTTCTCGCGGCCCTCGCTGTCCTTGGCAAGAATCATCTCACGCATAGCGATGATCTTCTGGTCGTCGAAGAACATGTGCTCGGTACGAGTCAAACCGATACCCTTTGCACCGAATGCGCGTGCTACGCGTGCATCGTGCGGGGTGTCGGCGTTCGTACGAACCTGGAGGTGTGTATATTTGTCGCAAAGGTCCATCAGAGCCTTGAAGTCACCGCTCAGCTCAGCAGCTTTCGTCGGAATCTCACCTGCATAAACCTGTCCTGTCGTACCGTTCAGCGAGATATAATCGCCCTCTTTATAGGTAACGCCCTCGATCTTAACCGTCTTAGCCTTATAATCTACTTGGATTGCACCTGCACCCGAAACGCAGCACTTACCCATACCGCGAGCAACTACAGCAGCGTGCGAAGTCATACCTCCACGTGCCGTAAGGATACCTTCGGCGGCACTCATTCCTGCCAAATCCTCTGGGCTGGTCTCGATACGAACCATCACTACCTTGTGACCGTTAGCGTGCCACTCCTGTGCGTCGTCAGCATGGAAAACGATCTGACCGCAAGCGGCACCCGGAGAAGCGGGAAGACCTTGTGTGATCACTTTGGCTTTCTTCAAAGCGTCCTTGTCAAAGACAGGGTGGAGCAGTTCATCCAGTTTCTGCGGCTCGCAACGCATGATAGCTTCTTTCTCGCTGATCTTGCCCTCGCGAACCATATCCATGGCGATCTTCACCATCGCGGTACCGGTACGCTTGCCGTTACGGGTCTGGAGGAACCAGAGCTTACCTTCCTGAACGGTGAACTCCATATCCTGCATGTCGCGGTAGTGATCCTCAAGCTTCTGCTGGATGGCGTTCAGCTCAGCGTACATCTCCGGCATAGCCTCTTCCATCGACGGGAACTTGGCCAGACGCTCAGCTTCGCTGATACCTGCACGCTCTGCCCAACGCTGCGAACCGATCTTCGTGATCTGTTGCGGCGTACGGATACCGGCAACAACGTCCTCACCTTGTGCGTTTACAAGGTACTCACCGTTGAACAGGTTCTCTCCGTTACCGGCGTCACGGCTGAAGCAAACACCCGTTGCAGAGGTATCGCCCATGTTACCGAATACCATCGCCATAACCGAAACAGCCGTTCCCCACTCGTCAGGAATTCCTTCCATCTTACGGTAGAGGATAGCGCGCTCGTTCATCCAGCTACGGAATACAGCACAGATAGCGCCCCAGAGTTGCTCCATAGGATCATCTGGAAAGTCCTTACCCGTACGCTCTTTGATGGCTGTCTTGAAACGCGCAACAAGCAACTTGAGCTCATCTACGTTCAGGTCCTTGTCTAATTTCACGCCACGGATCTCTTTTACCTCGTCGATGATAGCCTCAAACGGGTCGATGTCGGTCTTGTTCACCGGCTTCATACCCAGCACTACGTCACCGTACATCTGAACGAAACGACGGTAGGAGTCATATACGAAGTGCGGATTGTTGGTCTTGGCAACCATACCCTCAGCCACTACATCGTTCAAACCGAGGTTGAGGATCGTATCCATCATACCCGGCATGGACGCACGTGCACCCGAACGAACGGATACCAACAGCGGGTTCTTCGGATCGCCGAACTTGCAGTTCATCAGACCTTCAACGTGCTTAACGGCCGCGTTTACTTCCTCTGTCAACTCAGCTACGATCTTCTCCTGACCTACCTGATAGTACTCGTTACATACCTCTGTGGTGATTGTGAATCCGGGAGGAACAGGAACACCTACAAGGTTCATCTCTGCACAGTTAGCGCCTTTGCCGCCTAACAGCTCGCGCATTTGTGCATTTCCCTCGGCCTTTCCGTTACCGAAGGTGTAAACTCTTTTTTTCTTTTCCATTGTTTGTTTAAAAATATAATGTATAATTGTTGAATTTTTCGTCTTTGCTTATAGTCGTTTTGTTTTCGCCTTTACTACTATTAACTATTTTTACATACTCTATCGAATATGTTTTTAATCATTTAAAAGTGTTTTGTTAGTTTTTCTCTTAATTAACAGTATGTGGCCTATTCAATATGGAGCCTATTCAGCACTTTCTTCTTCAGGCGCCGCGAGCACTTGTTCTACGCGCTGGGAATCTACCTGATATTCCTCGTCTTCGGCATATTGGTTAGGAACTACACCATAACAAGCCGTCATGGTAAACGTAACACCCGTGAGCATCGCTAATTTGATGCCCCAACGGAAAATTGTATCAATAACCTGTCTCATATCTTTCTCTAAACTCTCAACTCTAAACTCTAAACTCTCAACTCTAAACTTTTGTCTCCGGACAAAATCCGGTGCAAAGATACAAAAAAAAAATCACATACGCAAACATCTGAATATTTTTTCTAAAATTTTCTTAAAAATTTTCTAGAAAAACGAACCTTTCTCCATTACAGAATGATACCATCCATCACATTTCGACAAATTCTTTTCCACCCAACCATATCTCGACTACAACTTGACTACAACTCACCCCTAACTCACCCCTAACTCGATCATAACTCGAACACAACCCAACCACAATTCAATAACGGTGCATTTACGGGGCAATCACGGAGGAAAACCAAAAGATCGCCCAATAATCACCCAAGGATCACCCAAGGATGGATGGCCAAAAATGACAAAAATATGCCTTATACTATATATATACTATGTATATATATACTTTTT
This sequence comes from Paludibacteraceae bacterium, assembly GCA_017478035.1. Lineage (GTDB taxonomy): Bacteria > Bacteroidota > Bacteroidia > Bacteroidales > Paludibacteraceae > Colicola. The sequence continues at coordinate 3,883 of JAFVHA010000124.1, read as the reverse complement.
GTGCATAATTTTTTATTTGCATATGTCCGAAAAAAGTTGTAACTTTGCACCCGAAATGAAAATATTGCTTGTAATAGGAGTAGTTGGCGCGGCGGTGCTGTTGCTTTGTGTGGGCGTGATTTTCCGCAAAGACCATTCCTTCCGCTCCCAGCATATCCATGAGAACGAGCGGATGAGAAAAGAGGGTATCAAATGCGCAACAGCGATGGATCGCGAGGAACGCAGGAAAAACCTCAAAAAACTTAAGTATTAAATTGTTAACCAAATATTTATATGAACAAGATTAGTATTATTGTTGAGTCTGTTTTGGCAGCTGCTGTGGTTGCCTTGTTTATTCTTTTCTTTACGGTTACGCCGGGCGCGAAAAAGCCGGCGAATGCGGACGTGCAGGCACAGGGCGACTTGCTGCCTATCGCCATTATCAATACCGATTCGATTCTGAAGCACTACACGCTGGCTGTAGAATCGTCCGAGAAATTGATGAGCCGCTACGAGGAATCCACGGTGAAGTTGGATACCAAGGCAAAAGCTCTGCAGAAAGAAGCGGAGACTTTCCAGCGTGACGTACTCGATTTCCAACGCAAAGTGGAAGCCAATGCTTTCCTCAGCCGTGAGCGCGCAGAGAGCGAGCAGGCTCGTCTCCAGAAAAAAGAGCAGCAACTGATGGCCAAACAGCAGGATTTGGAGAGCCTGCGCCAGAAGTTGAGCGCTGATTTCATGGACGAACAGAATGCCTTGACGCAGCAACTGCAGGATTCTGTGCAGGCTTATCTGCGCGAGTTCAATGCGGATGGTCATTATCACCTCGTCCTCAACGACGCCGTACTGATGAATAAAGTAGCCGGTTACGATATCACGGATGAAGTGATTGAAGGACTCAATGCCCGCTATGCGAAATAAAAATGATTTATTGATAACTGAAAAGGAGGAAGGACGATGAAAAGCGGTAATCTGTTGTGTATAAAATGGCAGGGCTTGATTGTCCTTTCATTTTTCATTTTTCATTTTTCATTATCTCATGCTCAACGGATTCCTCAAACCATCGAATACACGGAGATATATGATTTCCTTGAGGAACTGACGACGGATGGCATCATTGCCTCCAATTCCGCTATCAAGCCCTACACGCGTGATCATATCGCACGTTTGCTGATGGAAGCGCAGACTAAAGACTCCTTGCTCAATAAACGCCAACGTGAGGACCTGCAGTTTTACATGCAGGACTATGCGCTTGAAATGGACACGTTGCCTACCTATTACAGCTACGGACATCGTCATGTAACCCAATGGATTACTCCGGTCTCGAACCTCTCGCTCGCGGACCCGAGTCTGCATATCCTGACCAAGGACAAAATCTTCAAGATGCGCGTAAGGCCTATCTTAGGCATGGATGTGATGTATAACAGGCATGGCCTGTTGACGCACCGTTGGTACGGCGCGGAGATTCAAATGGACATTGCCAAACATCTCTCTATTTGGGGCTCGATTCGCGACAACAGTTGGAAAGGAACAGGATACCTGAAGACCAAGTATTATCCGACGTCCTACGACCAGATAGACGGGGCAAGAATCACGAAACCCGGATATCTCAACAATCTGCCCGGAGTGCAGTATAAAGAAGCCAACTACGGTGGAGACTTTTCCGATTCACGAGGCGGTGTTTCGCTCTATATGTGGTGGGGTAGTATCGGCGTGCAGCGCGAGCGTATCCAGTGGGGAGACGCGCAGCATTGCTCGAATATCCTCTCCGCCCATAATCCTGCCGTGCCTATGGTTACGCTTCAACTGACGCCTTGCAAATGGTTCCAGTTTGATTATTTCCATGCATGGCTCCCATCCAACGTGCTTGACTCGAGTTATTACTATTTGGAGCGTCAGGAAGAAGGCGTGATGCAGAAGGAATACAGGCCCTATAACAAGTTTATGGCGGCGAATATGTTCACCTTCATGCCGATCAAGTACATCCAATTCTCTTTTGGTAACTCGATTGTTTACGCAGAGCGTAATGTGCAGGCGCAATACTTTATTCCTATTGCCTTTTTCAAATCCTTGGACCACCTGTTCACCAAAGGCGTGAATTCGGAGAACCAGAACTCGCAGGCATTTGCATCGATTACGATTCGTCCTACGGACCACTTGCGTCTGTATGGCTCGTTCTATCTGGATGAATTCAAGTTTGCTCGTCTCAAGCCCTCTAATAAGGAGCATAACCCTGTATCCTACTTGGTGGGCTTCAACTGGTCCGGTTGGCCTGTAAAAGGCTTGGCGTTGCGGGGCGAGTTCATGCGCTCGTATATAGCTTGTTATACGCATTCTATCAAGGTGCTGGATTACACCTCGAATAGCTATAACATGGGGCATTATATGGGTGATAATGCGCAGAGTATTTACATAGGAATTAGTTATCGCCCCGTTCGTAGCCTGCGCTTGACACTCGATTATCATCAGGACACCAAATACCGCGCGTACGACTATATCCGTCATAATATTGCCGGAACGAAGGTCGATAATCCGATTATTGCGCAGAAACCCTTTAGCGAGAAAATCTGGCGAAACGATGAGGTGAACTTCAGTGCTATCTATGAAGTCTTTAATAACTGCTACGCGCATATTGACCTCAGTTTTAACCGGGCGAAAGCTTATACTCCTGCTTCTGCGCGCATTGAAGGAGAAGACCGGGGATGGAACGCGGATGGTACTTCCATGAATTTGGAAGGGGATGCACTTAAGAACTATTATCTTAATAAGTACACCCCCGTCTATTTCCAAGGCACTAACTTTACCGTTAGTTGCGGTTTGAGTTTCGGATTCTAAGGTAGTCGCGCCGGGCCGCGAAGACAGCTTTCGCAGCCTTGGGACGGCGTTGTATCAGATAGAAGAGCGCTGCTGCATAATCCAGAAAGAAACGTACAAAGAGCACTCCCCATGGGTGCTTTTTGTTTTTGTATATCATCAGCAGATTATTGCGATGGTTCAGATAGGTCTTTCTCGGATTCTCATACGCCAGCGAGCCTCCTCCGAGGTGATAAACCATACTCTGCGGCACACATGCTAACTTCCAACCGGCATTGCGCATTCGCCAGCATAAGTCAATCTCTTCCATATGGGCGAAGAACGTAGCATCGAGTCCGCCTAGTTCCTTGAATACCTTCGTCCTTACGCACATGCAGGCACCGGAAGTCCAGTCTACATTCACGATAGAGTCGTACTGTCCATTGTCCTGTTCAACATGCCATAAGATACGTCCCCGGCAGTAGGGATAACCCAGCGCGTTGATATAGCCTCCGGCAGCTCCGGCATGCTCGAATAAATCGCGATGGAGCCAACTGCGTATCTTCGGTTGAACCGACGCTACCTCAGGATGGGCGTTCATATAGTCGAGTAGGGGTTCAAGCCATCCCTCCGTCACTTCTACGTCCGAATTGAGAAGGACGATATACTCGCTGTCCACTTGTTCAATGGCGCGGTTATAGCCTTCGGCGAAACCGTAGTTCTTCTCCAGTATAATCCGGCGTACATCAGGAAACTCACTTACCAGCACCGCAATGCTGTCGTCTGTACTGCCGTTGTCAGCAACGATGATCTCAGCTTGGGTGTACTTAATCACAGATGGCAGATACTTCCGCAGCATCGCCGATCCGTTCCAGTTTAATATGATAACACTACAATTCACTATTCACTATTCACTATTCACTACCCACTACTTCCTCCATTTAAACCGGTTATGGGACCAAAGCCATAATTCCGGTTGTTCGATAATATTGGCTTCCAGTGCTTTGGCATAAGCAGTCGTTATTTCTCCTTCGGAACTATTCTTCGGATCTGCAGACAACACCTTGAAAGCACAATGGTAATATCCTCGCTTCGCACGCGTGATATGCGC
>JAFVHA010000123.1 GCA_017478035.1 Paludibacteraceae bacterium | reverse complement strand
GATGTTCTCCAATCTGAGCGCTTTCCAAACACCTTGTGCAACTTGTAACACAGCCTTGCTGCCTTCGAGCGTCACCACCCTATTCCTGCTGTCGGCGGATGCCAGATAGGAGGTGGTCACTCCCAAGGACGTACCCAATTCGATGATTTCCAGGGGGCGCTGCGTCTGGCGTGTCAGCCAAGCCACAATCCGGAAGAGCAACTGGCCCATTTTCGCCGATTCCAGATGACCTTTCGCAATATCGCAGACCCTCCGTTGGATGTGTGTTCCCTGCGGACTACCGGCAGAACCGAAATCAATGACGTCCAACTCATCCGGACAAGCCAAGAGAAGTTCCCGGCGACGCTCAATATCCGAGAAGCAGTAGTACTCGTTCTCATCCCTCATGACAAAACGCACCAATTCAAACAGATAGGGGGAATGAATCCCTTCGCCGGTTGTATTCCACGACGTCAGGCAATGCCTTATATATGTCCGGAGCCGGAAGAAAAGCATACGTCCTTGCAGGTTAATTTCGCAATCTTATTCAAAAAGCACGCAAAAGTACAAAAATATTTGCACATATGCAAAAAAAAAAGTAATTTTGCAGCATGATTTTGAATTATATTTGGATTTCGCTTATTTTGTTGGCCGTTTTGATGGGTTTGGTCCAGGCCATCTGTTACGGAAACGTGGATATCTTCTCCACGATTCTCAATTCCACTTTTGACAGCGCAAAAACGGGTTTCGAGTTATCGTTGGGTCTGACCGGCGTGCTGTCCCTATGGATGGGTATTATGAAGATCGGCGAGAACGCGGGAGCCGTGAATACGCTCGGCAACGCCATCAATCCGTTCTTCAGCCGCATATTCCCCGAGATTCCGAAGAACCACCCGGTGTTCGGTTCGATGCTGATGAATATTGCAGCGAACATGTTAGGTCTGGACAACGCAGCCACGCCTATGGGTCTGAAGGCCATGAAAGAGTTGCAGGAATTGAATACGGACAAGACCAAGGCGTCCAACGCGATGATCATGTTCGTGGTGCTGGGAGCAAGTGGTCTGACTCTGATTCCCACGACAATCATGGCGTACCGTGCGCAACTCGGTGCAGCCAATCCGGCGGATGTCTTCCTTCCGATACTCATCGCTACGTATGTAGCCACCCTCGTGGGGCTCGTCTGCGTATGTATTGCGCAGAAGATCAAGATGAAAGATCCGGTAGTTTTGGGTACACTGATTGGTCTGACGGCACTCGTAGGACTAATGGTATGGGGTTCGACACTCCTCTCGCATCAGACTTTGTCCATCGTCTCTGCCGCCGTCGCAGCGATTCTGCTGCTCGGCGTGATATGCTGGTTCGTTATTCAGGCCATGTGCAAAAAGATCAACGTCTACGAAGCTTTTATTGACGGCGCCAAAGGCGGTTTCCAGACGGCTATCGGCATTATTCCGTACCTCATTGCCATTCTTGTGGCCGTAGGCATGTTCCGTGCGAGCGGAGCAATGGGCCTGCTCGAGCAAGGCATCGCGTGGTGTTTCTCGGCCTGCGGCATCAATCCCGACCTGGCGGGCGCCGTACCGACAGCCCTGATGAAACCGCTGAGCGGCAGCGGAGCACGCGGACTGATGCTTGAAGCGATGACCACCTATGGAGCGGACAGTCTCGTCGGACGACTATGCTGTATATTACAAGGCACCACTGACACCACTTTCTACGTGCTGGCAGTATATTTCGGAAGTGTGAATATCAAGGATACGCGGCATGCAGTAGGATGCTGTCTGCTTGCCGACCTTGCCGGCGCCATTGCCGCTTTCACCATCGCACCGGTTTTCTTCGGATAAAAAGAGGGATGATTTGAGGTTGGTGACCCGTAAAAAGTCTGTAAAAACTCTGTAAAAACTCTGTTCAGACACTGAGACGCAAAATGCTCTCAAATGATTCCGTGTTCTATAGCAAAACGGACCATCTCTACGGATGAAGAGAGGCCGAGTTTGTTGAATATATTCGTCTTATGGCTGTTAACCGCCCGGAGGGATATATGGAATTTATCGGCTATCTCTTTGCCCATCAGTCCGTCACAGCACGCTTTGATGATTTCTATCTCCCGTTTGGATAACGCGGCGATATTCTTGTTATTGAGTTTGGCATCGGTAATATCGCGGATGAGTATGGAAATGTCGCGTCCATAGAAGGGCACCCCATTGGCGACGGAATCGATGGCGAGTGGTATTTCGGAGAGCGGCGAACTCTTGCTGACGAATCCGTCCATGCCTATCTTAAGGAGTTGGATGAGGGTGAACTCGCGGTTGTCAATGGAAAGGACGATGATCTTGATATCCGGGTACTCTCTGCGCAGCCGTTCCGCCACTTCTACACCGTTGGTGTCAGGCATGAGGATGTCAAGCAGGACAATATCACAAGGCGTACCGGCTTCCAGCGCTTCGAAGAGTTGCGCCGCAGTGGATACACTGATGGTGACGGAATGGGGAGTGGACTGCAATGTACCGGCTACGCCGACACGTATCAGTTCATGGTCATCGAGTATAGCGATTTTCATATTTGTTTACTGGATAAATAGCGTTTTGTAAATCAATGGTAAACGTTGTTCCTTCGCCTTGGACAGACTGGATATCCATCTTGGCGTTACACAGGCTGAGCAGTTCGCGGCATAGGATCAGTCCGTATCCCGTACCACTCTCGCCGTCCGTACCTATCGACGACTCTATCTGTTTGCGGCTGGTGAGGATCTGTGCGATCTGCTCCCTACTCATTCCTGTGCCGCGGTCGCGTACGTAGAAGGCAGCCGGCGACACCGTACCCACCTCGACGGTACTGCCGCGGGGCGAGAACTTAATGGCATTACTCAGCAGGTTACGCAGGACGGTACGAATCAGTTCGCGGTCGGTCTTCACGAGCATACGCTCGGCATGCAGTTCGATGGAGATATCCTTGAGCAATGCCGCACTCTGCACGTCCGGAATCGTATCGCGGAGGAGTGCCGCGAGGTCCAACTGGGACGTATGGAAGAAGCGAGCCTGACGGTCCAGTTGCACTATCTCCTGCAGGTTACGCAAGAGTGCCAACTGGTTATCGCTGCCCGCCAGCAGTTGACCGATGAGTTTGTGTGCCTCTTCGGGTTTGTACTGCGCATAGTTCGTATAAAGCAGTTGGAGTAACTGTTGCTGCGCCATGACGGGGTTACGCAAGTCATGACTGAGGATGCCGTACTGCCGTTTCTTATCGGCTGCCTCGCGGGCTATAGCTGCCTTGCGATGACGAAGCAGGATCACCAAGACGACGAGTAAGGCGATGACACTCAGGGCGAGCAGCGAGAAGATAAGCAAGGCTTTGAGGCGTGCCTGTTTGCGTTGAAGTTCTTGCTGCTGGTCAGCCAGTTGCTGTTCTTTGCGGAAAGTGTCGTATTTGACTTGCGCGATCGTCAGTTGGCGCTGACTCTCTTCGTTCATCAGTTGCTCATGAAGGCCTCGTGCGCGTTCGAGCCATGTGAGTGCTTCTGCGTTACGTCCGGCCTTTTTGGCGCGCATATAGAGGTGGTCACAGGCTTCGTATTCCTGTTTGCGGAACCCGAGTTGCTGCGCCAGGTCTGCGGCTTCTTCGTAACGCTCGAGTTGCAGCAGGCAGAGCACTTCGGTCATCTTATTGCCCGTCTCGCGTGCGATAGTGAGGGCTTGAGAGGTGTACTCTTTGGCTTGGGTGGCATCGTTCAAGGCTTCGTATATATGTCCGAGTTGGGCGAGCCGCATACCTTCCTGCAGTCGGCGTCCGAGAGACCGGTCAATGACCAAGGCCTCCTCGGTCAGGCGCAGGGCGCTATGTAACAACGAGTCCTGCTCACGGATTCCTGCCTCCGGACTCTTGGACTTCGCCAACAGCACTTCGCCTAACATCGCCTTGCGGATGGCAAGGGACTTGGGGGAATGGGTGGTGTCAGCGGCTAAGAGGGACTGCTCGATAGTGATGGCGCGCTCAAGATAAGCGATCGCTACGTCCTGTTGTCCGGCAGACGAATAGATTCCCGCGAGGTTGCCCAATGAGGCAGATATATTCGCCGGATCGCCTTGCTGTTCGTCAAAAGCAAGACAGGCTTCGCCGTACGACAGAGCCTGCTGATAGTCACCCAGACGATGATAGCAGTAGAGCAGACAAGAGTAGAACTCGCACCGTATGTCCATCGAGTCCTCGGGCACGGCCGAAAGGCCGTCGTTATTGAGGGCTATAGCCTGCTGGATATCGCCGGACATCGCGAGGGCATAGGCGCTGTCTACTACGGCAAACGCCTCCTCCCGCGTCATGGCGGATGTAGCCATGACGGAGAAGAAAGCGCATACTATAAGAAATAACTTTTTCAATTCGAGCGCAAAGGTACAACTTTTTTGCGAACTATGCAAATTTTATTGCATTTTGGTGCCTTGTGCGTTGTAGATCTTGCCGTCACGGAGAATGAGCAACTGACCGTCACGCAACACCTTCTGACTGCTGACGACTGAATGCTGAACGCTTTCCATCCCTTGCGGATTTTCTATTTCCTGAAGCAGACGCACGGCCTGACCACGGTGCCTGAAGCCAAAACCATATGCATTACCTTCGGATTTGATAATCATGTAGTGAGCATAATCGTCCTCCTCAGGATCAGCGGTCCAATACCATGCCCTCCTCGAGGCATCAGATACATTCGTTCCTTCCCGACTACCCGTTACCGGCAGGTAGATAACGCCCTGCTGCTCCATCCATCGGAATTGATCTGCCGTAAAGAGGTTGTCATTGTATGAGTTGTGATTCGTGTTCAGCGAAGGATACTCAAAATTATCGGGAATCAGGATAATACCCGGCAGATGGTCTTCTATACTCGCCAAACCCCATTTGGTAGCCGCATTGGGACGGGCACTGAAAATATAACGCCACTCCACCTCAGTCGGCGTGCGCCATTGTTTCTCCGTATTACCGCCATTCACAATCGGGTTGTCTCCCCACTCGTAGAAATCATCATAGGTCTCTTCGTCTGTCGCAGTCTCTGCGGGGTTGTTTCCTGTTCCCCAACCAAACAGGTCGAACCATTCAAGCGAGGTACTGCTGATGTCTTTGTTCGCATCTCCGATTGCGTCATATTCCTCAAAAGCAAAGCGCCATTTAGCCGTAAACGGCTGGTACTGCAGGTTACCCGTGGCCAAACGCGCGTACTTATTCTGACCGATAGTGAATACGCCTTTCGATACTTTGTCCTCTACACTGACGGTCTCAAACTGCGCATAGATCTCTTCGTTAGCCGCTTTCTTGGTCGTGCTTAACGGATTCTCCGTCGAGAACGGAGTGCCGCTATACGAATTCGCCCAACCGACGAACTTATATCCGTACCCTGCGATTGCTTTCAGCGTAACCGGCGTATTTGCGATATAATGCTGGGTAAGAGAAAGTTCCGTCGGCTCGTCATTGCAAATGGCGATATTTCCGTCGTTTGCAGCCGTTACATGGACATTAAGGTCATATATCTTATTGAAAAGCGCATAAATAATCTGGGTGTTTTCATTCATCTTAAAAGTCGTCTCCTGCTCTTCTGCAAAGATTCCGGTTCCGGCGGAGGTCACTTTCCACCAGGAGTCAAACTCATACCCTTCCGACGTATTGGCTTTTAACTCGATTTCTTCATCTATGCCTACAAATACGGCCTTTTGACCTGATATGGAAAGATTGCCGATAGAGGCACTTTTAGCAGAAATAGTATTCGGACTGGTCTTGGGATCGACGCCTATGATCAGCTTGCGGAAAAGCGATGAGATAACGATTTGCTGCTGGTTGCTATATTCCGAAGAGGTACTGCTACGAACAATCTTACCGTTGTAAATGATTGCGTCTGAAGGAGAACTGAGCTTACTTCTTCCCGAAACCAAATAGATATTATTCACCCGAACCCAACCGGGTAACATGCTCAGACCTGCACCGTTAAGATAGAGATCGCCGTTCAGGGTCTTGATACAACCGTAAGCACCTGTGCCGCCTTTGATATCTATATTGATTACATGGGACAAACTGATATCTCCGGTTACCGCATAAAATGCAGGCGCTGCTCCGCAGACAATCTGCAGTTTGGAGAATTCCGTGGCATCTGACGGCGCAAAGATACTCAGCGTACCGGCAGTTTGAATAGCCGCTCCGGCGTACTCTCCGAGGTTGTTCACAGCAATGTAGTTGTTGTTACCCAATACTTTAATCTTCAATTCACCGGCTGCCACAATTGCCCCTTTGCCATCCATACGGATGTCGGCATTGTTGAGCGTCAACGTAGCACTGGAGGCATCATAACTCGCGGTTCCGTTTCCAAGAATGTCAGACGCATTGTCGGATGTCACTTGTACACCGCCTACATTCAGACCATAGGTCTCGGCGTTCACCATTGCACAGCAGAAAAGGGCTGCAAGAATCATGTAAATTTTTCTCATAACTGTATGTATTTTAGATTGTTTGTACATCACTTCACTTCTGCACCAAGGGCATTGTAGGTCTTGCCGTCGCGCTCGATGAACAACTGACCGTCACGCAACACCTTTGTACTTTGTACATTGTCCCTTTGTACTTTCTCCATGCCTTGTTCATCCATCTGGACGATGTTGAAGCCAAACCATCCGTTGGAGCGGTATGCGAGGAAAGAACCTTTGGGCACATAGAGCGTGATATCCTCACGGGTCAGATTGAGGAACGAGTTCTCTTCGATCTGCGGCGGTTCTACGGCGTAGCAGTAAATCGTCTTCAGTCCCGTACATCCCTGGAAAGCCATCTCGCCAATCACCGACATCGAAGCCGGCAAGGAAAGTGTCTCCAGTCCCGTACAATGCGCGAAAGCTTTCTCTCCAATCGTGAGCAGACCATCCGTGAACGCGATGTCTTTCAGCGCTCTACATTGATAGAAAGCGAACGGAGAGATACGCTGGATAACGGCTTTCTCCCAGTTCACATCTTTCAGCGCGGAACATTGATAGAACGCATAATCGCCGATATTGGTGATGGTACCCGTTCCTGCTTTGAACTCTACCATCTCCAGTGCCGAACAGAACTGAAAAGCATTGTTACCAATGTACGTCGTACCCTCGGCGAGACTAATCCATTTAAGGGGGCTATAACGAAAAGCCTTTTCACCTATACCCACTACATTATAATAGACAGTCTGCGAATAGTCTGCCACATGAAAATAATCAGGCACTACCACATACGGATAATCCGCGATACTTTGGTAGTTCTCGCTATTCTCCGAACTAAACGTCACGAATGCCGTTTCCGTACTCTCGTTCTCTTCGTAATAAAGCGGATCCTTGTAGATCCTGGCATTGGTCACCACTGCGCAGCAGCAAAGAGCTGCAAGAATCATGTAAATTTTTCTCATAATTGTATGTATTTTAGATTGTTTGTTAGTATGCATAAAAAAGCAGCGTCGTTTGACGCTGCAAAGGTACTGCTTTTTTGGTACATACGCAAGTACCCAAAACTCGCATTTTTAGTCTAAAACTCGCATTTTAAAGATTCCATTTCAAGTATCGAGTCAACCTTTTTCAGGTTTAGTCATTTAGTCAAAAAATGGGGTTATGTAAGGTAAATGGACCGATAATGGACCGATAATGGAAGCTTAATGGACCGATAACGGACCGTAAAAGGGTCGATTTTGTCCTTTTTATAACGGTCTTGTTTTCAGTGTTTTATAAATATGTTATCGAGAGCGTTTCGAAGGAACTTCGAGAGCATCTCGAGAGCAAACCCTAATAATTACACAAAAAAAATCGCCCGAAGAGCGATTTTTTCCTTTGTACATTGTACATTGTCCCTTTATACATTACTTCACTTCTGCGCCAAGGGCGTTGTAGATCTTGCCATCGCGAACGATGTAAAGGATGCCGTCCATCATGATCTTTTGCGGTTGGTCACCCTCTACTTGGATATTCTCGATACCCTGGCCTTTTCCGCAGAACATTGCAGTAATGTTGATATTCTTTCCGTTCTCCACGGTCAGCAAGTACGGGTTTGCCGTTTCGCCGTCTGACCACTGCACGAACTCATAGCCTTCGGCAGG
>JAFVHA010000122.1 GCA_017478035.1 Paludibacteraceae bacterium | reverse complement strand
ATCTTAAATCTTGAATCTTTAAATCTTTATAGTTATGAAAAAGTTCTTTATTCTTTGTATTGTTTGCTTCCTGCCTTTTTATCTGTCGGCAGGAGTAACCACCTACACGTTCACTTCGCTGAAATGGGCGAGTAAGGTAGGTGCCACGGTGTGTGACGGCACTACGGACGGTTGGGTTTGCGACAAAGAGGCGACCGAGTATACCGCGGGTCGTACCGATAGTGAGGGACGACTTTATTCGTGCGGTGTGGGTGTCAAAAAAGGCACTTCGGGCGCCGGTGCGACGTCTGTGATTGCTTTCGAGGACGTTCGGCGGATCACGTTTAACTTCTGCCAAAACAGTTCGAACGGCAAAGGAACTATCTTCGTCAAGATAGGCGATAACGAGCCGCAGAGTATTACCGTCAATAAGCCTGCAGCCAGCGGGCAAGGCATCTATAACCGCGATTCGATTATCAGTTTCGAGACCTCGCAGAGCGGTAAAATCAAGTTCTGGGTGGAGTGTACGGAGAATGGTATTTATATCAATACGATCTCTATCCGTTCGTCTTCGGGCGGCAGTTCGCCGTTTACGATGGATACGTATCAGTTGGTCACTGATGTGACACAACTGGAGGATTCCGATCAGGTTATTTTCGGCGTGTACAAAGAGGGCGTGAACTATATCATGGGTTATTTCGACGAGTACGAGAGCGCCAATAATATCCACGCCATCAAAGGCCGTTATTCCAATGACCGCATGCAGGTCGATGCGGATGACCGCGCTATCTATACCTTGCGCAAAGCCGATCTGAACGGACATGCATGCTATATTTTCCAGGATGAACTGCGGTACGAGGAGGCTTATCTGGTGGCTTCCGGAGGACAGACGAAGAACCGGTTGGCTGTCTGGACGGATGTGGTGAGTGAGAAGAGTTACGGAAACTACGGTTTCTGGGACATCACGATAGAGAACGGCGGTGAAGCGGTGATTACCAATCTGGGGAACAGCAAGGCAAAGATTATCCAATACAACGCCTCCAACAACCCCACTCTGTTTGCCTGTTATGCGGACCGTTCACAGACACCCGTTTGTCTGTACCGCCGGGTTGAGGCGATGGGTGACGTACCGGCTATCATAGCGCCGTTGGTGAACTTCGGTACCACCATCGAATCGACGGGTTCCCGCACGATTGAGGTCAATGCGAACAAACTGACACAAGACATCTCCGTCTCGCTCAAGCAGGGCAATGTCTTCTCTGTTTCATCCGCTACTCTCGACCGTGACGGCGATCAGCTGACGGTGCGTTACGACGTAGCTCTTCCGAACGGCGAGTGCAGGGAAGGACGGTTTATCGATACCCTGTTGCTCACCAGCGGCGAGGTGCAGACCGAAGTGCAGGTTCTGCTGCATTTCTTATGTCCGCTCACGGTGGCCGAAGCCGTACAATTGGAGGATCATGCGGTCATTTATCTGAACGATGTGACTGTCACCAAGAAATACGATACCTATATTTACGTGCGCGACGAGACGGGTTCGATGTTGCTGTTTGACCGCGGGGACGGTGTAACAGGCAAGCGTTACGGTGCGGACGTGAAGGCCGGTGACCCGCTTTCCGGAGTTACGGGACGCTTTATCAATTATTTCGGAGTGCCGGAAATCTCTCCGTCGGAGCAGTTTAAGATCGGTCAGAACAAAGAAGTACTGCCGGAACCGGCTCCTGTCGTCATTGATTCCGCGGATGTGTGCCGTTATTTGGTACTGGACAGCGCGGTCATTAAAGGATGGACGGAAATGACCTACAAAGGCAAGACGTACGCGATTGAGAACAAGTTCAAGTTGTCGAGTTTTGACAAAGATGTTCCGACGCGGACGAACGTTATTGTAAGTTATGATTACGATGTCGTTACGCTGTATATCGTCAGCCAGGAACGCTATTCGCCGGAAGGGTTAAGCGAGACTTCTACCACCGGACATGGCGCACGACTGATCATGCGTGACGGAGTGGTTGTTGTAGAAACGGAGAAAGGCCTGTTCTCTTTGGACGGAAAGGCGCTACAGGGAGAATAAATAATCCCATGCTTCGTTCGCCTCGGAAACTGTAATCACTTGATTGATAACGGGCGAACCGACAGAACGGATGAGCGTGCAGTTGATTTCAGCGGCGCGCTCGTTCTTTTTATCCTGCTGCATGAGGGCGATGAGTCGCTCGCGGTCGGAACACTTGCATTGCGGACGGCCGTAGTAATGGAGCATGAGTTGCGTGAGTTGTTGCAGCGGCTCTTTCGGACAACCCAAAAGCGTCACACTGAGGTACAACTCCGCTATCAGACCGTATAACACCGCATAACCGTGCGGTATGCTGAAAGCTGAATGCTGAATACTGAATACTGAATTCTGAATACTGACCTCTTCCAATGCATGGCCGAAAGTGTGGCCTAAGTTGAGCGCCTTGCGCAGGTTTTCTTCGCGCGGATCGGCATCAACGATTTGCTGTTTGACCGCCACACAGGCTTCAATCAGCGGTGCCAAGGGCTCCAAAGGCATGGTCTCCAGATCGTACTGCAATAGACGCGACCACAAACTCCCACCATTAAGCACCGAAGGTGCGTCACCATTCATCAATTCACCATTAATCAACCCTGTTTTCAGCATCTCTGCGAAGCCGCTGAGGAACTGTTCGGCAGGCAAGGTACGCAGCCATGAAGGGCAAATGATGGTCTCTACCGGCGGCGCAAAGATGCCGATACTGTTTTTCAGACCGCGGTAGTTAAAGCCTGTCTTACCGCCGGACGAGGCGTCCACCATCGCCAGCAAGGTTGTCGGGATGTTGATATAATCTATTCCGCGCTTGTAGGTAGCGGCGGCAAAACCGGCGATATCGGTCAGCACACCGCCTCCGACAGCGATGAGTAGTCCGCGGCGCGTCATGCTCTGCGCAAACAGGAAATCCCAGATCTGCTGCACCGCTTCAAGCGATTTGTCGGCCTCGTCTATCCTCATCCGCAAAACAGGCATGCCCTGCAAAGCAGGGATGTCCACCGTCACCGCCTCGTCCGCGATGACACATACCTGCTCGTAGCGTTTCAACCACTCCGCCAGCACACTATGGATGTCTGTACAAACCATTTCGACTGCAAAAGTACAACAAAAATTGCATATATGCAAATATGGAGGGAAAAGGATACATAAAAAGCCGTTTTTTATAGAAAAGTGGAATAAATATTTGCATAATTCAATTATAAGTTGTACCTTTGTACCGTCAAAAATCATTGAAAAGTTGCACTCGACTGAAAAATCCGCCGCCTATACCTTCGTACATGCAGGAAAATACGGGGCTGCAACCAGGCATTATTAGGCTATTAACACGTGATTATCATGCGATTAACACGCGATTAGATAAATATTGCTTCCTCTGGCACTAATTAACAATCTATAAATCAACCGTTTATGGCAAGAGCAAGATACTCGGCACTCATTACAGACCTTCAAGGAGCAACCTCTCCGGACTCCATTCACCGCCAGAAACACTACCGCGACGCACGTGGTCGCATCATCGGCGTCGCTGCACCCGAGATATACAAGGTTACTAAACCTCGCAACTGGAAGTATAAACCCGCCGCCGGTGAAGAACTCGCAAATCAGAAACTCTGGGGCAAAGCCTGCTACCTCACCGCGAAAGCACTCGAAACGGAAGAAGGTTATAACTATTGGCAAAAACGATTCGAAGCACAGTTGTATGCTACACGTGGCTCCAAACCCGATCCCTTTGCCACAATCGATCCCAAGACGAAATGTCGCAAACGCTACGCACGTTTTGATGCCTTCGTGCGGGCCATTATTCGCAACGAACTCAAACAAAAGAGCTAAAAATTGCAAAAAATTGCAGAAAAGTGGCATACACTCTTGTGTATGTCATTTTTTTTTCGTATCTTTGCCGCCGATTTCTATGTGCGCGCTGCACGCGCGCCCGCAGATACACATAAACAGATTATATAAATACGCTATAAAACAAATGGAAGAACAGAAAGAAAAGTATGATGGATCGAGTATTCAAGTGCTCGAGGGATTAGAGGCGGTGCGTAAGAGACCGGCGATGTATATCGGCGATATCTCCCTGAAAGGTTTGCACCACCTTGTTTATGAGGTTGT
>JAFVHA010000121.1 GCA_017478035.1 Paludibacteraceae bacterium | reverse complement strand
TCTGCCATTCGGCATGCTTCCAACCGGCTTTGATAGCTTCGGCGAGTTTGCGTTTCTCTTCCTCCGGATCTTTGTAAAGGCCGGCGAGCGCAGAGGTGTTGATCTCTTTCTTGATCGGCGTCGGCGTGATGCCGTGTTCGGTGTTATAACGCATCTGGATGGCGCGGCGTCGGTTGGTCTCGTCTATTGTGGCTTGCATCGCCGGCGTAATCTTGTCGCCGTACAGCACGGCCTTGCCGTGTACGTGTCGTGCGGCACGACCGACGGTCTGGGTAAGCGAACGCTGGTCACGCAGGAAACCGGTCTTGTCGGCATCGAGAATGGCCACGAGTGATACTTCGGGCAAGTCCAAACCCTCACGCAGCAGGTTCACACCCACTAACACATCGTATTCGCCTTTACGCAAGTCTTCCATGATCTTCACGCGTTCGATAGTATCTATATCCGAATGGATATAAGCGGACTTGATGCGGTATCGGCGCAGGTATTCGTCGAGTTCTTCCGCCATACGTTTGGTCAGTGTCGTCACGAGGCAGCGTTCGTTCCGGTGGATACGGAATTTGATCTCGTCCATCAGGTCGTCCACCTGGTCTTTCGTCGGCCTTACTTCGATCTCCGGGTCCAACAAACCGGTAGGACGGATGAGTTGGTCGATGACGATACCGTCCGAACGCTCCATCTCGTATTCGTCCGGCGTTGCCGAGACATAAATCGTCTGACCTGTTTTCTGCACAAACTCTTCGAACTTAAGCGGTCGGTTGTCCCGTGCGGCAGGCAGGCGGAAACCGTAGGTGACGAGGTTGTCCTTGCGGGCTTTGTCACCTCCGTACATACCGCGAATCTGTGGCACGGTGACGTGACTCTCGTCAATGACGAGCAGCATGTCTTTCGGGAAATAATCGAGCAGACAGTAAGGCGGTGTACCGGGTTCACGGCCGTCGAAATAGCGGCTGTAGTTCTCCACTCCCGTGCAGTAACCGAGTTCGTCGAGCATCTCAAGGTCATATTTGACGCGCTCTTCGATGCGCTTGGCGTACAGTTCTTCGCCGATAGAGATGAAGTATTCAATCTGCTTGGCGAGGTCCGCTTTGATCTGCTCTTTCGCGGCGGCAATCCGTTCGGGCGAAGTGAGGAAGATGGTGGCGGGACTCAGGTTATAATGGTCGAACTCCTCCATTACCTGTCCGCTGATAGGATCCACCGTCAGGATGGCGTCTATCTCATTGCCGAAGAACTCGATGCGCACCAGGTAGTCGGCGTAGGCAAGTGCGATGTCGATCGTGTCTCCTTTGACGCGGAAGCGTCCGCGCGCGAGTTCCACATCATTACGCACATATTGCGCGCCCACGAGTTGCTTGAGCAGCGTGTCCATCGGTATCTGTTGACCGCGTTTGAGTTCGATGACGTTCGCCGTGAAGTCCTGAGGCGAGCCCAGACCGTAGATGCAACTGACGGAACTGACGATGATGACGTCTTTGCGTCCGGAGAGTAAGGCGGCGACGGCAGAGAGACGGAGACGGTCAATCTCTTCGTTGATAGAGAGGTCTTTGTCGATATAGGTGTCGGTGGCCGGGATATAGGCTTCGGGCTGGTAGTAGTCGTAGTACGAAACGAAATACTCCACGGCGTTGTGCGGGAAAAAGGACTTCATCTCCGAGTATAACTGCGCCGCGAGGGTCTTGTTATGACTCATGATGAGGGTGGGGCGGTTCACTTGCGCAATCACGTTCGCTACCGTGAACGTCTTGCCGGATCCGGTCACACCGAGCAATACCTGCGCTTCTGCGCCGGCTTCGATGCCGTCCACCAATGCCTTTATCGCTTCCGGCTGGTCACCTGTCGGTTTGTATGGACTCTCAAGTTGAAACATAAATTCGTGCAAAGGTACTACATTTTTCTGAATTATGCAAATATTCCGGAGGAATTTCGTGGAATAATGAGGAATTATCGTTATGTACGCGGGTTTCGGTCATGACGTGAAGGTTCACTGCATGGCGAATAGGGCGTGTGAGCTTGGGGCGTACGTCAATGGGTTCGAAAGAGATTTCTTCCAGGGGCACGGAAGGCTCCAAGGCTTTTTGTCGGGCAGCTTGGAGTTCGCGGTAGATGGCAACGTAGGTGTATTGGTAGAAACGGGAGTAACGTTTCATGCCCGGTTCGGGTTGGGCGCCGCCTTTGACGACTTGGAAATAATGGTTGAAGAAACGTATTCGCCATTCGATGGCTGCGAGGGAGTTGTCATGCTCGAGGGCGTGTGCCTGACGTTGGGCTTCTTTGATGAGTTCGCGGTTGGCTACGCAGGCCGCAGACCATGTCTTGGGGAAATGGTAGGTGTAGAGTTGATAGAGGTGGCCGCCCCAACGCGGGACACGGCGGACGATGATGTGTTTCTTGTAATGACAGCCTTCTTTGTGCGTATTCATGACGCCGTAGTACATCTCGATGGCATCGATGAACTCAAGGTAACATACTCCGCGTCGGTGGGAAGCGGAAACTTCGGCGTTCGGGATCTCGCGCGTTACGAGGGCCTTCAAACGTTTTTTTATGATAGATTTCAAATGCCGTGACATTTTGTATAAAAGGCTGTATATGTGTGTATTACGTGCGTTTTAAAATAAGCATTGTCTAGGAATACTCTGGTGCGCTCTATTGCCACTTAGTAGATTAACTGGTTGGGGTTAGTTAAATCGGTTGCAAAGGTACGAAAAGTTTTTGGAATATGCAAATTTTGAGGTGGTTTTCCTTAAAAAGTTCCCAAAGAGTTGCATATATAAAAAAAATAGTGTACCTTTGCAGCAAATTTTATAGGAAGTACGCACCGTACGAAACAGCTGTTTTGAATAAAAACAAGTCCAAAATGATTACAAAACAGTTGCTTTAGTACTTTTTGAAACAGCTTTAGTACTTTGTGTTTTTGTAAGCAACACATAATCAGGAAATTAAAGAGATTTTAAAATAGCAAATTTAGTACTTTTTTATTTGGAAGAATACACGTTTTTATAGTAATTTTGCATCGGATTTCAAAAACCAATCCGGCGCCATGGTTGAGTGAAATCAAACATGTTTAACTAAAAAAATTACTAGAAAAAATGAAAAAGTATTTTAAACTATTACCATTATTCCTTGCAATAGGATTAATGATGCAGTCAGGTAATTCAAATCCTCCAGCAGCGGGATATGAAGACGATGTCTTTATTGATTTGGAAGAATAAAAAGATTTACATAATTAATACTTAAAATTATGAAAAGTAGTTCCTTATCGTCATGTTCTTATGACAACAAGTTCGAATGGACAAATGTCTTTCGCGTGTTAGGTTTTGCATTGGGCTTGGCAATCTTAATTGTATTGATTTTCATATTCTGGGACTTGGTCTTTGAAGGGAAGGATAGTTTTTTACTTACCCATCACGAATTAAACCCATATGCCTTTTGGCCAATCTTCTTTATATTCTTAATCCTATTAGTATGTATAGTCATTTGTTATTTGATTATAGTCAGTACCGGCGAATATTGTATCTCTGGAGATAATCTTATTGTACATGAACATTTTTTCTCCGAAACAAATATTACAATACCTATTGCCTGTATCACTAATGTACAATACACCCCATATTTCACTCACCGGGAAAAATGGCACAAAAGAAGTAAAAACTTTTTTCCTACGTTACGCCCTTTCCAATTCATGGAAATCACGGTGAACGGACAAAAATATGTCTTGCATTGCGTAACTCATGCGGATGAACTGCATGACGAATTACTCAAACGTATACAATAACACAATAAAATTAGTAATTATGGATTTCATGTATTATTTAGTGATTTTTATATGCTTTGCCTTGTTGCTCTCCACTTTGTATTTCGGGTATCAAATTGCCAAAATATACAGGAAATTTGAGACTCAAGAGTTGCAACGTAATATAGCAGAGCAAGAAACCGAGGAGTGGCGTGAGAAATTGCTGGAGAAAGTAAAAGAGAAGATAGCAATCACCGAGCAGGCCCGTAACCGCATTACGCGCGGTGAAGATCTCGTTGCCAAATTCATCTACCACCAGCAAGGCATTGAAGAGTTGAGCGAAGAACTCTTCAGTATTTACCACAAGCCGATCAGTGCCGTTAAGAAGAAGTACCCTGATCTGACAGAGTTGGACTTATTGGTTCTTTGTCTCTTAGGTATTGGAATGGACAATGTTGAGATCTGTGCACTCCTCCGAATGGAAAAACGTACGTTATACCGTCGCAGACAACTGATAGCTCAGCGCACGGAGATGTCAAGTACGATGTTAGAAGATTTTTCAAAAGGCATACTGCAAGAAACAGTATCCGATTAATCAACAAAAAAAGACGTGTCGCCAAAAAGTGACACGTCTTTTTTGCAATCCATCAAAGTACACCTTACTTAACGCCGGCGCTCTTGGATGCGGGCTTTCTTACCCGTACGCTCACGCAGGTAGTACAATTTAGCACGACGTACTTTACCGTACTTGTTAATGGTAATGCTCTCGATGAAGGGGCTGTCCATGGGGAAGATACGCTCTACACCCACGTTGCCGCTCATCTTGCGAACCGTGAAGCGCTTCTTGTCGCCGCTACCGTGAATAGCAATCACATCACCGCGGAACTCCTGTACACGCTCTTTGTTACCTTCTTTGATTCGATAACCAACGGTTATCTGGTCTCCTGCCTTGAATGCAGGCAGCTCTTTCTTCTCACCGGCAAAAGCTTGCTCGGCTACTTTCATCAAATCCATTTCGTTTCTTTCATTATGGATTACTATTATACGCAATGAGCATTTACTACTATTCGGACAGGGCCTAATTCAATCGCCAGAGGCTCATAACGTCTGCTTGTTCGCATATTTCGCGAAAAAAGCGTGCAAAGGTACTGCTTTTTTTTGAATTGACCAAATTTTTTTGTAATTATTTTTATTTTTACCACATTTTGTTCCTATTATTTGCATATTTGCCAAATTTGTCGTACCTTTGTACGCATTTTGAGCGGTATGGATTTTTTGGATCAGTTAAACAGTGTGCAGCGTGAGGCGGTGACTTCGACGGAAGGTCCGTCGCTCATCGTCGCGGGTGCGGGTTCGGGTAAGACGCGTGTGCTGACCTACCGCATCGCCTATCTGTTGCAGCAAGGTGTACCTGCTTCGTCGGTCATGGCGCTGACTTTTACCAACAAAGCCGCCCGTGAGATGAAAGAGCGTATCCAGAAATTAGTGAGCGAAGAAGCCCGCTACCTGATGATGGGTACTTTTCACAGTATCTGCACGAAACTGCTGCGCCGCGATGCGGAACGGCTGGGCTACACGCGCGATTTTACTATCTACGACACGACCGACAGCAAGTCGCTGCTCAAGTCCATATGCAAAGAGCGCGGGTTGGACGAGAAGATTTACAAGCCGACCGCCGTTCTGGCGCGTATCTCCATGGCGAAGAACAACCTCATCTCTCCGTCGCAATATGGCATGAATAGGGAGTTGCTGCAGGCCGACCGCGAGGCGCGGATGTATGATATCACCGCTGTTTATGAGTTGTACGAGGCACGGCTGAAAGCGGCCAATGCCATGGATTTTGACGACCTGCTGATCAATATGTTACGCCTGATGGACGAGTATGAGGACGTTCGCACGCGCTGGCAGCAACAGTTCAGATATGTGTTGGTGGACGAGTATCAGGATACGAACTATGTGCAGTACCTGTTGGTAAGCCGGCTGGCAGCGCCGCAGAACAATATATGCGTGGTGGGCGATGATGCGCAGAGTATCTATTCCTTCCGCGGCGCGGATATACGGAATATTCTCAATTTCCAGCGTCAGTACGCTGATGCCAAGTTATTCAAGTTGGAGCAGAACTACCGCTCGACGCAAACCATCGTCAATGCCGCCAACTCGCTTATTCACAAGAACCGCGAGCAGATATACAAAGAGGTTTTTTCCGAGAAAGAGCAAGGTCAGCCCTTGGGAATCCAAGCCTACATGGACGACCGCGCGGAAGCCTTGGGTATCGCGACCCAGATTCAGCGGTACAAATACAAGGGATACGAGTCGGTGGCAGTGCTCTACCGGACGAACGCGCAGAGCCGTGTCATCGAAGGCGAGTTGCGCAAACTCAATATCCCTTACCGTATCTATGGAGGCACGTCGTTTTACCAGCGCAAGGAGATCAAAGATGCCTTGGGTTATTTCCGCCTGGCGGTTAACCCCCGTGATAACGAAGCCTTGCTGCGTATCGTCGCTTTTCCCGGTCGCGGCATCGGAGACACCACCATGAAGAAAGTGTCCATGAACGCTATCGAGCATCATAAACCCTATCTGCAAGTGATGTCAGCGCCTGAAGAAACAGGCTTGGAGGTGAGCACGGCGACGAAGACCAAACTGCGTGGTTTTGCGGCCTTGATGGGGCAATTGAGCCAACTGAGCGAAGAGACGGACGCCTATACTTTTGCCGAACAGACGCTCCGCATGACCGGAGTGCTCACGGCACTCGCTTTGGATCTCTCGCCCGAAGGCATCGACCGCGCGCAGAACGTGCAGGAGTTGCTTAATGCCATTCGTGAGTTCGTAGCGCAACGTCAGGAAGAAGGCATCGACTTCACTCCGATCACGGATTTCTTAAGCGAAGTGAGTCTGCAGACGGACCAGGACGAGAACCTGACCGACACCACCGAACGCGTGACGCTCATGACCGTTCATTCCGCCAAAGGG
>JAFVHA010000120.1 GCA_017478035.1 Paludibacteraceae bacterium | reverse complement strand
TGGCTAACCGCACCGTGGCAACGTCCGTCGGTTCCGGCAGGCCTTTCGTCTATCGTGTACACGACCTGCCGGATGGTGACAAACTGGATGAAGTGAAGGCCTTCAAACGCAAGATGGGAAACCGCGTCTCGCAGCAAACGATTGACTTGCTGACGATTAGAGCACAGGCTAAAGCGGTCTATTCCACCTATAACATTGGCCATTACGGACTTGCTTTCTCCCATTACACCCATTTTACTTCGCCTATCCGCCGGTATCCCGACCTCATGGTGCATCGGCTTGTGGAGAAATACATACTTACCGGCAAGAAGATTTCCCTTACCCGCGAGGAACTCGAAGAAAAATGCGAACATTGCTCGGCCTGCGAGCAGGAAGCCGCTCAGGCGGAACGCGACTCCGTCAAGCTTTACCAGGCCATCTGGATGAATGACCATATCGGCGAAATACTTCCCGGACATATATCCGGCGTGACAGACTTCGGACTCTTTGTCCAACTCGATGAATCACGGTGCGAAGGACTCGTTCATATCTCACAAATCGGTTTCCCCGGAGAGACATGGCAATACGATGAGAAAAACTACCGCTTGGTCTGCGCCGAGAATCATATTTCCTATACCTTGGGTGACCCTGTGAAGGTAAAAGTGGTGCGGGCGGACGTAAATAAGAGCCAAATTGACTTCGAATTGTCAAAATAATTTGCGTATTCCAAATATTTTTAGTAATTTTGCACCCAAAATTACGACTTGTATGAAAAGACCTGTCTACATTGCCTTCCTTTTGTGCTTATGCGTGCTGTGCGCGCGCGCAGAAACCATAGTATTGCGTACGGGCGCGCGTGTCAAAGGAACCGTTGTTCTTATGAATGACGATGTGGTTATTGTGCGGAATGCCGAAGGTGCGCGTTTCCAGTATCCCCGCGCGGATGTGCAGGAGGTGATCAAGGACGAGGTGCCCGAGGAACAGGAAACGGAAGCAAAAGTAGAGGAAGTGGAAATCAAGACGCGGAAGAAAGTGACCGTTGTGCTCGAGTTATCCGGAGGAGCCGCTGTCAATCCTAATGAGGCGGCCGGAGGGGCTGTGGGGGCTGACCTGATTGTGGGCAACCATCATATCGGCAACCGGCATATCCTTATCGGAGGCGGATTGGGTTATCATGGCTTGTTCATCGGAGGCAAAGTGTATAATTTCCTTCCCATCCAGGTGGCACTCCGTGTGCCGTTCATGGAAGCCAAGCATGCTCCTTTCTTTGGCGCCTCTTTGGGCTACGGAGTTGCACTCAGCAAAGATTACCTCGGCGGTATCTATGCCGGCATCGATTTCGGTTATCGCTATCAGATTAGTCCGAAAACGGCGCTTGCCGTAGTGGCATTTGCCCAGTTCCAGCAAGCGAAAATTAACACCACGGTTTCGGTAGAAGGGGTGGAGTTTGTGAATAAGGTGGGACGTAATTTCCTCACACCGGGTGTCAAGGTAGCGCTCTATTTCTAAACCGGACAATCTCATTATGGCTAAAAAAGCGCCACGCGAACATAGAGTTTCTATTCTTCTCAACGAAAACGAGCAGCGTACCCTGGATCGTTTTTGCGATAAGTACGGTGTGGCCAACCGTAGCCGCCTTATCCGCGAGACGCTCATGAGAGCCATCCTCAAAAAACTCGATTCCGACCAACCTACTTTGTTTGACTAAATCATCAATCTGCAATAAAAAATGCCACCGTCAAGTGGCATTTTTTTTCATCCTAAATAGGTCTGTAGGATGTGACTTCGTTGACCCGAATTGAGTTTCTTGATGGCTTTCTCTTTGATCTGGCGAACGCGCTCGCGTGTCAGATGCAGTTCATCGCCAATCTCCTCCAAGGTCTTTTCCGGAGTACCGATACCGAAGAATTTCTTTAGAATGTCAGCCTCGCGCGGCGTCAGGGTCGCTAAGGCACGGCTGACTTCCGTGGAGAGCGACTCGTTAATAAGGCCTCGGTCTGCATTCGGAGAGTCTTCATTGACCATTACATCAATCAGACTGTTGTCTTCGCCTTCTACAAACGGAGCATCCACACTCACGTGACGACCGGACATCTTTAAGGTCTCGGCAATCTTCTCCACCGGGATATCAAGCATCTCTGCCAACTCCTCGGCACTCGGTTTACGCTCGTGCTCCTGCTCAAAGCGCTGGAAAGCTTTGTTGATTTTGTTCATCGAACCAACCTGGTTCAGTGGCAAACGTACAATACGACTCTGTTCGGCCAACGCCTGTAAGATCGATTGACGAATCCACCATACGGCATAGGAAATGAACTTGAATCCGCGCGTCTCATCGAATTTCTCGGCGGCCTTAATCAGGCCTAAATTACCCTCATTAATCAGGTCCGGCAAACTCAGACCCTGATTCTGGTACTGCTTGGCTACGGAAACGACAAAACGCAAGTTACTGCGAACCAACTCTTCCAATGCCGCGCGGTCGCCGTTGCGTATGCGACCCGCTAACTCTACTTCACGATCTACGGTAATCAACTCCTCCCGACCTATCTCTTGAAGATACTTGTCGAGACTCGCTGACTCGCGGTTCGTGATGGATTTTGTAATTTTTAATTGACGCATTACTATATAATAAATAGTATCATGTACAAAAATATAGGGCTTAGGCCCGGTCGGGATTTCTACGTAATCCCAATACATTCTCTCCCTTTCTTGGGGCCCCCGCAAATTTTAATTTGTGGGGAGAGCGAGAGCACGGCGAAAATTCATACGAGCGACGTGGTCGCGAGTCGTATTGAGCCGTAGTTCGCGCGAAGTGATCCGGTCGGGATTCGAACCCGAGACCCACAGCTTAGAAGGCTGTTGCTCTATCCAGCTGAGCTACCGGACCCCTGCACCTCAACGGCGCGCAAAAAGCGCGCAAAGGTACTACAAAAATTTGGAATATACAAGTAATTATGCAAAAAAAATGAATTTTGATGCATTTTTTTGCATAAAGACTTGTTATTCGCACGGTGTGGGACAGTACTTTATTAAATTATACTGTCAAAAAGCTGGGCTAAATCCTGCTTGCGGCATGCACCTACGTGACGATTGACCAGTTCTCCGTTCTGGAAGAAAAGCATGGTCGGGATATTCATGATGCCGTATTCCTCGCATGTGTCCGGATTGTCATCTACATTCAGTTTCCCGACAACTACACGACCCTCATATTCGTTCGAGAGTTCCTCCAAAATAGGAAGCATCATCTTGCACGGACCGCACCATGCTGCCCAGAAATCTACTACTACCGGTTTACCTGACGCAATCACATCCTTGATGTTAGCGTCTGTAATTTCTACTGTCATACTTGTTGTTTTATTTGTTTGATGGTTATTCGTTTTTGATTGGGTTTGCGGAGTAATATCTCCGTCAACGGGTCTTCCAGATAGGTCTGCACCGCTCGCTTGACGGGTCGGGCACCGTTCTTTGTGTCGAAACTCTTCTCTACCAGTTCTCCGATCACTTCCGGGGTAACGTTCAGATGGTGTCCCTGTGTCTTGAGGCGTTGTTGCAGCATGCCGATCTCGATCTGAACGATTTGACCGATTGTCTCTTTGCTCAGCGGTTCGAAAGTGACGACATTGTCGATGCGGTTCACAAACTCCGGCGGGAACTGTTTCTGCAAGGCTTTTAGCAGCATCTTGTTCGTCTCTTTCTGGTCCATTGAGCCGGTATTGAAACCGACACCGTTACCGAACTCCTGCAACTGGCGCGTGCCTACGTTGCTCGTCAGCACGATGATCGTGTTGCGGAAATCAACGATATGTCCCTGCCGGTCGGTCAACCGGCCTTCGTCCAGTACCTGCAGCAAGATATTGAAGATGTCCGGATGGGCTTTTTCTATCTCGTCAAACAGCACGATGGAGTAGGGTTTTCTCCGGACAGCCTCTGTCAGCTTACCTCCGTCTTCGTGCGCCACGTATCCCGGAGGAGCGCCTACCAGCAGACTCACCGTGTGCTTCTCCATGTATTCCGACATATCGAACCGGATAATCGCATCTTTGCTGCCGAACATTTCCTCCGCCAGACATTGTGCCAGATAGGTCTTACCCACGCCGGTCTGTCCCAGGAAGAAGAAGGTTCCGATAGGCCGTTTCGGGTCTCTCAGTCCCAA
The DNA here is from genome assembly GCA_017478035.1 of Paludibacteraceae bacterium. GTDB lineage: Bacteria > Bacteroidota > Bacteroidia > Bacteroidales > Paludibacteraceae > Colicola. The sequence goes on along the minus strand of JAFVHA010000120.1, from coordinate 15,607 downwards.
TCGGCTGCGCTGGATGGCTTTCACGACCGTCTCCACCGCTTTGTCCTGACCTATAATCCGGCGACGCAGCACATCGCCCATCGTCCTCAGCCGTTCGTTCTCTGCGGTAGCCACGCGCTGAACAGGAACACCGCTCATCATACTGACCACTCCGGCTACGTCCTCGGTAGTGATGGTATAAGCCTGTGGCTGTTCTTCATCGAACTGCTGACGCGCGTGACTGCGTGCGCCTACCTCGTCCATCACGTCAATCGCTTTGTCCGGGAAAGCGCGGTCGGTCAGATACCGCTCGCTCAGTCCTACGCACGCTTTCAGCACCTCGCGGGTGTAGATCACATTATGATAATGGGCGTAGTGCTCGCTCAGTTGCGTGAGGATATTGAAAGTCTCGTCGCCCGTAGTCGGCTGAACCTGCACTTTCTGGAATCGGCGCTCCAACGCCCCGTCTTTCTCAATCGACTTGGCGTACTCTGCTGTCGTCGTGGCGCCGATACATTGTACTTCGCCTCTCGATAAGGCCGGCTTTAGGATATTGGCGGCATCTAAGGAACCGGATGCATTACCGGCACCGATGATGGTGTGTATCTCGTCAATGAAAAGGATCACCTCCGGGTGCTCGCGCAACTCTGTGATGATGTTCTTCATCCGCTCTTCGAACTGACCGCGGTACGTCGTTCCGGCTACCATCGAAGCCAGGTCCAGCGTCACGATACGCTTGCCGTGTAACGCGCCCGACTCATCCTCTTTGATACGGAGTGCCAGACCTTCCACTATAGCCGATTTGCCTACACCCGGTTCGCCGATTAAGATAGGATTGTTCTTCTTCCGGCGACTCAGAATCTGAATAACGCGCTCAATCTCCACTTCTCTGCCTACAACCGGATCCAGTTGCCCGTCCTCGGCCAGCTTCGTCAAGTCCCGGCCGTACTTATCCAGCGCAGAAGTGCCGTTCTTTTTCTTTTTCCCTTTCTGCTGCGGTTGCTCCGCTTGCCATGAGCCTTCGTTCACATCCCCCATCTGTTCGTTTCCGTTAGTCGGCACTTCGCCGCTGTAATGAGGCTGACCGTATAACTCTACCAACTGATCAAAACTGATGCCCCAGGCTTCCTCCAGATACGAGGCTACCGGGTTCACCTGCTCGCGCATAATGGCTAACAGCAGATGGGCGGTACCTACTGCTTCCGCTTGATATTCACGACTGATACCTTCCGCGATGCGGAGGATCCGGTCTGCATGGTTCGTGCGCTGATGGGGCGTACCGGACTCCACGGCGAAATTGAGTAACTGTTGCTCAAAATAAGCCTTGCCCTCCTCCGGGCGGAATGACGTCCGAAGCAGCAAGTTATAAGCCGAGCACTCTACCAGACGCAGAATAGCCAGCATAAAATGGGCAACATCTACTTTATTGCTATGTAATCGCTCCGCCTCCTCTTGGGCGTACACGATGATTCGATTTAAATTCAGCGTTACTATCATAAAATCATCAATTATAAATCATCAATTATAGAAATGCCATGCCAATCCTGCCCGGAACACATCGCGGTTGGTCGGATAGCCCGGCATGGCCATATAGTCTATGTCCTTTTTCATAAATAAATGGTTCAGGTGTTGGTAGTGCGCAAAGAAGCGCAGATGGATCGAGCGAACGTAGAAATTGGCATAAACGCTCATCCATGGGTAATAACCGATCTTGGTCTCCTGCTGGGTGGCGAACATGCCCGTCGCAGGACACAATACCGGTGCTTTGTAAGGCGTGAAATAGCGAAGGTCCACACCAAACTGTGCGTCCATCGCTTTCTTGAACCAGCAACCGTGATAATACAACCGGTGCTGGAGAATTACCAGCGGAACGGGCAACACCTCTCCGTTCGTGGTGTGCTGGATGATGACGCGGTTCTCCAGATTAATCCAGGGGGTGGTCAGGTCAGCGCAGATATCGCCCGTGAAGATCTGAACGCTTCCGCCATACTGCTGAGGCTTCCAGTCGGCCGCGGAGACGAATATCGGATGGGTGCGGTTCTCAAAACTGAAATCAATACGCGGCTTGAACCATTTGGTTGGATACGCGATAGTGGCGCCTCCCAGGAACCGATAGACGTAGCTGAAGTTATTGTCCCATTGGATATGATTGGATCGGAATCGTTTCAGATACGGACTCGGCGTCTCGCTCTTGGCGAACGCCCGTGCGCTGATACATAACGGATTGCCGCCTACCTCGAACTTCGTATCCAATTTGCCGTGTACATCGAACTCGCCGATCTTGTAACCGAGCACACATACCTGTCCCTCCACGGTGTAGTGTACATTCGTGCCGCTGTGCTTGTGAATAGAACCGCCAACGAACGTGTTGTTCAACCATCGGTAATCGAAAATGCTGTCCGGATCATAAGGTACGGAGTCATACATGTACCGCTGACATTCGTTCATCGCAAAAACAGAGGCGCCGAACTTCAGTTTCGTGTTATAGGCCTCGCAGAAAGTGACAGCCAGCGTGTTACGGATGGTCAGTACGTCCGTGGTATCATTCGTTTGGATAGTGTCGAAATAGGTGTTCGGGTAGAAATCCTGCTGCGCGTCTTGTTCCACATAGCGGCGGTTGGAGTTGTTGCATTCGAACATATGGGAGAACGTGATAAGCGGAATATACTCCGTCTTGATCGTATCTTTCTTCACCCGCTTGCCGTCTTCCACCACTTCCACGGAATCGATATAATCGCGTTCTTTCGTGATGGCGTACTGGTTGTGCAGGTATCCGCTCAGATAGCGATAACCCGTCATCGCGTTGAGCCGAACCGGCAGGTCCTCTGCGTTGAGTTTGCTCTTCAGGTCCTGTATGTCCACCAGTCCACCGTTGTCAAACGACCTGAGTCGAGCCCAACTGAATGCTCCGTGCATGCTGTAGTGCGCACCTGTATAACTGCCCCATACGCTTCCCCGGAAAATCTTACCCGCCGTATTGGCATAATGACCTACCGAATTAAGATACTCCATCTCTACGCCTAAGTTCAACCGCGGATTGATATTTCCTGTGAAAAGAAAACTCAGATCGTTCTCTTCATGCCCGTTCGTGAAGCCTTTCTTGTACGCGATGGACGAGTACGGCGTCGTGGTATTGAAGAATCGTTGCTGCTGAGGTGTCACTACGTATGGCGTCCAGCACAGTGCAAACGGATCATCGATCGTATAGAGCCGCTCCTGGATGATACGCGACTCCAACGGCGACACCAGCACATTGCCGTTCATCGAGTTGCTCGTCGAGTAACGTGTCTCCACATCAATGTCGAAATAGTTGAGCATGGCCGTGTCAGCGGCGAACGGAATAGTATCGGCTACAGCGCTGAACGAAGGCATCGTCCAGGTCTTCACCACCGTCTTGGTACGGGGCGGCTTGGCAGCGGCCACAAGGGTCGCTGCCAACAGCACTAATACTATGAGAATACGTCTATTCAATCTTGTACTCACCCGTTATCCCCTCCTTTTAGGTAGGGGTAGGGGTAGGCTTTTATTTCTTTGCTTTCTTAAGCTTCGCTTGAAGTTTCTGAATCTCCTCTTCCTGGTTGCGGATGGTCTTGAGCAACTCGTTCAACTCCTCGTTCTCGATAGTCGTCGGGTACTGCTCTTCCACGCTCTGCAGGAAATCGGACAGCACGTTCATATAATTGATAAACGCGTCATAAGCCGATTCGTACTGCGTCTCGCCTTGGTCGATATGATTCATGTTATGCAGATAGTTCACGTCTTGCAAGCGCAACCAGTTTGTCTTCAGGTTCTTGTCCTGGCACAGGTGTACACGCTCTGCAACGGCGTACAGCTTATGAATAGCCTCTTGCTGCAGGTCGTTACCAGCATAGATACTGAGGTCCTTCGCCTCACCGCTCCATGTCAACGGATACGGACTCGAGAGCACATCCTCTGCGGCCATTTTCTTCGCTGCCTCGGCAGGAGTCACAAAGCCCATCTCACGCTCCAAAGCGAAGTACGGCAGTGCCTTCAGGAAATCGAAGATACCGCTTCCTGCATTCTGACGGATACCGAACGTCTCTGCACCTACCCAGATATTGATAAGTTCTTCGCCTTCCGGCAACGCCTTCAACTGATCGGCATATTTCTCTGCGTCGATAGGGAAATTACCCCAATTAGGATCCGAGAAATGGAAACTCAACTCGTCACTCAGGTTCGTGTTGCGCAGCAGCACTTTCATCTTCGGAGCGCCGGCGGACTGATAAACCTTGTTCGGAGTCTTCCAACTGATCACATGCTTGGCGCCTTCCGTCAGGATCACTTTGTAACCCATCTTGCTCAGGTTGTAGGCACACTCGTCGGTATAAAGCAACTCGGTGTTCCATACACTCTGGGCCTTTACGCCTAAGATAGTCTCCAGCAGCTCGCCTTGGAACTTCAACTGTTTCTTGAATTCATCCTCGTTGTACTCCGATGCCAACGAATAGCTGTACGGGGTAGCCAGGAATTCCACGGCTTTCGTCGCAGCCAACTCCTTGAGGATATCAATCATTTCCGGATTGAACTGCTCGAACATCTCGATCATCGTACCGCTTACGCTGATAGCGCAGTGGAACTTGCCTTTACTCAGGTTGATCATGTCGCGGATGGTCTGGCAGAGCGGCATATAGGAGGTTTGAACCAACCAGTTTACATGCTCTTCGGTGGCCATGTCATCGTAGTAGTAATGATCATGACCGATTTCAAAGAAACGATAGCGCTTCAGACGATACGGCACATGCATCTGGAAGCAAAAACATATATTTTTCATAATATTGTTAAATTATCAATTATAAATTATCAATTATCAATTCTTAAAGTGTGTGATTGATCACACCGTCATAAATCCTGCGTACTTTCAGTCCCGCATCAGCCCACTTGATATTGTTGACTTCCGCCATACCAAGCTCATGCAGACTCTTGTACATCGCCGGATATTTCACGATCGCATAGATAGCGTCGGCCATCGCGTCAATGTCCCAGTAATCGGTCTTGATAGCGTGCTGCAGGATCTCTGCGCAACCGGACTGATGACTGATGATGGACGGACAACCTACCTGCATCGCCTCCAGCGGACTGATACCGAACGGCTCACTCACGGACGGCATGATATAGACGTCGCTCATCGCCAGCATCTCCTGTACTTGCTTGCCGCGCATGAAGCCCGGGAAATGGAACTTGTCGGCGATACCGCGTTTGGCTACGAGGTCAATCATCTCCGCCATCTTGTCTCCGCTACCGGCCATCACGAAACGGACACCGTCCGTCTTGCTCAGTACGCGCGCTGCGGCTTCTACGAAATACTCCGGACCTTTCTGCATCGTGATGCGGCCTAAGAAAGTGACGAGTTTGTCTTTGCGCTCAGGTTTCGTGAACTCTTCCGGATGAGCGAGAGGCTCAACGGCATTGTGCACCGTGCTTACTTTGCGCGGGTCTTGACCGTATTTTTCAATAACCGTGTTACGCGTAAGGTTACTTACACATATGATATGATCCGCTTCGTCCATGCCACGTTTCTCAATCGCATAAACCGTCGGGTTGACATTACCACGGCTCCGGTCGAAGTCTGTTGCGTGAACGTGAATAACAAGCGGCTTGCCGCTGATCTGTTTGGCAAAAACACCGGCAGGATAGGTCAGCCAGTCGTGACTGTGAATAATATCGAAGTCCAGACTGTGCGCCAGCACACTCGCTACCGCTTCGTAGTTCCCGATCTCTTCAATCAGGTTATCCGGATAACGACCCGAGAAACCGACGCAACCCAAATCGTCTGTACCGATACGACGATAGTCGTAGCGAATGCCGTCACGGAAATGGTAAAACTCTTCCGGACTCATCTTGCCTTCCATCCGCTGCTTCACGTAATTGTAATCAGCGTCTTTCCATACAATAGGGATACTGTTGGCACCGATGATACGGAGGAAAGACTGATCTTCGTCGCCCCATGGTTTCGGAATAACGAACGTGATCTCCAGGTCTTTCTGCTCACTCATACCGCGAGTCAAACCGTAACTTGCTGTGCCTAAACCGCCTAAGATATGGGGAGGAAACTCCCAACCGAACATTAACGCTTTCATGATTGAGCCTCCTTTCTCTCAACACTAAACTCTAAACTCTCAACTTCAGCTTTCTGGTACTTTTTCAAGGTGTCCAGCAGACTGATCACAGCAGCTACGCTCGGCGCACTACTCATGCCGCCGTGGCCTTTGTAGGGCGGGTTTCCGTCGTAGCATTCGTTGAGCGTACCGATCGTCAACTCACTCATCTCCGCTTCGAAACCGACCAACAGACGCTCCATGAAGCTTGCGCCGCTGTATTTGTAGATGTTCATATAAGCGCGCGAATAAGCCGTGATAGTCGAGGGCCATACAACGCCGTTGTGCAAACTCCTGTCGCGCTCGATAGCTCCGCCGTAACAGGTCGGACGGTAGTTGCCGCTCTTAGGACTCAGACTGCGCAGACCCTTGGGGGTCAGTAACTCTTTCGTGCAGATATCCACTACGGCTTTCTGCTGTTTCTTGTCTAACGGACTGTAAGGCAGACCGACTGCCCAGATCATGTTCGGACGAACTTCTTTGTTCTGGTAGTTGTCAATCACGAAGTCATTCAGATACAAACCGTTCCAGAAAGTCTTTACAAAAGCGTCTTTCGATATTTCTGCCTGATATTCCATCAGGTCGGCACTTGTCTCTTTGCCCATCTCGCGAAGCATCTCCGCGGTGAAACGCATGGCGTTGTACCAAAGGGCATTCACCTCTACTATATATCCCGTACGCGGAGTGATAGGCCAGCCGTTTTCTGTCGCGTTCATCCATGTTGCCGGACGTTGTGTACCGTCCACCCAAAGCAAACCGTTCTGATGCAGTTTGGCGCGCGGATGGTTCTGCTTGCGGTACCAGGTGATGATATCCAAACAGAGCTGACCGTACAAATCTGCCGCTTCACGAACGGTATATTTATGAGCGTATTTCTGACAGGCGCGAATGAACCATAACAGCACATCCGGCTCGTCCATGCTCGTCATCTTTATCTCGTGACCGCGACCGTTCATGAACTTCAATATTTCATCAATCGCCGTTTTGTTGATAATCGCATCCCAGTATTCGGGACGGTCAATATCCAGTGTACAGCTGGCTACACTGAAGAATGTCGTACGCGCATCAGCCTTGAACCACGGGAAGCCGGCTAACAGGTAGCATTTGTCCCCCTCGCGTTTGTAGAACTGACTGGCGCTGTTCTTCAAGGTCGAGAACATGTCCTCGCGGCGGTTGCGGCGCTCTAACTCTTTCTTCCAAACAGTCTTCAACGAACCTGTCTTGCATTCCGTCACACCGCCTGCGAAAATAATACTCTCGCCTTTCTTCATCGGCAACTCGAAATAACCCGGAACCAGCAGATCCTCTTTGAACGCATACCCGCGCTCGCGCTCCTTGCGGTATTCGATATCTTTGTACCACTGCGGATCGTGATGATATTCAACGGGCTTGCTGAACTGCATGTACAGGTTCGGGAATCCCGGGTACATCCGGTTGTAACGACCGTTCTCGCACTCGTCCATATTCGGATTAGCCAGCGGGTTCTCATGCGTCAGTTCGTTCACGCTTCGGAAAGCCAAGAACGGACGGAAACGCAAGATGGTCGGACTTCCGCTCTCTAACAGCGTGTAGCGGATAAGAACGCGCGGCTCGAAACTGACCAGCAAACGCTCTTTCTGCAACACCATCGCGCCTACACGATACGTCGTGCGCGAAATCAACTCGCAGTCAAACTCGCGAATGTACTTGTGTCCGTTCGGACTGAAATGATTGTCGCCGTACTCGTGCAGACCCAAGTTGAACTCTGCGCCGTGTTGGATCACCGTCTCGTCCAACGAACTGAGCAATACAAAATTGTCATCGCCCAACTCCGGAATTGGCATCACCAGCTGGCCGTGGTACTTACGCGTGTTGCAATCCACCAACGTGGTCGAGTTGTACACGCCTGCACGGTTGGTCCGAATCATCTCTTTCTGAAGCGACCGCTCCAGATTAACAAGCACTGTCTTGTCAAAATTCAGATAACTCATGATGTGTTTAAGTATTAAGTAAATTATTTGTAAATTCTTTGATTCGTTGTTCTTCGGCTTTCTTGCATACTAACAAGGCGCCTTTTTCCTCTACGATAATCATATCATTCACGCCTTGCACGATCGCCACTTTACCCGGCTCGAGAACCACGATATTGCCTTTTGCCTCATAGTAATGAGTCTCGCTGTGCAAACTCACATTGCCGTTTTGGTCCTTCTCGCTCAACTCGTACAAACTGCCCCATGTTCCCAAATCACTCCATCCGAAACTGCTCGGCATCACAAATACGTTGTCCGCCTTCTCCATAATCCCGTAGTCCACCGATATGTTCGGGCATTGCGGGAACCACTCCTCGATAAACGCGCGCTCGCCGTTCGTTCCTATGATTCCTTCGCCTTTGCGGAAAATCGTTGCCACCTCCGGCATATATTTGGCTATCGCCTCTTGAATCGTTTCCAGACTCCATATAAAGATACCGCTGTTCCATAGATAATCTCCACTCGCCAAGTACGCCTTCGCCGTCTCCAGATTCGGCTTCTCCTTAAACTCCTTCACCGGATAAATACCGGAATCTTCAATCTTCAATCTTAAATCATCAATCGGCTCATTCAGGTACTGAATGTAGCCGTAACCCGTCTCCGGCCGTGTCGGTTGCATACCTAACGTCACAATCGCCTTGTGCTGCGCTACAAAATCAAACGCCTTACTGATCGTCGCCCTGAATTTCTCCTCCTCCAAAATCAAATGATCACTCGCCGCCACTACAATATTGGCATCTTTCAACTTTAAACTTTCAACTTTAAACTTTATCCACGCCGCTGCATAAGCGATACACGGCGCCGTATTCCGCCTTGCCGGCTCGCATAGAATCTGCTCTTCCTTCAAGTCCGGTATCTGCTCCAGAATAATCTCCTTGTATGCTTGGTTGGTTACAATGAGCACGTTCTCGATGGGGATGATCGGACGAAAACGGTCCACCGTCATCTGCAGAAGACTTCTGCCGGTGCCGAAAAAGTCCAGAAACTGTTTCGGTTTCTCTTCCCGACTGTACGGCCAAAAGCGACTGCCTATGCCGCCCGCCATAATCACGCAATAATTATTGTCAATAGTTTTCATGTGCAAATATCCAAAAAAGTGCGCAAAATTAGTAAAAATATTTAATATATGCAAGCGCGCGCGCACTTTTTTATAAAAAAAGTCGTATTTTCTCAAAAAAAGTGCCTCCTTTCAATTTTCAACTTTCAACTTTCAATTTTTTATTGTAATTTTGTGCCGTAATTTGGAATAAAATGGGCTTTAAGCAAAAAAATAGAATCTTGAATCTTGAATTTTTAATTCTTGGTTTGGCAGTATTGCTTTTGGCGTCTTGCGCTAAAACCGGTGCCCCTAAGCCGTATGGCTATTATCGGATTACGGTACCCGACACATCCTATGTGCCTTTCGAGTCGCAGTATCCGAGTTATCCCTATTCGTTTGCCCTTTCGCGCAATGCCGAAGTACGGCCACGCGCCGATGAACCCTATTGGATCAACCTCTATTATCCGGCGCTTGACGCAACCATCCACTGCTCCTACAAAACCGTTCGGAATAACCTGCGCGAATTGACCAACGATGCGCTGGAATTTGTCTATCGGAATGCCTCTTTTGCGAACGCCATTCCTGAACGCGAATATGCTCATCCGGAGGCGCACGTCTATGGTGTACTCTTTGATTTAGAGGGAAATACGGCCTCTTCCTGCCAGTTCTTTATCACCGATTCAACCAAGCACTTCTTCCGTGCTTCGGTCTATTGTAACTGCCCGCCGAATGCCGACTCCCTTGCTCCGGTTTATAACTACCTCCGCGCCGACGTCATCAAAATGGTGGAGACTTTTAAATGGACAAAATGATAAAAGCCCAAATAAATGGTACATGGTAAATGACCAAATGGTAAATAAAAAAGGTCTCGCCCTTTTGCTTGATCCGGAGAAAGCGAACTTGGATGCTCTCCCGATAACGGAATCATGCCATCCCGACTATATCTTCGTCGGCGGTTCCACCGGCGGCGACACCACGGACTTCATCCTGAACTTGAAATCAAAAATCAAAAATCCCCATCGTTCTCTTCCCCGGTAACGCAGAGCAGTTTTCCAAAGAAGCGGACGCTATTCTTTTCCTTTCTCTGCTCTCCGGACGTAATCCGGAATATCTTGTGGATCAGCAGATTAAGTCGGCGCGAACCATACATGACTCGTCCGTTGAAGTGATCCCTACGGCCTATATCCTCATTGACGGTGGAGTGGAAACTTCCACCATGCGCGTCACAAACACCAAGCCGCTCAATCCGGCCGATATAGATACGATTGTAGATACCTGTATCGCCGCAGAACTGATGGGAAAAAAAGCCGTCTATCTGGAAGCCGGTTCGGGCGCCAAGACTCCCGTCTCGCCGGATATCATCCGTGACGTGAGAAACAAGGTATCCGTGCCCCTCATCGTAGGAGGGGGAATCCATTCTCCCGAGGCGATGAATGCCGCCTACGACGCCGGCGCTGACATAGTCGTCATCGGCAACCATTTCGAGTCCCATCCCGAAGAATTATCGTTATTCCTTAAAGTCCTTAATGACTCTAAAGACCCTAAGGACTTTACCTCTGCTGACGACGACCGCTTCATGCGCCTCGCCCTCAGCGAAGCCGAGAAAGCGCTCGCTGCCAACGAAATCCCCATAGGCTGCGTCATCGTCAGCCAAAACCAAGTCATCGGACGGGGATATAATCTCACCGAGACCCTTGCCGACGTCACCGCCCACGCGGAGATACAAGCCATTACAGCCGCCGCAGAGACGCTCGGAGGCAAATACCTCCCTGACGCAACCCTTTACGTCACGGTGGAGCCCTGTCCCATGTGCGCAGGAGCCATCGGATGGGCGCAGATAAAACGCATCGTCTATGGCGCACCCGATCCCAAACGCGGCTACTCCATCTATGCCCCGCGGGTCTTTCACCCTAAAGCAACCGTCACGGCAGGTGTCCTCGAACACGAATGCCGTGCCCTCATACAAGATTTTTTCCGGCAGAAAAGATAACCTGTCGTCATGTCGTCATGTCGAAATAACGTAATTGCGAAATATGAAACTGAATCTAAAAACCTCTGTCTTCAATTCGAAAACGGCACAAACGATTCTCCGTTTGGGTACGTTCTTAGCTCTCGCAGCGGTCATCGTGCTGCTTTTTCCAAGGTATAGCAATACTTTCCGGTACCATTTTGAAGTAGGCAAACCTTGGGGATATGCTACGCTCACGGCCGATTTTGACTTCCCGATCTATAAGACCGACGACCAATTGGAGCTGGAACGGCGGCAACTCTTGTCCACTTTTACGCCCTGTTATCGCTATATTCGCGGAGCGCAGCGACAGGTGTTTGTCATCTCGCTTCAGGAACGCGAATGGCTGGAGAAAGAAGGGTTCGGACGCATTGCGATAAGTCAGAGCCGAACCACGAAGACGCACTCCCTCTCCGAGGTCTATACACCCAAGTCCGCCTTCGAGCATTTCGGCTACGACTGTGCCCAGAACCTCGAGCGCGATACCGCTCTTACCGACCAGATGCGGGAGAACCTGTTTGCATCGCTTTCACCTACGCAGGGACTGGTTCAGAAAGGCGAGAAAATTATTGAGAAAGGAGAAATCGTTTCGGAGCGTAACTATCAGATACTCAATTCCTTGCGCCGTGCGTACGAAGATGAGTCTCTGGGCACGCGTCAGCGCGCTTTATCGGTCGCAGGACAGACGATTCTCATCCTCCTTTTCCTCACGCTTTTCGTCATCTATCTCTATGTCTTCAGACCCCAGTTCCTCCGCTCGACATCCACCGTCCTGTTCTTCTGTCTGCAGATGTTTATCGTCATTGCCCTCGCTTGTCTCGCCTTGCGCTTCAATCTGTCTGTCTTTATCATTCCATTCGCCTGGGTACCTATCCTGACGCGTGTCTTCTTTGACTCGCGGACTGCTCTTTTCCTCCATTTCACGACCATCCTCATCGTCTCTATCATAGTACCGGCCCCGGTGGAGTTCTTCTTCATCCAGATAGCGGTGGGTATGGCGGCTGTCTCCTCTTTGTCGGACATGACACGCCGCGCACAACTCTTCCAGACTGCCGGGTGGATACTCTTGGCGCAGGTCGTTTCTTATACCGCAATCTCTTTTGCCCAGACTGGAGAATGGACATCGATTGATTGGAAGATGTATCTTAATTTCGCCATCTGCGCACTTCTCACAGTCGGTTGTTACGGACTGATATATTTGTTTGAGAAAATCTTCCGTTTCATATCTTCCATCACCTTGGTGGAACTGGCGGATATCAACTCTGAACTGCTTCATGCGCTCGCCGAGAAAGCGCCCGGCACTTTCCAGCATTCGATGCAGGTGTCCAACCTGGCTGCGGAGGCTGCGAAGACCGTCGGAGCCAATGCCCTCCTCGTGCGTACGGGCGCGCTCTATCATGATATAGGTAAGATGACCGAACCGCTCTATTTCGTGGAGAACCAGACCGGATACGAGAATCCGCTCCTGAAAATGGACCCGCGCGATGCCGCACAAGTGGTCATCTCCCATGTGTCGGAAGGCGAAAAGCTGGCGCGTAAGAGTCATCTGCCCGAAGTGGTCATCAATTTCATCACCACGCATCACGGAACCTCGCTCGTCCGTTATTTCTACAATACGTATTGTAACAATCATCCGGACGAGAAGGTCGATGAAACGATTTTCCGATATCCGGGAGCCAAACCGACTACTAAAGAAGCGGCGATTCTCATGATGGCTGATGCCATCGAAGCACGTTCGCGCAGCCTCGCCGATTTCTCCGAAGAGTCCATTCGGAATGCCGTTAACCAGATGATTGACAGTCAGATAGCAGATGGCCAGTTTGCCGAGACACCGCTCAGTTTCAAAGACGTGGAGGATATCCGTCGTGTCTTCACCGCCCGCCTCGTCTCCATGAATCACCACCGCATCAGTTATCCTACATTAAATAAGTCTAACAGTGAACGTAAGTGAACGGTCTAACAGCGTAAGCGGTCTGTCAGTGAAACGGTCTGTCAGTACGGAGTACGGTCTTTATTTGGCTCCCATGGAGGACGTCACCGATCCTGCCTTCCGAATGCTCTGCAAACGCTACGGAGCGGATCGCGTCTATACCGAGTTCGTCAACGCCGACGCGCTCGTCCGTGATGTCGCGTCCACCATGCGCAAACTGACTATTCATGACGAGGAACGACCCGTAGCCATCCAGATCTACGGCCGAGAACCCGAATCGATGGCAGATGCCGCGCGTATTGTCGAGCAGGCCCATCCGGACTTTATTGACATCAATTTTGGCTGCCCGGTCAAGAAAGTGGCAGGAAAGGGTGCAGGTGCCGGACTCCTTCGTGACGTGCCTAAGATGCTCGAAATAGCACGCGCGGTCGTCAACGCCGTCCATACGCCCGTTACCGCCAAAACCCGCCTCGGATGGGATGATAAGGATTTAATACCCCGAGTTAATCCGCTGAATTTGCCAATGGCTAATAGCCAACAGCTAACAGCCAACGCTAAATCGACTTTCATAGTCGATTTGGCTGAGGCTCTCCAGGACTGCGGCATTCAGGAACTCGCCATTCACGGTCGTACGCGCGCTCAGATGTACACCGGTTCTGCCGACTGGACGCTTATCGGCGAAGTCAAGAACAACCCGCGCATGCATATTCCTATTATAGGTAACGGAGACGTCACTACGCCCGAGCGCGCCAAAGAATGTTTCGATCGCTACGGCGTGGACGCCATCATGATCGGCCGCGCCACTTTCGGTGCCCCCTGGCTCTTCGCCGAAATGAAAGAATATCTCTGTCAGTCCGAAGGACGGTCTGTCAGTGAAACGGTCTGTCAGTGTAACGGTCTGTCAGCGGCTCCGCCGCGGTCTATGGAGGAAAAGGTAAATGTTCTTAAGGAACATGTGCTTTCCTCCATCCAATGGTGTGGCAACGATGAGCGAAAAGGCATCATCCATTCCCGTCGTCATTTCGCGGCATCCCCTGTCTTCAAGGGTTTGTTTGATTTCAAGCAGACTCGCATCGCCCTCCTCCGCGCCGACACCCTCTCCGAAGTCTTCACCATCATGGATCAGATCGTTGCCCAATGGGGCAACCCTTCGTAATAACGATATAACGTTATAACGTCATAACGAAAAAATGTCAAATCAAAAATCTAAAATCTCAAATCTAAAATCTGTCTTTGACAGCAACGCCCTCTGGCTCTCAATGCTCATAGGAGCCGTTTTCTACCCATGGCTCCTGCCCCTCAAGCCCATCCTGCCCTGGCTCATTTTCTTCATGCTCTTTTTCACCTTTTGCAAGGTCAATCCGCTTGATCTGCGGCTCCATAAATGGCATTGGGTCGTACTGACGGTGCAAATCGTCTTCAGTCTCGGCGCATATGCACTCGCTTATTGGCTGACCGGAAGCCGTTTTATGGCGCAAGGACTCATGCTCTGTTTCATCATGCCTACCGCTACTGCGGCACCTATTATCGCCGGTAAGATGGGCGGGTCTATCCAGAATCTGACCACCTTCACCTTGCTCTCTAATTTTGCCACTTCGATCATCGTACCGCTTGTTTTCCCTTTGGTGAACCCCTTGGCAGAGAAAGCCTTCTGGCCCGCCTTCACCCTCATCCTCTCGCATATAGCACCCCTCTTACTTGGTCCTTTTTTCTCCGCCTGGGCCCTCCGTCTCGGTTTTAACGCTTATTATCGAAGAAAAAGTCTGTCAGCGAGTGAAACTCGCGGTCTGTCAGCAAAGCGGTCTGTCAGCGTAAGCGGTCTGTCAGCCGAAGGCGGTCCAAAGGAATTTGAACTTCCAAAGGGTTTGGCCCAAATTCCTTTCTACCTCTGGGTCTGCTCCATTGTCGTTCTCACCGCTACCGTCACACAAACCGTCGTTGACAATTATCAATCGCAAATGACCAATATGTTCATTCTCTTAGCCGCCTCGTTCGTGGCGTGCCTGATACAATTCGGGCTGGGTAAACTCATCGGATATTATCTCCCTGCACCCAGCAAAGGACGTGATTATCAGGATGTTCTCGTCAATCCTGCAGCGGCGCCTAAGACCATGGCAGGCGTCAGTTCCATTACCGCAGGACAGGCTTTCGGACAAAAAAACACATCCCTCGGAGTCTGGATGGCGCAGACCTATCTGCTACCCATGGCAACGCTCGGAGCCGCCGCGTATATCATCTGGCAAAATCTCTTTAATTCGGCCCAATTATTTATCGTGGCTCATAAAAAATAGAATATTTTTATGTTTTATAGCAATTTATTTGCACATTTGAAAAAAAAACCGTACCTTTGTAGCCGGTTTTGAAATAATTAGTTGTAAAACTAATATAATAACCTTTTTGTTTAACTAAAAAATTAAAAATCATGAGAAAATTACTCTCTCTTGTCGCTGCTGTGCTTTTCGCAGGCAGCATGTGCGCTTCGGTAGTAACTTTGCTTCCTACTGATGTCACAACTATTGAAAGCGG
>JAFVHA010000119.1 GCA_017478035.1 Paludibacteraceae bacterium | reverse complement strand
TTGGATCAGGATGTTGTGGCGGTGCTGGCAGAGAAATACAAGAAAGCAGGGATTACTATCCTGACCTCCACCAAAGTGGAGAAAATAGAAGGCCAACGGCTAATGGCTAATGGCGAATGGTATGAGGCCGACAAGATTCTCGTCTCTGTAGGTCGCCGTGCGAACCTGCAGGGCCTGGAAGCACTCAATGACCTCGAACTGAATCGCGGGGCCATCGTCATCGATGATTTTTGCAAGACCAACCTGCCGAATGTGTACGCAGCCGGCGATGTGACCGGTAAGATCATGTTGGCGCACGTGGCCGCACGTCAAGCCGAAGTGTGCGTGGGGCGTATGTTGCAGCAGATCCCCTTGCAGAGAATCGCGTACAACGCCATTCCGTCCGTGGTCTATACGAATCCGGAGATAGCATCGGTAGGCATCACCGAGCAGCAGGCTGCCGAGATGAATATCACCGCCGAGGTGCGCAAACTGCCTATGACTTTCTCCGGTCGTTTCATGGCGGAGAACGAAGGCGAGACCGGTCTTTGCAAGATGGTGATTGATGCCAAGACACAGATGGTGCTCGGTGTACATATGATCGGCAATCCGTGTTCGGAGTTTGTTGCGGCTGCCTCGTTTGCCGTGCGTAACGGCTACACGGTGTCCGAGTTCCGGCAGGTCGTTTTCCCGCATCCTACCGTTAGTGAGATTTTACACGAAATATTATAATACCATGAAAAAAGAAATTATCGCAGCGCTTTTTGTTCTTTGCTGCATGCCGCTGACCCTTTGGGCGGACGTGGATGCCTCGACATCCCTTACCAAGTATTATCTTCGTGCCGACGGCCAGTCCGGCAATGACTTGCGTCTGGCGCTGCAGGACGTCATCAAAGGTCATAAAACGATTCCTTACAAGCAGTTGGGCACCCTCATGCAGTGGTCGGACACGGAGAATGCGAACGGCAAGGACGTGATCGATATCTACACCGACTGCACTTTCACCGTGAGCGGTCCTATTACCTGGAAATCTTCCGGCGAAGTAGGTGCCGGCATGAACCGCGAGCATACGGTTCCGCAGAGCTGGTTCAACGAGCAGTCACCGATGGTATCGGATGCCTTCCATATCTATCCCACCGACTGCAAGGCGAATAACAACCGCAGTTCGTACCTGTACGGTGAGTTTGAAGGACCGGGTACGTCTTATTCGTCCAAGAAATGCAATGAGACCGGCAAATTAGGCAACTCGGACTGGACGGCGGGAACGACCTCGTACACCTATAACGGGCAGACGTACGTGGCGACGACTACCTACTCCAAGCGTGTGTACGAACCCGATGACGAATACAAAGGCGATCTTGCCCGGGGGTATTTCTACATGGCCACCCGTTATGCCGGTCAGTGTGAGAACTGGTCAGGCGGTGCGTTCGGTTCTGCAAGCAACGGACTCGGTGCCTATACGGCTGAACTGATGCTCAAATGGCATCGTCTTGATCCTGTTTCCGAGAAAGAACTCATTCGCAACGAGTCGATCTACGGCAATACGCGCTATAACAAGAGTACGTTGAAGCAGGGTAACCGCAACCCGTTCATCGATTATCCGGAACTGGTGGAGTATATATGGGGCGATAAGAAAGGAATGCGTGTGACGATTTCTTATCTCGACTCGCCTTATGCCAATGAGTCTCCTCTGCCGCAAGATATCGACCTGATTGAAGAGGAACCGGTTGTTTGTCGCAAAGTACTCATGAACGGTCATCTGTACATCGAGACATCCGACGGCCTGTTCACCATCACCGGTCAGCGCGTGCAGTAAATGAATGTTCTCCTGCTCATATTATCCGTAATGACCTGGACCGTCAAGGATAAAAACACGGTCACAGGCGACGGGGCGTATCCGTACAGTATCGAGGCGAACTACTCATGCACGAATACCAAGGGAACCGTACGCGCCAACGACGAGGCGGTGCTGACGTTGACGAATATGGGTGGCATCACAGTGGAGCAGGTCGAGGTGTACGTTCGTTCTAACAAGACCGGCGGAGCAGGCCAGTTTACGGTGAGTATCAACGGCCGGAATGAGGCCACCAAGAGCGGTTCGCTCAAAGACTGGGCCGGTGCTTACGATAATACGAATTATCATGCGGTTAAGTTGCTGTCCAAAACTTACGCGAATGCCAATGAGTTGGAAATAACACTCGTCGGCACGGCCAATTCTTTGTATATCGAGAAATATGTCATCACCTGGAGTCCCGCACAGCCTCATACGGTCACGCTGATGAACGGCATCGATACTTATGCGACCGTGAGCGAGACGGACGGAGGAGACGGCATCTTATTACCGAACATGGATGATTATGAGTGCTGGTATTTCGTCGGCTGGTCCACTTGGGAATTTTGGGCGATTCATTCGATGCCTACCGTTTACAAGGCGAATACGGTGTATTATCCGGCATCGGACGAGACCCTGTGGGCGATGTATGTTTATCATAATCCTACCGAACAAACCCTTGTGACCGACCTCGTTTCCGGCGATTACTTATACGTCAATACCGACGCCTCTATAGCGTTAGCCGGTGTACCGGACGAGAATGGAAGGATGGGGTATCTGACGGCTGACCCTACCAACGAGATGCAGTATTATACCGTTGACATGGTGACCGATACAACGGCGTATATCACCCATACGTCTTCGCAAACACCTATCGGTTATTCGGACGGATTGAAGATGGTCGCCAAAAAGTCCTTGTGGAAAATCTACCACGATGAGACGCAGACCCTCTTTTACATGGAGCACAACGGAAAGAAATATGTACTATGGTTGAATGTTTGGGATACAGGAACAGGTGATACTTATGCAGGTCTGCAAGTCACCAATAACCTGACTTCCCCTATGGCGCTTATGATACCTAATTCGAGTCCCGAAGAGCCGACCTTTACCTGCCATCCGGAGTCGGGGTATGGCATACAATTTGTTCCGGATGAGAAGCGGGCGGATTATATACTGCAGATAGGTAACTACCGCCTCATGATTAAGGACGGCAAAAAAATGATGCAACTATGATGAAACTACTATTGATATTATCGGTTCTTCCGGCCATATTAGCGGGAGATTTCAATCCGAACAAACTCACTCTCGCCGAGCAGGACAGTATCTTGGCTATCGGCACCGAACCCGAAGAAGGCGTGAGTACGCGTTATCGTCTGGAGAGCGAGAATGAAGAACAGATCTTCCGTCATTCCACGTTGGCGGACTGGTTCGTGATCGACTCCATGCGTCATACGCGCAAACAGTTGGGCGAGGGTATGGGGTTAGGCAAAGTGCGCGACGCAGTGATGAGTCCCAACGGGCGTTATGTGGCTTTCGCGAAAGAGAACAACCTGTATATTCATAAACTCGATTTCGGCACCGAAGTGGCGGTGACCAAAGATGAGAACACCGACATCATCAACGGTATAGCCGACTGGTTGTACGAAGAAGAGTTCGGTTCCACGGCGCTTTTCGCATGGTCGCCTGACTCCAAGCAATTGGCATTCGTCAAGCTCGATGAACGGGACGTACCGGCCTTTGCTTGGCAGAGTTATCTCGGCTCCCAATACCCGGTGGCTGACACCCTTCGTTACCCCAAGGCGGGATGTAAGAATGCCCAAGCTACGGTCTGCGTCTACGACGTAGCTACCAAAGGCATTGTCACCCTGCAGGTAAACCCGAAAGCGGAGGATGTCTATTTCCCGCGTTTGAAATGGTATAAGGATGACCGCCTGTTCGTGGTTCGCGTCAACCGCGACCAGACGAAGATGGAGGTGCTCGATTGCAATGCCAAATCAACGGTGGTGTATCCGTGGTACCGCGAAGAAAGCAAGCAGTATTTCGTGGATTATAGTCTGTTCGACGAGTGGTTGTGGTTAAATGACGGTCGCCTGATCGTGCTGAGTGAACAGGAGGGTTGGCGTCGTGCGTATCTGTACGGAAACGACGGGATCCGGGAACGAGCTCTGACGCCGGAAGATATCGACGTAACGGCGCTGTATGCGGTGGATGAGAAAGGACAAACACTTTATTATCAGGCGGCTACGACTCCTTCCACGCGGCATATCTATGCGTTGAATCTCAAGAAAGGCGACATCACCCAACTGACCACCGAAGAAGGCATGCATAGTGCACGGTTCTCGAAAGATGCCAAACGGTTTATTGACTGCTTCCAGAGTTTCGAGACACCGAACACGTACACGCTGTGGAAAGTGGAGAAAGGAAAGATGAAAAAGGAAAAGGTTCTCGAAGACAATGCAGAACTGCAAGCCGCATGGAAAAACTATCATCTGCCCGAACCGCAGCTCCTCCAAATACCCAACAAGAACGGACAACTGTTGGAAGCGATGTTGCTGTCCCCTCTCACCTCTAATCCACTCACCCCTAACCCTCTAATAGTGATGCACTACTCGGGTCCGGCGAGTCAACGCGTGCTGAACAGATGGCGCAAACGTTTCGAGTACGCACTCGTGGAGGCTGGTTATGCGGTGCTGATCGTGGATACGCGTGGTTCGGACTGTCGCGGTCGTGCATGGCGGAACGAGACCTATATGAACCTCGGCACCAAAGAGGCGGAAGACCTTATCGCAGCGGCGGAATACATCGCCAAGCGGGATGATATCGATGGGGAACGCATGGCGATCATGGGCTGGTCGTACGGCGGTTATCAGACCCTCTTTACCATGAGTCAACCCCACCATCCGTTTAAAGCCGGAGTGTCTATCGCACCGGTTACGGACTGGAAACTATACGACAGTGCCTACACGGAGCGTTATATGCGTCGTCCGCAGGTGAACGACCGGGGTTATGAGGCCGCCTCTTTGTTGCCGCGAGCCAAGGACCTTAGCGGCAATGTGCTGATCATCCACGGTTCCGGAGACGATAACGTGCATGTACAGCATACGATGCAATATGTCGATGCCTTAGTGCGCGCGAACAAGCAATTCGAGATGCAAATCTATCCCGATGACAACCATTTCCTGCGCAAAGGAAACAATACCACCCATATGCATGAAAGAGTTCTAAATTTCTTACACAATAACTTATGAAAAACAACCATTCTTTGAAGATTATTACGATCGTCGCGATGATGTTTCTCTACGCGATGATTGCGTTTGTGACCAATCTTGCAGCGCCGGTCGGTAAGATTTGGGGCGAGTCGTTCACCGATCCGGCGCAAGCCGAGCGAATGGGCATGTTGGGCAATTTGTTCAACTTCCTGGCGTACCTGATCATGGGCATACCGGCGGGAAACATACTGAGTAAGATCGGTTATAAGAAAACCGCACTCATTGCGTTGGCCTTGGGCTTGGTCGGCATGGCAGTGCAGTGGTTAAGCGGCGTAACGAACAGTTTCTTTGTGTATCTGGCGGGTTCGCTCATCGGCGGTTTTTGCGTTTGTATGCTGAATACGGTCGGCAACCCGATGTTGAACCTGCTTGGCGGCGGTGGAAAGAAAGGCAATCAGTTGAATCTGATCGGCGGTACTTTCCAATCGTTGGTACAGGCCTTGACGCCGATGGCGGTAGGTGCCATTATCGGTACGGAACTGGCAGGCAAGACGATTTCGGATGTCAATATCGTATTGTACATCGCGATGGTGATCTTCGCTTTGATCTTCGTCATCATCTATCTCACGCCTATTGCCGAACCGCAACATACGGGTTCGGATGTGGTCTATGAGCGCAGTCCGTTTGCTTTCCGTCATTTCACGTTGGGAGCCTTGGCCATCTTCTGCTACATGGGCATCGAAATCGGTGTTCCGGCAACCCTGGTTTCGTATCTGAAAGGTATCGACGGAATAGGTTATGATGCCGCTACGTTCATGGCCGGGTTGTACTTCATCATGATGCTCATCGGTCGTGCTATCGGTTCGGCCGTCGGAGGCAAAGTGTCGAGTAAGGTGATGGTCACTTTTGTCGCTTCTTTAGCCGTAGTGCTGATGGTGCTGGCGATCGGATTGGGCGACAGTGTCAAGATCCCGATGATGGCTAACTGGTCTTTTGATGTGCTGGCGATGCCGATTGCTTCGGTGCTGATCATGCTCGTCGGTTTGTGCGGTTCGGTGATGTGGGGTAGTGTCTTTAACCTGGCTACAGAGGGACTCGGCAAATATACCGCGAAAGCGTCTGGTATCTTCATGACGATGGTAGTAGGCGGCGGTGTATTGCCGTATATTCAAAGTGCATGCGTGTCGGCGATAGGCTGTTTATGGTCGTATATAGTACCGATCCTCTGCGCAGCGTATATCTTATGCTACGCGATGTTTTTCAGTAAAAACGTAAATACGGACATCAAAATAGATTAACCATGAAGAAGTATGCTTTAGGAATCGACTTGGGTGGAACAGGCACCAAGTTCGGTTTGGTAAATGAAGAAGGTCAGGTCCTTCGCAGTAATTCTCTTCCTACCCAGCAGTATCCGGATATTGACGAGTACTGCGATGTGCTCTGCGCCGGTTTGAAACAACTGGTTGCTGACGAAGGCTTGACGATGAGTGACATCGTAGGTGTAGGGTGCGGTGCGCCGAATGCCAATTTCTATTCGGGTTGCATCGAGCAGGCTCCGAACCTGCCGTGGAAAGGAGTCGTTCCGTTCGCCAAACTCATCAGTGAGCGTATGGGCGTCAAGTGCACCATCACCAACGAT
>JAFVHA010000118.1 GCA_017478035.1 Paludibacteraceae bacterium | reverse complement strand
GCCTCGTCTCCGATAGCATACAGTCCGTCCGGCAAATCTACACGGTACAGACGGGTACAACCTTGGAACAGTTGTTTGGGCAGCGACGGGATACCGGCCGGTATCACCATCTTACGCAGCACCGAGCAGCCGGCGAACGCCTGGTCGCCCAGGAAAGTCAGGGTGGGCGGTAAGGTCAGTTCTTCCAATCCCGAGCAGCCGGCAAAGACACCCGCATCCAAACGGCGTAGATGAGCCGGAAGCGTGATATGCTTGATACTGCGGCACATGAAGAAAGTGGCCGGTTCCAGTATCTCGATCTTGTCGCTCAGTACTTGTTCCCGCAGGTTGACACAACCGTAGAAAACACCCGCGCCAAGGCGTTCGAGGTCTTTCGGAAGCATCGCTGCTTTGAGTACGCTGCAGTTATAGAAAGCGAAATTGCCTACCGAACGAACCGTTGCAGGGATAATCGCCTCTACCAGTCCCTCACAGCCGTAGAATGCTGCGGTAGGAATCGCTGTGACGGTCTCGGGGATAGTAACCGATTTGAGGTTCTTACGATTGGCAAAAGCCCGTTCGGCTATCAAGCGGATAGGGATCTTGTTCTTGAAGATATATTTCGCCGGCAGTTCGTTATTCGTAGCAATAAGGCAGTCGTCGATGATAAACGCCCCTTTCTTCCATTTCTTCTCGTTGTTATAGATGCCGCAATTGGTGAAGGCTTCTTCGCCGATGGTCGTTATGTTGGCGGGAATGACCACTTTCTGCAGATTCTTGCAGTCGCGGAAGGTCTCATGGTCGATACGGTTGATACACGTCGGCAGTTCGACCCTTTGAATGGTCTTGTTCCCCTGAAAAGCTCCCGCAGCGATAAGACGTGTGCCTTCGGGCACTACGTACCGGGGTTTGATGGTCTTGTCCGTAGCAATGAGGATGCTGTCAATCCATAAAACACCCTCGGACCAGTTCGCTTTGTTCGCCATGATGCCGGTTCCGTCAAACGCCGAGCGATACACGCGTTCGATGGTTTTGGGCAGCACGATCGCCGTCAGGTTCTTGCAGCCTTTGAAAGCTTTGTCGCCGATGGCTACCACCGTGTACGTGTTTTGTCCGACAACAATCGTCTCGGGGATGAGCAGTTCACCCGATGCCTTCGGATTGGAAACCACTTCGGCCGTCAGATGATTGTCATCGACGGAATAAAAAACATCTTGATACTGCGCGTCTTCCGCGTTAACGAATAATACGCTGACCAGCAACGTTATACACAGCGTTGCCTTTTTGGATAAATAAGTGACCATCTTGGATGAATTTATGATTGGTGATTGGTGATTTGTCATTTTTAATACCTGTAGGGATCTCGACTCCGAGCAAGTAAAGAATGGCATTTTCAATGAGTTGCTTGCCGTCCGTGGTGAGGTCCGCCGTCGAATATTCCGACACGCCTATCATGACCAGTTGCTGCGGAAGGACGGTTCCGTTACAATCCGTGCCGGCAGGCAAAACGGCGATGGATGTATAAGCGGGTTGCGAAACCGGCGATGCGAGCAGTTCAAATCCGGTCGTGTTGGTCCACGTGCTGATGGCCGTCACTGCATTCGTGTTGCAACGCGTGAAGAGTTGCAGTTGGGAATCCGTGACAACAAGTCCCCGAAAAAGCGGGTGGTCGGGGTTGGTTATAGTGACACTCAGATCCGAGGTGTTTGCCGCCGTGCCCCAGTTCCAGACGGTGTTCTTGAGCAGAAAAGGTTTGAGCAACACTATCGGTTTGTTATAGCCTTTTAGGGGTGTGTAACCGGCTGCACCGCTGTTCGGCTTGCTGCCGAGCACGATCACTTCGTAACCGCTGTAATCGACTTCGGCATCCGTAGCGTCGGTCTCTACTACCCATAGACTGTCATTGGCGCGAAGGTGCTTGAGTAAGGCCTTGTCTTCCGCAGCACCTTTCAGCGTCACGTAAGCGACCGCATGGGTTCCTTCCGGTTGCACGGAGGGAACCGTATCTTCCGGTTCCGGCTTATGCTCTTCGCCCGGCGACTCATAGCATCCTAAATCCGGAGCGTTTCCGTTATAACCCAGGTTGACATCTATACCGGCATCAATGAGCGGCGAACCATCCGCCAGGCGCATGAACGCACCTTCATTCAGGGCACTGTTCCCGTTACGGGGGGCCAAGATCTCCGTCGTGTCAAGCGATTGGAAATCGGCGTCGGAGAGGGAGAAACCGTTCCAACTGTTATGGTCGATGGCTACTACATTCTGCGATTTGTAACTGTCGTTTTTCTTCGACTTGTAGCTGATATTGTTCTGCATGGTATTCGTACCATAGGCGGTAGTGAAGCCATAATTGGTAGTATTGGCATAGGAGGTGTTGTTATACACCCACATCGTTCCGCCGTTATTATTCTGGTCAAAACCGCGCTCGTAATTGCCCACCGCGAGACAATGATGAATAATCACTTTATGGTCCGTATAGCCTCCTCCCATCTTAAAGCCGTTTCCGTTGCCTTGGCAGGGGTACTTGTCCAAAGCGATGGTGATGGTCTGGCCGTAACGATCCACTATCTCCGTCCCTACTTTGGAGTCAAACCAATCCTTATCCACGCCTGTGGCACGCGGATGACGGGTCATGTCGTAGTAGGCGGGACCGTTTCGGAAACATACGCAATGCTCGATGACTGTATTGGATGTACTCACTCGCTGGAAGAAATCCCAACCGTCATCGGAGTTGTTCCAAGCCCGGCAACCGATATAGTGATTTCCTGCGCCGGTGAATTGCTTATCGGCAAAACCGTCTGCATTGCCGCCGAAGTTAGCCGTAGTACCGGACATCGTTTTATAGTCGAAGTTATCATGACTGTCCACGTTCCTGATGATATTGTTGCCGCCCACTTTCATCTGGCAACCCGTGTCAGCCGAGCCGTATATGTCAAGATTTTCGAAGAGGCAGTAACTGCCTTCGTTGTACAGGTTGTTCTTTCCGGAATAACGCAAAGTGAGGTTCTTGATGTGCAGATAGGTACAACTGCTTTTAATCTGCAGTCCCCGTGTGCCGTAGGGCGTTTTGCGGAAATCGAGCACCGCCGCGTAGGTGCCACCCCGACTGATTCCTTCGTAGCCGCTGATCACAATTCGTTTGGATGCCGAGCCACTCAGGTTTTGGATGACGGTATTGCCTAAATCGTATTGCCCGCTCAGCAGATAAAGCGTGTCACCCGGGGATTTCAGTAATTTGATACCGGCGGTAAAAGAGGCAGGAGTATTAACTGACAGACCGTCACCGGTTCCTTCCGGCGAGGCGAAATACGTGCCGGCCTTCATTCCTGCGGCCAGCAGAAGAATAGCGAGGAGTAAATGAAGTCGTTTCATCGCAGTAGAAAATGAAATTGTAAACGAACAATGGTGTACCAAAGAATCCATTTGCCTTTCAGCGTGGCTCCTTTGTATTTCTGCCGTAACAGGCGAAGTATCTTTTGTCTTGCCTCCGGATGAGGAGAAGAAGTTGTACTGGTAGGATTCAGCGTGTACAGATAACCGGTGTACTTGATTGTCCGGCATGTGGCGTTGCTAAGCCATAGGTCGGCGGACCAGGCTACGTCTTCATAAATCATTCCTTTCTCAAAGCGCAGGGACTCTATGGCCGAGCGACGGTACAGACGCATACAAGGAGAGATGAACTGATAGCGTTGGAGGGGCAGTTTCTGGTTGATGACGGTGGGATGTCCATCGATGAGTTGTATGCGTTTATAACCGCTCTGTACATAATCGACGCCGTTAATCGCCGCCAAGTGCCGTTCACACCAATCGGGCAGAATCGTATCATCCGCATCTACGAACGCAATATAGTCCCCTTTGGATTGCTCGATGCCGTAATTGCGTGCCACGGACTGTCCGGCATGAGGTTGCCGAAGTACACGTACCCGCTTGTCTTGCGTGGCAAAAGACTGTGCGATAGACAAACTGCCATCCGTACTCTCATCGTCCACCAGGATGATTTCTATATCCTGTACGGTTTGTGCCAGCAGGCTTTCGATGCAGGCAGCCAAGTACTTTTCGGCGTTAAATATGGGCACTATAATACTGATCATATTGTGCGTCTCTTGCAAAATGTTCTTTATGTTGCACTTTCTGACGTGTGAAGCCGTTCTTCTGCCATTCTTGATATTTATCCAACAAAAACCTTGCCATCTCTTGCTCGTCATCCGTCGCTATGCCGGCCTTGGTAAAAGCTATCAATTCCGCCAATGCTCCCCGGTCAGATGGTACACAAAGTATCGGTTTCTCACATCCCAAGGCTTCGTAGAACTTGGTGGTCAGCATTCCGTGCGTGTCCGGCGAGGTAAGAACCAGCATGATGCTGCTTTTGCGAATGGCACTGCCTAACCGGTTATACGGAACAGGGGAACATCCGGGCGTATGGATATCCAACAGGATTTTGGATTGTTGAGGGTTGAGTTGTGATTTGTTGAGTTCTTCAATCACTTGGCGAACTTTGGTCAATGCCGGTTGCTGCCACTCGAAAAGAGAACCGATATACGAAATCGTGAATTGGTTCGTACGGATGTCTTCGGGGTAAAACTGCTTATCGTCAAATCCATTGTATAACACCTGTACATTGGGGTTGAACTGCTTGATAAACTCCGCATGCCATGGGGAAACGGTGGTAATATTATCCGCAGCCCGCAGCACCTTGTTCCGACGGCGGATATGTACGGCGCGGTACAAGCGGCGGAAAGGCATGGTCCACCAAGTCTGATGATGGTATTGATAACGCGAGTTTTCTACCTGCTCATCCAAATCCCGTATGTCGCATAGCAAAGGAACTTGCAATTTGTTTGCAATCCGCTGTGCGGCGCCTAACGGAAAATCACTGAACGCGGAGCAGATGACGAAATCAAAAGTGTCCGGTGTCTGATGTATGGTGTTTAAAGCCTTGCAGGCAAAAACCCTGTTGTGCCAATCAGTGAGAAGAGTCCAAACGGTCTTGACCAACCAATCAAAGATGCCGCCGGAATACATTTTTATCGTCTCAATAGGATAACTGTGCGGGAACGGTAAAGGCTGATACTCCTCGGTCAGTAGCGTGACATCGCATCCTTTCCGCACGAGGTATTCGCACAGAAAGCGTACGCGAGGCAGATAGCCAGGAGCGGCAGGAGGATCAGAGACAACCAAGAATCTTTTCATATAGTGACCGGTGGTAGCCGGTATTGTTTATGTTACTATTATGCCATAACAGGCAAAGATCACCGTGATGCATTCGTACTTTGTCTATCAGGCGCTCACACAGGAAATACGCTTCATCTTCCGTGAGATTCATGTAATTGGCTTGGCTAAGCGTATTATCCATGACGATGAGCGGGTGTAGGGTAAGCGGAGTGAGTTGCATCGTTTTCGGGTTGATCCACCGTACGGCGCGAGAGGTCTGTAAGCGGAACCCGGCCTGGTCTGCAAAACCCATCGTGAAATCATCCGTGTAACCGGCATCAGCGAGTGCCTGCATTTGGTCAATAGGGCAACGCAGATAATGGGCACGGTACATCCGGCTGTACTGGATAGGAGGAATCGTGCCGTAATAACTGCCATGAACGCCTAAATAGGCGTTGTTATGGCGTAGCATATGTTTCAGTTGCTTGAAATCCCGTCCATGCAAGCAGTATTGCGGATAGTCGTATCCTTTGCCGCGTGTCCGTTTGACGAAATAGATGGTCTCTGCTTTCTTCACTTTGCTGTCTTGTTCCAATAGCCACGGGAAGGTATATAAGGGATCGTTATGGATGTCGCGCCATGCTTTCCAAACGGCTTTGCTTTCTCCTCTCATGATGCCTCCGACAGCGCCTCTGAGATGGCGGTATCGGGTTATCGCATCAATATCGTGGGTGAGGTATATATGGCCGAATCCTGTTGCGGGCAAAGGCATATGCAACTGCTTGAGAACGAGACGTGCGTACTCATCCAAACGAGGAATCTGCAAACGGCTCTTCTGGTTCAGCATCGAGAAACGCGCTGCAAAACGACCATGCTCGTCGCGTTGATTGTTGATGAGTTCTTCAGCCCGCGAGGTGAAGAAGAAAACGGCATAGACGATGTCCGTACGGATGATGGTTTTTTCTTTCGCGGGTTCCTCTACTACGGGTTTTTTGAGTTCGGGCACGATAAGATCCTTGCCCAGATGACCATTGGGCACGATGATGATGTCGTGTGTCTCCAACGCTTTCTCGTCGTCGGTGTATGCTATCCGTTTGGCGGCTTCTTCATCACCGTAACAGAGCCAAGTAAGGATGTAATCCGTTATTCGCTTAATATCTCCCATTCGTATAGTTTTTGCTCTATTTGATGCTTGACCGTTTCGTATTTTTGGAACAGTTCCTGCGTTTGGTTTTCGGGCAGCGCAAGAAGTTGCTCTATCTGAGCTTGTTGGGCTTCCAATTGTGCGATTTCCGCTTCTGTCTCCGCTATCTGACGTTCTTTCTTGCGTTTCTCGGCAGCTGCGGCTTTTTGTGCAGCATAATCGAGTTTGGAGGAAGAGTCCTTAAGGTCTTTAAGGTCCTTAGGGTCTTTAAGGTCTTTTTTCTCCAGTTCCTGGAGGGTGGAGATTTTCTTTGCCCGCAGGAAGTTGTATATGCCGCCGAGGTGCTCTTTGACGTGTCCGCCTCCGAATTCGTACACTTTGGTGACGAGTCCGTTGAGGAAATCGCGGTCGTGACTGACACATATGAGTGTGCCGTTAAAGTCCTTGAGAGCGGCTTTGAGCACATCTTTGGACTGCATGTCAAGGTGGTTGGTCGGCTCATCGAGTATCAGCAGGTTGCAGGGCTCAAGGAGGAGTCTGATCATCGCCAGACGGCTTCGTTCACCGCCGGAGAGTACTTTCACTTTTTTATCGGAGGCTTCACCGCCAAACATAAAGGCACCGAGGATATCGCGAATCTTTGTGCGGATGTCACCAACTGCGACATAGTCGATGGTCTCGAAGACCGTGAGGTTCTCATCGAGCAGGGCGGCTTGGTTCTGGGCGAAGTAACCGATCTTGACATTATGACCGATCTTGAGTGTACCGAGGTAGTCGAGTTGGCCCATGATACACTTGACGAGGGTCGTTTTTCCTTCGCCGTTCTTGCCTACGAACGCTACTTTCTCGCCTCGCTTGATGGTGAACGTGACATCATGGAAGACGTTGTGCGTGCCGAAGTCTTTGCGGAGATCTTCGACGATGAGGGGGTAATCGCCACTACGAGGGGCCGGCGGAAAACGAAGGTTAAGGCGACTGGTATCTTCCAAATCGACTTCAAGGCGTTCCAGTTTTTCGAGTTGCTTGATGCGAGATTGTACTTGCACGGCTTTGGTGGCTTTATAGCGGAAACGCTCGATGAACTCTTCGGTATCGGCAATCATTTTCTGCTGGTTCTGATACGCGCGTACTTGTTGTTCATGGCGTTCCTTACGCAGTTCGACGAACTTGCTGTAGTTAACGTTGTAGTCGTAGATGCGGCCGAGTGTGATCTCGATTGTTCGGTTGCACACATTATCTATGAACGCGCGGTCGTGGCTGACCATCAGAACAGCGGATGAACTGTTCTTGAGAAAATCTTCAAGCCACTGTATGGATTCGATGTCAAGATGGTTTGTCGGTTCGTCC
The DNA here is from genome assembly GCA_017478035.1 of Paludibacteraceae bacterium. Taxonomy (GTDB): domain Bacteria; phylum Bacteroidota; class Bacteroidia; order Bacteroidales; family Paludibacteraceae; genus Colicola. The sequence goes on along the minus strand of JAFVHA010000118.1, from coordinate 5,515 downwards.
AGTAGTAATAAGTCCGGGTGTTTGAGCAGGATTTTCGCTAACTCAATACGCATTCTCCAGCCTCCTGAGAACTCTGAGCACGGCCTGTCAAAGTCCTTTCGTTCGAAGCCTAAGCCGATAATCGTCCGGTCCATCTCTGCCACAAAACGCGCTTCGTCTTCATGCGCTACCGTCATGACCTCCTCGCGTAGTGTGCGGTTGTCTTGGAAAAGCATGACCTGCGGCAAGTAACCGATGGTCATGTCGGCTTCGCGGGCGATACGTCCTGCAGTAGGCTGATATTCTCCGGCAATAAGACGAAGCAGAGTCGTTTTGCCAGCTCCGTTTTTACCCACCAGCGCAATGCGTTCCTTACGATTGATAAGGAACGTGATGTCATCCAGCACAGGGCGGGACGAGAACTCCATACTGAGGTGGTCAACGGTTAACATTACTTCAGGTCGAGTTGTTCGAATACAGAGTTTTTGCTGATGAATTCCGGTACTAACTGCTTCATCAGTTTGACGGTCGTGAAGGTCTTGTCCAGATAGCTGGTGGCAATCAGTTCGTCTATTTCTTTGCTTACCTGGTCATAGTCGAATTCACGAACGCGGGCAATCATAATCTTGCTGTTGCTCGTCGGGAGTGTCATTTCTTTCTGGTTGAGCAATTCTTCATATAATTTCTCGCCCGGACGCAGACCGGTAAAGACGATGTTGATATCTTTACCGGGGGTATAACCGGCCAATCGTATCATATTGCGTGCCAAATCCAGTATCTTCACCGGTTTGCCCATGTCGAAAACGAATATCTCTCCTCCGTTGCCCAAGGTGCTGGCTTCCATAACGAGACAGCAGGCCTCCGGAATAGTCATGAAATAACGGATGATATCGGGATGGGTAACTGTGACCGGTCCACCGGCTGCAATCTGTTTCTGGAAATAGGGTATGACGGAACCGTTGCTGCCAAGCACATTTCCGAAACGGGTGGTGATGAACTTTGTGCAATCCGGATTGGTCTTGAGCAGTTTATGGAAGAGTGACTGCACGTAAATCTCCGCGATACGTTTGCTTGCGCCCATGATATTGGTAGGATTGACAGCCTTGTCTGTCGATATCATGACGAAGCGTTGAACGCCGTATTTGACAGCCATGTCAGCCATGTTTTTTGTACCGAGCACGTTGGCCCGGATGGCTTCGTTGGGATAACTCTCCATGAGCGGCACATGTTTATAGGCCGCCGCATGGTAGATGATGTCGGGCCGCATCTCGCTGAAAATCTGCTCTATACGTTCCCTGTTACGAACGTCCGCGATGATTGGAATAAACCGTGCATTCGGGAACTGCTGATGCAGATCCAAGGTCAAGTCATGAAGCGGTGATTCCGCCAACTCGAGCAAGATAGTCACTTGCGGCTCGTATTTCTGCACTTGTCTCACCAACTCGCTGCCGATACTTCCGGCAGCACCGCTGATAAGGACTACTTTGTTATGAATAATCTGGTGAACATTCTCCGTGTCGATATCAATCTGAGGACGTTCCAACAGATCCTCGATACGGATAGAGTCAATACGTCCGATACGTTGTGCATCAATATCATTCGGGTTGTCCAAACTCGTGAAATAAGGAGTCGTCAGAATCCGGACGTTATGGTCAATGAATATCTGTAAGTCTTTGGCCGGATTTATCTCGTGCATTTTGAGAGGAGAGACAATCACATGCTTGATATTATGCTTTTCCATCCAATCAAACAGTTTCTCATCGAGTTTGTGCACTTGCATACCGACCAGATTGAATCCGAAGCGCTCATTGCTGTCCGTGATAAAGCCTACAGGATGGTAGGGCGTGTTACCGGCAGAGCGAAGCATCTTGGCGATCGCCACTCCGGCATATTTGGTACCGTAAATCATCACACGCGGGCTTCCGGATCCTTGATGCTCCAACATCTCTCCGAAGGATTTGACGGCTACGCGCAATGAGAAAAGCAGCACAAACGATACGGACATGTAAATAACCACTACTGTGTTCAAGATAGGGTGGCTTCCGGTAGTGAGATGCATCACCATATTGAAGAGCAGGATGATGACACCAGCACATAAATTGGCACCCAACACCTTCACTACATCCACAAACGTAGAATAACGGATAATACCCGAATAGGTGTGAAAAATCCAGAAGGTAAGGATCTGAACCCCCATCACCGTCAAATATTGCTTTCCGTAAGAAAAGATCTCGGCACTCTCCGGCAGATAGTTAAAAAATCCTCCACCAATCCAAACGCTTAACCAAAAAGCGATGGTACACAGTACCATGTCCAATAACAATACACTCCAACGCGGAATATATCCTATCTCCGGCAGATGGGAGAAAATATCGGAACTGCGCAGTTCTTTAATGTTGTCCTTTTTCATGACTTGAATCTATGATTTTTGCTATATATTTTCCTGTATAACTTTGTTTGCATTGTGCTATTTCTTCTGGAGTACCGGTGCAAACGATGTTGCCTCCGTCTGTACCACCCTCGGGTCCCAAATCGATCACATGATCCGCTGCCACAATCACGGCCGGATTATGCTCGATGATGATCACCGTGTGTCCTTTGCTGATCAATCTGTTCAGCGCTTTGAGCAGGATCTCAATATCCCGGTGATGCAATCCGGTGGTCGGTTCATCGAAGATAAAGATTGTCGGTTGTCCCTCTTCCTGCGCCAGAAATGAAGCCAGTTTGACACGCTGACTCTCGCCTCCGGATAACGTGCTGCTGCTTTGCCCCAACCGGATGTAACCGATACCGACATCCTGCAGCGGTTTGAGTCTTTTGACTATCTTTTCGCAGGAAGGATCTTCGCTGAAGAAATCCACGGCCTGGTTAACGGTCATGCAAAGGATGTCGTATATGGATTTGCCGCGGTAATGTACGTCAAGAACGTCCTGTTTGAAGCGCTGCCCGTGACATTGCTCGCATTCGAGGACCAGATCGGCCATAAACTGCATCTCAATAGTAATACTTCCTTCGCCCTGACATGTCTCGCAACGTCCTCCGGGCGTATTAAACGAGAAATGTGCCGGCGTGAAACCAAGTTGCTTGGCGAGTGGCTGCTCTGCATACAAGCGCCGGATTTCATCGTACGCCTTGAGATAGGTAACGGGGTTACTGCGACTCGAACGACTCAAAGGGTTCTGGTCCACGAACTCAATATCGCGCATCAACTGCAGACTGCCTTTGATATTTCCGAAGTCACCGGTATGCTCTGCAAAAACACCGCCGTAATGTTTCTTAAGGGCAGGGTAGAGCACTTTGCTTACCAGACTCGATTTACCGCTACCGCTGACACCCGTTACGACTGTCATTACATGCAGCGGGAAGCGAACGGTGAGGTTCTTCAAGTTGTTCTCACAGGCTCCTTCCACCTCAATATAGTTACTCCAATGTCTTCGCTGGCTCGGGATGTTGAACGTGAACAATTCCGGGCGCGGCAGGCCTTTATAAACAATCTCTCCGCCGTGACGACCTGCATCCGGACCAATCTCAATGATATAATCCGCGGCAGCGATGATGTCTTCATCATGCTCCACGACTACAATCGTGTTCCCCAAATCGCGCAACTCCTTGAGCACGTGTATCAGCCGTTCCGTGTCCCGCGGATGGAGACCGATAGACGGTTCGTCCAGTACGTACAACGAGCCTACCAGACTGCTGCCTAAGGATTTGGCCAGACTGATACGTTGACTCTCGCCGCCGGACAAGGTGTTGCTTTGTCGGTTCAGCGTGAGGTAACTCAGGCCCACGTCCTGCATAAATTGCAGGCGGCTGTTAATCTCTTGCAGTACTTTCTCCACCGTCTGCAACTCGATATCCGTCAACTCTATATGGGCAAACCATTCTTGCAATTCAGCCAAGGGCATTGTGCACAGTTGCTGAATGCTCTTGCCGTTTACCAGAACATACTCGGCCTCTTTGCGCAGATGCAGACCGTGACAAACAGGACAGGTAGTCCGGCCTTTGTATCGCGCCAAGATTACTTTGTACTGTAATTTGTTATATTGCTGCTCCTCAATCTCATGGAAGAAGACATTCAGCCCTCTGAACCATTCGTTGCCGGTCCAAATCAGATGTTTCTGCTCGGGCGTGAGTGCGTAATAAGGCGTGTGAATGGGGAAATTAAACTTGGAGGCGTTATAGATGAGTTCGTCCAACCAGGGTTGCATCTTCTCGCTTTGCCAGCACGCGATCGCTTGTCCGTAAACAGACTTCGATTTATCGGGTACTACCAAGTCTTCGTCAATTCCCATCACCATGCCTATTCCTTTGCATTCGGGACATGCGCCGACCGGATTATTGAAATCAAATAGATGCTCACTCGGCTCAATGAAATGTATTCCATCTGCTTCGAAACGCTCCGAGAACACTTTTATTCTGGGTACATTGCCTCTTTGTACAAGTACCTGGCACTCGCCTTTCCCTTCGAAGAATGCCGTCTGTACACTGTCGGCAAAGCGGTTACTGGTTGCCGGTTCATGGTCCACAATAATACGATCGACTAACAAGTATGCTTCGTGCCCCTTGGCCGCTTTCCATGTCTGTTCGTCCAAACGCACCGTGTCTCCGTCTATCAGCAGCCGGCTGAAACCCTGACTCAACCATAAAGCCAGTTGCTCTTTCAGCGTCCGGCCTTCCGGTAAGATGATAGGGCTAAGCAGATACAGTCGTGTTCCTGCCGGTTGCTCTTCCATATAGGTCACCACGTCGCGGATAGTATTTTTCTTTACCTCTTCTCCGCTCACAGGTGAGTACGTGCGGCCTACGCGCGCGTACAGAAGTTTCAGATAGTCGTATATCTCGGTGACAGTCCCTACTGTGGAGCGGGGATTGCGGCTGGTTACTTTTTGCTGAATAGCGATTGCCGGCGGAATGCCTTCTATCTTCTCCACCTCCGGTTTCTGCATTCTTCCCATGAACTGCCGGGCATAGGCGCTCAGGCTCTCCACATATCGTCGCTGGCCCTCCGCATACAAGGTGTCGAACGCCAGCGAACTCTTGCCGCTGCCGCTCACACCTGTTATCACCACCAACTTATTGCGCGGTATGTCTACCGACACATGTTTTAAGTTGTGGGTGTCTGCGCCTTCTATATGGATGAAATTATCGATCACCTCATTGCTCTCTCCGCCTCCTGACGCAAGCGCTCCAGATTGGCTCTTGTCAAGGCATCGGTGGTGTCCATTTGGGCTTTGCTTAATTTCGGAATACGAATAGGAGTACCTACGTCGATATCGTTCGGATTGGAGATATGATCTTTGTTGGCATCGTACAAATAGGGCCAATAGGTCTTTGATCCGTAGTAACGTTTGGCGATCCATGATAACCGGCTTCCTTCACGAATCCGCTCGGTGGTAATCAGACGCGGATAAACGCTCTTGGTGTCTTCCGTCCATTCGTCATCACTTCCGGAGGCTTCCATATACTCTGCCAAAACCTGTTCCGGCGTTAAAGGATAGTCTTCCTCTATATTTTCCGTATTCACCTCGTTGTCAAT
>JAFVHA010000059.1 GCA_017478035.1 Paludibacteraceae bacterium | reverse complement strand
GTTAAACTCTTTCGGAACTGGGCTCTCGAAGCGGACAGTTTTTTCCGTCACCGGATGAATGAACGCCAACACTTTTGCATGGAGACAGAGACGGTCGATAGGCGAGTACTCATTGCCGTGACCGTACTTGCGGTCGCCTACTACCGGACATCCTTTGCTTGCCAGATGCACACGGATCTGGTTCGTGCGTCCCGTCTCGAGATGCAGCTCTACCAGTGAGTATCCTTTAGCCTCTAACCCTTCGCCTTTTGCCGTACGAAGTACCTTGTAATTCGTAATCGCGATATCACCACCGTCATCGACGGGCGACGAATAAACGACCGCATTGCGTTTGTCTTCCGTGAGCCAGGTCGTTATCCTGCCTTCGCGCGGTTCGAGAATACCTTCGGCGAGCGCAATATACGTGCGCTCGGTCACTAACTCCCGCCAGTATTGACGCATATAATGCTGCAACTCTTCCGAACGGGCGAAGACAAGCAGACCGGAAGTCTCACGGTCCAGACGATGCACTACGTATATACCTGCGCGTGCGTTCTGTTTTTTTACATACGCGCGAAGAATGGAGTAAGCAGTCGTTTCGGATGAACCCGGCGTGGCGGATACGGTCAGCAGACCCGGTTGCTTGTTGACCACAATCAGGTCATCGTCCTCATACACGATGCGTAACTTCGGATGAGTCAACTGGCTGTTCCCTCTGCCCGAACTGACTGTCACCACGTCACCTTCTTTCAGCATAAAGTCATGCCGCGTCTGGATGGCATTACCCACTTTGACACGCCGTTGGCCAAGCAGTTGCTTGACCGACGAACGCGCCATACCTCCCATCTTCGCGATGAGGAAGTCCATCAGTTGAGCACCTTCGCTCACTTTAAGAACGGTATCTGCTTTTCGCTTTACCACGGGATATTCATTATTAATTATTCATTATTCATTTAACGAAAATCTTAGCCCAATAAAGATTTTCGGGTTTCGTGGCTTTAATCCACGCGATACCGGCCATCGAGTTGATAACAAGGAAGAACGTGAACAGCACGATGGAGAATACATTGCCGAGTATGATAAACAGACCGATACCGGCAACGCTATAGATGAACCAGTAGATCCACGAATCGGTTTTGCGGTAAATCAGCCAGTAGTTGGCAAGGAACGAGGAACTGATAAGCAGTCCGCTGAGCAGTTTGACAGCGATGTTCTCTAAAATAGGTTCGTGATAGATAGCGATCGAAGCCATAATCCAGTCTCCTGCCGTTATGAAAACCAATAGGGCAATCGAAAGAATCAGACGAGGCGTATCCAGGAACTTCGGCTCGAAGCTTGCACCGCCGTCATCCTTGTTGCGACTCCATTTGTAGATCGACATCATCTGGAACGGGATGAAGACCAGGAAGAAGAGGAAAGCGCTGTCGTAGCCGCCTTGCAGAATAAACTGCGTGCCGAGTAGGATGGACATGATGATGCCTGCATAGAAACCGGTGTAGTTCTGCGGGTCACGGATAGTCAGGATATAGGCTACACCAATGACGGAAGCCGGAATACCTACTACCCAGGCCGGGTCGTTCCATTTTAATAAATCAAGAGCCGGGAAAATCATTTCCGCGAGCCATAACAAGCCCAACAAGGCTCCGAAAAGAACAATCGAAATGATGAAATTGCGGCCTAAAGCCTTCCAAAGATTTGCGTTTTTCATAATATTTTAAATCAAAAATCTTAAATCTTAAATCATAAATAAAATAAGAGCGGACACACTCGTCCGCTCTTATTTTGCTTCGCATTACTTGCGAGTGCGGTTGCCGTAACGGGACATGAATTTGTCAACACGACCAGCGGTGTCCACCAATTTGGACTTACCGGTGTAGAACGGGTGACTCGTGTTCGAGATCTCCAGCTTGATAAGCGGATACTTAACGCCGTCGATTTCGATCGTGTCCTTGGTAGCTGCTGTAGAGCGGCTGAAGAACTGAGTACCGTCAGACATATCTTTGAAAACTACTACGCGGTAGTTATCAGGATGAATTCCTTGTTTCATAGTCTTACTTTAAACTTTAAACGTTAAACTTTAAACTTTAATTACTCAGCTACTACATTCAGCTTAATCTCAGCCTTTACCTCACGGTGCAGACGAGCCTGAGCACTGTATTCACCTACTTGCTTGATCGGCTCAACGATCGTGATCACCTTCTTGTCGATGTTGATCTCGTTGGCTGCCAATGCGTCAGCGATGTTTTGGGTCGTTACAGTACCGAAGATCTTTCCGTCCTCGTTTGCTTTTACTTTAACCTCGATTACGGTCTCTGCGAGTTTAGCCTCCAGTGCCTGAGCATCTGCCAATATCTTAGCTGCTTTGTGAGCCTGTTGTTTCAGGTTCTCTGCCAATTGCTTCTTGTTGCTCTCATTGGCGATGATAGCAATCTTCTGCGGCAGCAGGTAGTTGCGTCCGTAGCCGTCACGTACTTTTACGATGTCGTTTTTGAAACCCAGATTAGCCAGGTCTTGAATAAGAATTACTTCCATGTTCTTTCCTTTCAGTTAATCGGTTTAACAATTATTTCATCATGTCGGTTACGTAAGGCAGCAATGCCAAGTGGCGTGCTTTCTTAACGGCCTGAGCAACTTTGCGTTGGAACTTCAGTGAAGTACCGGTGATACGGCGAGGAAGAATCTTACCTTGCTCGTTCAGGAACTTCTTCAGGAACTCAGGATCTTTGTAATCGATGTACTTGATTCCGCTCTTTTTGAAACGGCAGTACTTTTTCTTCTTCTGATCCGAACCTTGCGGAGTCAGATAGCGAATTTCGTCATTCTGTGCCATAATTAAGCCTCCTCTTCTACTTTTTTACCTTTGTTACGACGCTTCTCGGCGTACTCAAATGCGTACTTGTCAAGACGGGTCGTCAGGAAGCGGATAATACGCTCGTCACGACGGAACTCGGTCTCGAGGGTAGCGATTAATGCAGGCTCTGCATCAAACTGAAGAATGAAGTAGAAACCTGAATTTTTACCTTGGATAGGGTAAGCTAACTGCTTCAAACCCCACTCCTCACGGTTCAGGATGGTACCGCCATTCGACGTGAGAAGATTCTCGAATTTTTCTACTGCCTCCTTTGTCTGCGGCTCAGACAAAACGGGAGTCAAAACGAAGGCAGTTTCATAATGATTTACCATTCTAGTAAATTGTTAATTTTAATTAGTTAATAATAATGTTTCTTTTTCGTCATTACGTCATTACGGCATACCGTCATCACGCTTTCACGCGAAAAAGCCCGCAAAAGTACTACAATTTTTTGAATTGACCAAATATTTCTAAAGAAAAGTGCATTTTTTATGCATTTTGTCACTTTTATTTGCGTATATGACGAAATTTTTGTACCTTTGCACTCACAAAACTTTTTATACCATGCGTAAAACCATTATTCTTATGCTTTCTGTAGCATTAGTGGCTTGCACAGCCAAGCAACCGAAACTCGAAGACGAGTGCCTCTACAGTCCCTCAAAAACCCAATTTGCTTTCTGGTCCAATGCGGCGGAGCAGATGGAAGTGCTCATCTATGATGAGGGAATACAGAGTACCGACCGTTCCACTGACAGAGTACAGACTATTCCTCTCAAGAAAGGCGCCAACGATTTCTGGACGGCGACTGTCAAAGGGGATCTTGCCGGTAAGTTCTACACCGTGCGTTCGTTCCAAAACGGCGAGTGGGCACCCGAAGCACCGGGTATCTTCGCGAAAGCCGTCTCTATCAACGGTCAGCGTGCCGCCATCCTCGATTTGGACAAGACCAACCCCGAAGGATGGGATTCCGACGTACGCCCTGCGATGCCGGACATGACCGATATCGTCGTTTACGAGACTCATCTTCGCGATTTCACCATGTCGCCTAACTCGGGTATCGAGCATAAAGGCAAGTTCCTCGGTTTGACCGAGGAAGCGCCGCTTAACTACCTCCGCGAACTCGGCATCACCCATCTCCAGATTCTGCCGATGTTTGACTACGGCAGTGTGGATGAGACGAAAACAGCTGAACACTCAAGGCTGAATGCTGAAGGCTCCTACAACTGGGGCTACGATCCGGTCAATTACAATGTCCCGGACGGCGGTTACAGTACCGATCCCTACGATCCGGCATGCCGTATCCGCGAAGCGAAACAGATGATTCAAGCCCTGCACGCGAACGGTATCCGCGTCATCATGGACGTGGTGTATAATCATACCTACGATGTCATGGGCTGTGCACTCGGGCGTGTGGTGCCGAAATATTTCTACCGTCTCAATGAGGATGGCTCCTATGCCAATGGTTCGGGGTGCGGCAATGAGACCGCTTCCGACCATGAGATGTACCGCCGCTTCATGATCGAGTCCGTTTGCTACTGGGCGCGCGAGTATCATATTGACGGTTTCCGTTTTGACCTCATGGGCATCCATGACCAAGAGACGATGCGTCAGATACGTGCTGCCTTGGATGAGATCGATCCGACGATTCTCACTTACGGCGAAGGATGGGCAGCCATGGCGCCGGCTTATCCGTACGACTCCTTGGCGATGAAGCAGTGGACCTATCAAATGCCGCGCGTAGGTGCGTTCAGCGATGACATCCGCAATGCGCTCATCGGTTCGCCCTTTGACCACGAGCGCGGTTTTGCGTCCGGTAATCCGGCCGGTGCCAAGGATGTGATGCGCGGTCTGATCGCTTGTCCCGAGTGGAGTGGCGAACCGATGCAGCATGTCTCGTACATCACCTGCCACGACAACTACTGTCTCCGTGACCGCATCGAGGTATCTGCTCCCGAAGAGACCGAAGCAACCAGGCTCCGCATGAACAAACTCGCACAGACCGCAGTCCTTGTTTCGCAAGGTATGGCGTTCCTCTATGGCGGCGAAGAACTCTATCGTACCAAGCAGGGCATTGACAACAGTTATCAGAGCTCCGATTCAATCAATATCATTCCTTGGGAGAACCGCGAGAAATATGCCGATTTGCACGACTACTACCAACACATGATCGCTATCCGTCGTGCGCATAAAGGCTTCCGTCTGGGCTCGGCTGAGGCGGTTAAGGATCATGTGGAATTTCTTCCGGCCGATGAAGAGAGTCTCATCATCTATCGTATCAATAATCTCGAAGGAATAGACTCCGCCAAGTCGCTTACCGTCCTGCTGAATGGAAGTGCCCAACCGGCACAGGCAGAGATTCCCGATGGACAATATAGGGTTCTGGCCCATGACGCACAAGCCAATCAGGAAGGTCTGGGCATAATAAATGGCGGCAAAATAGTTGTTGAGCCCTATTCTGCCACCATCTTAGCGGAGTAATTGTCATCAGAAATTATACTTCGTCATGAGTTGCACGCGGTGGTTGGTCACCCAGTGCAGGTTTGTTTTTGCAAGTCCGTGCAGGTTGAGCTTTCCGGCTTGTCCGTATTGCACGGAGGTGATTTCGTACTCCAGTCCTAACTGGAACTTGCCTACCGTGTAGAGCAGGGTGGGCGACAGACGCCACATCCGGTTCATGTTATTGGCGCGAGGCGTATATAAATCATCCGGAAGGCCGTCAGAGTTACCGTCGTAGAGTGCTTCTTTCGTTCCCAGGTTCTCAATATATCCGGCAAAGAGAATACCCTGTAGTTTCTGCGGGTGTTTGTCTTCCTGTGCCCCTACTTTGCCGCCATACACGATACTCAGCCACGAGGACGAAGTGCGGAGAGGCGTATATTCCCACGAGCCATCCGCGTTCTTGGCTTTCACGCCGTACCCGCTGTTGAGGTTCATGTGTTCTCCTGCCTCCGAGAAGATAGTCTTCGCTTTGATTGAGAAATCACCTTTCTTGTATTGCAGGTAGAGGAAAGGCGAAGCGGTGGTGATACGGTCCTTGACACTGACGGAGATGGTATCTCCTGGAACAGGAACCGTTCTCCCTATCTGTCTGGGTTTGATACTCAGCACGTCGGCACCGGCGCGAAGCAGGAAGCCGTTGGTGTGGACGCTCAGCCCTAAATAAGCTTCCGGCGTCTTGCTGTACATGATAAAATCCGCGGCTTGGACGGGGGCGCCGGTTGTTGATGGACCTACGGAGCAGTATTGCATCTGCCATAACAGTGACCCTGTGAGGGTGACATACTTGCCGAGCCGTGCATCCATCTTCACTTGCGGCGAGCGGTTGAATGGTCCGAACGGAGCGCCGGAAGCCAGCGAGATGACGTCGCTTAGGTCCGCGGCCATAGGATGCCAGGCCTGACCGATAGTCAGGTCCACACGCGCATAGTCTTTGCCGTTCAGCATAGGCAGGCTGTCCCAACCGAGGGTCAGGTATGCCTGACGCAGACGGAACTGTGCCACGCCGGTAACGGGGTGGGAGACTTTGGTACTCAGACCAGCATAGAAATCCGCTTCGATCTTCGCGCCGAACTCCGTGTTGCGCCATTGATAGCCCGTGATATCCAGTCCTAAACGGGTCGTCAGACTCAAGAAACGGAACGTGCTGCGTGCGTTCAGGTCTTCGCGCGGCAGACCGGTGGCTGCCGACTCTTCCGGCGTCATGTTCCATGCCTCGTCGTACGGCTGGTAGTTGTACAGGTCACCCGTGCCGGAGATGGACTCGCGGCTGTCGTAGGTGAAATAGTTACGGATAAATCCGTAAGGCTTGAAATGTTGCTTAAGATGGCTCTTGACTTCTGCTTTCTTGGCTACCTTAACAGAATCCTGTGCAAAAGCAGGCGTGAAAGCGAGGAGGAGTGCGACGAGCACCATGATTGATTTTTTCATAAAGCGTATAAATAGGTTTTATAAAAACAATAATATCATCAACTGTCCCGTGAGTACTCGCAGGAACATGGTAACGGGATAGACGGTAGAGTAAGCCACGGCTGCGCGGTCATTATTGGCGGATTGACCTGTCGCATAAGCGAGAGCCGGCGGGTCGGTAGTAGAACCGGCTATCAATCCCATCAGCGTGAAATAATCCAACTTGAGCCATTGACGGCTGATGAAACCGATGATAAGCAGCGGGAGTAGCGTAATGATCACACCATACCCGATCCATACATATCCGCCACCGATGAGGGTAGGGATGAAGGTTTTTCCTGCCCCAAAACCGACAGCTGCGAGGAAGAGGGCGATACCTATCTCGCGAATCATAAGATTAGCGGAGGTCGTTGTATAAGTGACCAAATGCCATTTGGTACCGAAAGCGCCCATGAGAATCGCCACGATGAGCGTACCGCCTGCCAGACCCAGTTTGAAGGGTTGTCCGAGACCGGGCAGCATGATCGGTAGCGAACCGAGCATGACACCCAATACGATACCGAAGAAGAGGGAGGCGAGGTTGGGCGCATCCAGTTTCTTGGTCGAGTTCCCGAAGGCTTTGGCAATCTTATCCACCGCTTCGACTTCGCCAACTACGGTCAGGCGGTCACCCATCTGCAGGCGCAAGTCCGGCGTAGCCAGCAGTTCAATACCGGCACGGCGAACACGCGAGATAGTGATGTTAAACGCTTCACGCACCTTGAGGTCCGAGATACGCTTACCGTTGATCTTGGGTTTGGTGACGATAATATGGCGGCTGACGAGGTGGATATTCTTTTCTTTCTCTTCCCATGCTACCTCGGTCTTGGGTCCTAATAGTAGCAGGGTCTTTTCATTCTTAAGATCGCCTACGAACCGCACTTTATCGCCTGTATGCAACACCGTGTCGGCATCAGGCATCTGTTCGGCACCACTGCCGTTTATGAGTCGTGTGACGATGATATCCACATGCGTCAGCAACTTGAGATCCCGCACACGGATACCGTCCACTTGCGGGTTCGTCAGCGTGATGTCGATATGTTCGATATGTCGCTCTTCGCCCCGCTCGGTCTGCAGCCGTTCTTCTTCCTGTTCGGGTTTGATCCGGAAGATCCACCGTATTAGAAGCAGCGAGAAGATGATGCCTACCACACCCAAGGGATAAGCCATGGCATAACCGGAGGCGATGTCAGGGTTCTCCATGCCGGTGACGTCAAAGAAAGTCTGTTGAGCGGCACCGAGACCCGGTGTGTTGGTGACAGCACCAAAGAGTACACCGGTCATAGTCGCTATATCGACGCCGCTGATTACATGGATGACATAGGCGGTGATACAACTAAGCAGTACAATACAGGCCGCCAGGATATTGAGCCGGATACCACCTTGTCCGAAGGACGAGAAGAATCCCGGACCGACCTGCAAGCCTATCGAATAGACAAAGAGGATGAGACCGAAATCCTTGGCAAACGATTCTACCAGCGGGTGCAGAGTCATGCCGAAATGGCTGGCTGCGATCGCGCAGAAAAGAATCCACGTGATACCGATGGTGATGCCTTTGAATTTAAGGCGAGTCCCCAAGAAGATTCCGGTAGCGATGACAAGCGCCAGCACAAAAACCGAATGTGCAACGCTTGTCCCGAAGAATAAATTATGTATCCAATCCATTTAGAACGGGAATAACATGATTACTGCATATGCCAATGCGATACCTACCAGACCGATGATAAGGCCCACTTTCGCCATGTCGTTGGTCTTGATCAGACCGGTCGAACAAGCAATGGCATTAGGCGGCGTGGAGATAGGCAGGAGCATAGCGAACGAGGTGGAAGCGGCTACGCAGACAAGCAGGGTTGTTACGCCACCGAAAGCACCTAACTGCTCGCTCATAGCGGTACCAACGACTGCCAGGATAGGCACAAGGAGGTTCGCTGCGGACGAGTTGGCGATGAAGTTAGAGAGCAACCAGCCAAGAAGACCGGCAATGACGAGTACGGCGATAGCCGACCAGCTGCCGAACGGAATAGCCTGTACGAGTGCTGCAGCCAGACCCGTCTTGTTGAGTGCTGTACCGATAGCAAAACCACCGGCTACCATCCATAATACGTGCCAGTCGATCTTCGCAAAATCATCGCGTGTGAAGATACCGAGAAGCGCGAATACACCGAACGGAATGAGGGCTACTACATTGGAGTTCAGGTGGGTAATCTCACCCGTCATCCAGAGGAGGATGGTTGCGATGAACGTCACGGTTACTACCCAGAATTGCCAATCCATCTCATGGTGCTCATCCGGCTCGATGACAATCTTCACATCTTTCGCTTTGAAAGGGAAGAGGAATTGCAGCAACCACCAGGCGAACAAAATCATGATAATCACCACCGGAACAAAACGAACCATCCAGGCGGCGAACCCGACGTTGATATCCATAGCGGCCAACTGACCGATGGCAATCGCGTTCGGCGGTGTACCGATAGGTGTACCCAGACCGCCGATGTTTGCGGCAATAGGAATCGCCATCGCGAGACTCACACGTCCGCCGCCATCAGCAGGAAGGGTGCGGAGAACCGGCGCCAGGAAGGCCAACATCATCGCCGCCGTGGCCGTATTACTCATGAACATGGACATCACACTGATGAGCGTCAGGAAGCCGAGTAACACCCATTTGGGGTTTGTGCCGAACGGCTTGAGCAGGACGCGCGCCAGGACGACATCGAGTCCCACTTTGCTAGCGGTGATAGCCAACACGAAACCGCCCAGGAAGAGCATGATGATCGGGTCGGCAAAAGCAGCCATCAGTTCCTTGAAGTTGACCAGAGAACCCATCTCAGGATTGGTCAAACCTTTGTTGGAAACGGCGATAAGAAGGAATACAATAGTGGTGACGGATGTTGCCCAAGCGGGGATGATTTCGAACATCCACATGAGGGCGGCATAGCAGAAGATGGCGATGGTTCGTTGTTGGACGACCGTCAGTCCTTCAATGCCGAAGAATGATGCCGGCACGAACCACATGAATAGCACAACGGCAACTGTCAGCGGTGCTAAAATATACTTTTTAACGTCAAATTTTTTCATCAATTATCAATTGTCAATTATCAATTATCAATTATCAACTCTCCAAAATCCATTCGCCATTCTCAATCTTGTATTCATTCGGGTTGGCCAGATGGTGAATGCGGCGCTCGTAACGTTCTCCGCCTGTGAAAGCGGTGGTCACGAAAGCGTGAATGATATCGAGCGCTTTGTCTGGCGCAACGCTACCCGCCGGAAGACAAAGGACATTGGCGTCGAAGAAACGACGGGCGTTCTCCGCCATCCGTGGTTCCCAGCATATAGTTGCACGTACGCCGGGATGCGTGTTGGCGCACATACTCATTCCGTTGCCGGTGAAGCAAAAGCCGATGCCGAGATCACATTCGCCTTTTTCTACAGCCGTGGCCATGGGATGTGCAAAATCAGGGAAGTCGCAGTTCTCCATCGAGTGGCAACCGAAATCTTTCACGGTGGCGTTTTCGCGCTCCAAATAGAGTTGGATCATTGATTTCAGACCAAAACCTGCGTGGTCGCTGGCCAGCGCAATAGTCAATTCATTGATTGGTTTCATAGGATTATAATGTTTGAATTTGTGCGTGTTTGTTATATGTCCGATTTTGTTCAAAAGTGGCTCGCAGACATGACGAAACCGCCTTTTTTTGAAAATCGGCTGCAAAATTACTGCTTTTTTTTGATATATGCAAGAAAAAAAGAGAATTTTTGTTATCCTTCGATAGCTTGGAGTCTGTTTTGCATCTCCAGCATCTCATCGCGGAGGAATGCGGCGTTCTCAAAATCGGTTGCTTTGGCTGCGGCAAGCATGGCTTTGCGTTTCTGGTCAATCGCTTTGGTGAGCTGCGCCGCATTCATCTTCTGCCATTCGGCATGCTTCCAACCGGCTTTGATAGCTTCGGCGAGTTTGCGTTTCTCTTCCTCCGGATCTTTGTAAAGGCCGGCGAGCGCAGAGGTGTTGATCTCTTTCTTGATCGGCGTCGGCGTGATGCCGTGTTCGG
>JAFVHA010000117.1 GCA_017478035.1 Paludibacteraceae bacterium | reverse complement strand
CAATGGGCACAATATGTAAAATCAATGGTCTATGGAACAAATAATACCTCCTGTTGAAACATCCCTACTCCTTCAAGAGTTGGAAGGCCATCTGCTCCGCCCCTCTAACAAAGCGGACAATCTCATCTATGACATCACGGCACACGAGTGCCCGAATGTGATGCGTGAAATTGCTCGTTTGCGGGAAATAAGCTACAGGGATGGAGGCGGAGCTACTGGCAAAGAGATGGATATTGATGAGATGGATACGATGGAGAGACCGTACCATCAATTGATTGTGTGGGATCCGCAACATGAACAGATTATCGGAGGATACCGTTATCTCTTCGGTTCGGAAGCGGAGATTCGTAATGGACAACCCTATATCACTTCCGCACATCTCTTCCGTTATTCTGAGCGTTTCATTCAAGAGTATTTGCCCTACTCGATTGAGTTCGGCAGAGCCTTTGTGCAGCCTGTTTACCAGACTCGCGAGATGGGAGTCAAAGCTCTTTTTGCCTTGGATAATATATGGGATGGTATCGGGGCATTGGTACATAACAACCCTCAACTGAGATGGATGTTCGGCAAAGTGACCATTTATCCCACATACAATGCCACGGCGCGGGAATTGATATACGCGTATTTGAATCGCTATCATAGAGGAGACAGCGACCTGATAGCACCTTACATTCAGGAACCCTTGTTACCTATTGAGACACCTTTTGAGGGAGATGATGCACAAGCAAATTTCCATATCCTTCAACACGCTGTACGGGAACAAGGTACGGTAATTCCACCTATGTTTACCGCTTATCTTAACATTACCAATGAGTTACAATTCTTCGGGAATGCCATCAATGACGAATTGGCCAATGTGTACGAATCCGGTATAATGGTGGATCTCACACACGTATATCCGGAGAAAAAAGAAAGGTACATCACGCCCTATATCCAATGGTTGGAAAATAAATGACCGATAACAAATCACTAATCATAAACAATCTGGAATGTATTCGCAAGAGCATTCCAAATGATGTAACACTCGTATGTGTCAGTAAGTTTCAATCTGTGGAAGCGATACGGGACGCATATGAGGCCGGAGAACGTCATTTCGGAGAAAGCCGCGTGCAGGAATTGCAGCATAAAGTTCCACTGCTGCCCAAAGATATTCACTGGCATTTTATCGGACATCTGCAAACGAATAAAGTGCGTGACCTGCTTAAGTTACGCCCCTATTTGATTCAGTCGGTGGACTCCGAACGACTGCTGCAGGCCATCAACGAAGAGGCGGAAAAACAAGGATTCATTCAAGATATTCTTCTTGAAGTTCACGTAGCCAAGGAAGAAACAAAAACGGGCTTCGCGCCGGAAGACATTGCTCCGATTATAAATACCATACGCGACAACCTGCATAATATCCGCTGTTTGGGTCTTATGACAATGGCGACGAATACCGATAACGAAGAGGAAATCAGGCGTTGTTTTATATCTGTTCGCAACATAAACATCGGCAATATCCTATCCATGGGCATGAGCGATGATTATAAGATTGCCATTGAGTGCGGCGCCACCATGGTACGAATCGGTTCGTCTATTTTCGGAGAAAGGGTAACTCAGGCAACATCCATCACGCACCGCACCTTGCCGAAAGCGGTGTTCTTCGATCAAGACGGTGTGCTTTTCAACTCCATGCCATACCATGCCAAGTCATGGGAGTGGGCGATGAACAAGCACGGACTTCCTTTTACCAAGAACCAGACCTATCGGAATGAAGGTCGTACGGGTGCTTCGGTCATTCAGGAAGCATACCGGCTTATTCACAATGAAGACGCCCCGCAAGAACTGATAGAAGCCGTTTATCAGGATAAGTCCGACCGTTTCATTCAACTGACTGGAGGCCAACTGCCGGAATTAATACCGGACATACGCAAGGTGTTGGGCTATTTGCGTGATAACGGAGTGCAATGTTGGGTGGTGACTGGTTCCGGACAACGCTCTTTGATAAATAACCTGGAAAATACATTCCCGGGAATATTCTCCGGTTTTATTACGGCTTTTGATGTCGTGCATGGCAAACCGAATCCGGAACCGTACCTCAAAGCATGGGAACGCTCGGGATTCAAAAAAGAGGAGTGCTATGTGGTGGAAAACGCTCCTTTAGGCGTTCGGGCAGGCAAAGCGGCGGGTCTTTTTACGATTGCCGTCAACACGGGTATCCTACCCGACTCTGTGCTTGCAGACGAGGGAGCAGATATAGTATTTCCGAACATGGCAGCATTATTACAATGGTTAAAACAATGAAAACAAAGACACATTATGCAATAGTCACCGGCGCCTCGTCCGGAATGGGCCTTGAGTTCGCCAAACAACTTGCTCAAAGAGGTTATAACCTGCTTATCGTCAGCAACGAGGAGGCGATTCATACCTGTGCCAAGCAACTACAAGCTACCTACCCTCAATTGCTCATTGAAGGTCTGGTCCTTGATTTGGGCCGGCAGTCTTCCGCGCGCGAACTATATGATTACGCGCACACGCATGAGATAGAAGTGGAGGTGCTGGTGAATAATGCCGGTGTCTATCACGACCGCGACATACTGGATGACAGCGAGGGATTCACAAGTCTTATCATGAATCTGCATATGTACACGCCGGCAATGTTATGTTATCTCTTCGGACAAGACATGAAAGCCCGTAGAAAGGGGTATATTCTCAATGTCTGCTCTGTAACGGATAAGATGGCGGCACAGCGTCTGGGCACCTATGGAGGCACGAAGGCTTTCCTCAGTCATTTCACACGCGCACTCCATATCGAGTTAAAGCCGTTCGGAGTCTATGTAACGAACGTGCGTCCGGGGGCTGTTGATACCGGGCTATATAATATCAAACCCGTTTATACGAAGATCGGCAAAGCGCTTGGTATCATCGTTAGTCCGCAGACATTGGTACGCCGCGCACTACGGGCTCTCTTCCACGGCAGAAGTCAAACAACAGTGCCCACCGTT
>JAFVHA010000116.1 GCA_017478035.1 Paludibacteraceae bacterium | reverse complement strand
TTGGTTCAGACATCCCAACCTGACTTGCTCCTCATCCCCGGAGACCTCACTAAAGACGGAGAGATCGTCTCTCATAATATCGTGGTCAATGACTTAATCCTCTTGAATGAGTTGGGTATCAAGACCTTGCTTATCCCCGGAAACCATGATATAGGCGGTACTTCCTATCAGTATTTCGGAGAAGAGACAACCCCGGTGGCAACCCTCAAAGATAATGAATGGTGGACTTATTACGAGTCTGTCAGCAGCGGTCTGGTTGCCAAAGATGCCAATTCCCATAGTTTTGCAGCCGAACCATTCGAAGGTATCACCGTATTGGGTATCGACGGAGCGCATAACAGTGCCGGAACCGGTTACCTCTCTGAGCAGACCTTGGCGTGGATTCTGGGCCAAGCCGATGATGCCAACGAGAAAGGACATATGATTATTGCCATGTGTCACTGGCAACTGATGGATCATTTCGACAAACAAGGTTCGCTGGAGAGTGCTTGTCAGTTGAAGGACGCCGCAAATATCCGGGACAGCCTTATGCAACATGGAGTACATGTCGTTCTCACCGGTCATTTCCATGTGAACGGCATTACTACCTATCGTAACGGGAGTGACAGCATTATGGAGATCACTACCGGTTCTCCGATCACCTTCCCATGCCCTTATCGTTTGCTTACAGCATCCAAGGATCGTAAGACTTTACAGGTGGAGACGGCTTACCTCTCTTCTTTGCCGGAGATTGATGACCTCTATACCTACAGCCGCTCGTGGATGGCTGTACATGCGCATGATATGATCTATCAGATGGCGCCGCGTGTATGGAGCAGAGTAGATGAGATGAAGAGCAAAATAGCTGAAGCGACAACTGACGCTATTGCAGAACAAATCATGGAATGTATTCCTGAGTCCGAAGAAGAACGGATTGCGCTGGTTGACAAGCATATCGGTTCTACGGTTGTGGAATTATACCTGCTGCATAGCGAAGCCAACGAACCGGATCATAAGGAGGCAGACTCGCTGGCACAAGCCATGTACACGGGAATGAACAATATGATTGACGAGGTGCTGAGTGCCAAGCCCTTAGTTAAACTTGTGGTTGGCGATCTTATCAAGTCATTCGCCACTTCGACAGCGCAAGAACCCTTACAATCACTTGTTGAGGATAAGACGCAGTGGGCATCGGAAAACCCTGACCGTACGGATGATCTCCTGTTGTACGCAACTATCGGAAACGGTTACGCGCCGACCCAACAGGGATGCGAGCATGTGACCGGTCGCCCGTCTAATGCCCATAAGATACTGCGTGACGGACAACTGTACTTGATGTACGACGGACACATATACAATGTACAAGGCCAAGAAATACAATAAATCATAAGTTTGCAATCATAAATAACAAATAATCTCATGTTTGATAATTTATCGGAACGATTAGAACGAAGTTTCAAGATTCTCAAAGGTGAAGGTCGTATCACCGAAATCAATATCGCGGAAACCGTCAAAGATATTCGCAAAGCCTTGTTGGAAGCGGATGTCAACTACAAGACCGCCAAGCAGTTTACCGACCAGGTGAAAGAAAAAGCCTTGGGTCAGAACGTCATGACCTCTGTGCGTCCCGGCCAGTTGATGGTTAAGATTACACATGATGAGTTAGCGGCTCTCATGGGCGGTGAAGCGACTGAGATCAATCTCAAGGGCTCTCCCGCCATTATCCTTATGGCCGGTCTGCAAGGTTCGGGTAAGACCACTTTCGCATCCAAACTTGCCAACTGGCTTCAGACGAAGAAAGCAAAGAAAGTGATGCTTGTGGCGTGCGATGTATATCGTCCTGCGGCTATTGAGCAGTTACGCGTGCTGGGCGAACAGATTAACGCTAAGGTTTATTTTGAAGAACAAAGCGCAAAGGATCCTGTCAAAATAGCGCAGAACGCGATTGCCGAGGCGAAAAAGTTTGGTTATGACATAGTTATCGTCGATACCGCCGGTCGTCTGGCTGTTGACGAACAGATGATGACCGAGATTGCCGCTATCAAGGAAGCTATCCATCCTTCCGAGACTCTCTTTGTGGTGGATGCGATGACCGGTCAGGATGCCGTAAATACGGCCAAGGAGTTCAATGACCGTTTGGATTTTGACGGCGTCATTCTTACCAAATTGGATGGCGATGCCCGTGGTGGTGCCGCTCTCTCTATCCGCTCGGTGGTCAATAAACCGATTAAGTTCATCGGTACGGGCGAGAAGATGGAGGCGCTCGATGTGTTCCATCCGGCTCGTATGGCAGACCGTATCTTGGGTATGGGTGACGTGGTTTCCCTCGTGGAGCGTGCTCAAGAGCAGTATGACGAAGAAGAAGCACGTCGTATCAGCAAGAAGATTGCCAAGAACCAGTTTGACTTCAATGACTTCCTGGGACAACTCAACCAGATCAAGAAAATGGGATCCATGAAGGACCTTATGGGGATGATTCCGGGTATGGACAAGGCGCTGAAGAATGTGGAGGTCAGCGATGATGCGTTCAAGCCTATTGAAGCGATGATCAATTCCATGACTCCTGCCGAGCGTTCCAATCCGGGTCTGCTCAACGGTAGTCGTAAAAACCGTATAGCCAAAGGTGCAGGTGTCGATATCGTTGCGCTCAATCGCTTCCTCAAGCAGTTTGAGCAAACCTCTAAAATGATGCGTAAAGTGCAACAGATGAAAAGGCGCTAAGCCTAATCGTTTGAGTATGGCGAAATAAGAATGGCAGAAGAAGGTAAGACATATCAACCGGGGTGGGGAGAACCTAAGAAAAAACATCACCACCACCATCGTCATCATGATCACGTTTCCGGCAATCATACCAATACGTGGGGCGGATGGATGAAGATGCGTGACAGGCAGGCCTATTATGGTCTTATGCTGGTGGTGGTTCTTGTCATAGGTGTCAGCGCGTACAAACTCATTATGCTTTTCGTCAATGAATGGCGAGCTATGCCGCATGACGACCCTACTACGGAAATGAAAGTGGATGAACTGCGCATCCATAAGGTCGATGAGCAGGATGCCCTTCAGTTCGGAGACAGTCTCGCACAGGTGTATCTGGTGGACTCTTCTGCCATTCGGCATGTCCAGATTGAGACACGCCCTGTCTATCGTCCTCCGCGCAAGGAAAACGAATGGTACATCACCAAGCGCGAGTGGAAAGCCATCTGGAAGGATTTCAAAGTATGGCGCTGGAATCGTAAACGCGAAAATGAAAAATCAGAACAAAAATGATTTTAGACGGAAAACAAATAGCATCTGAAATACGCGCAGAGCTTCGCGAACAAGTGTGCGAAACAAAAGCACGTGGTCTTCGCATACCGAAACTCGCGGTGGTCATCGTTGGACACAACCCTGCATCCGAGACCTATGTGGCTAATAAAATCAAGGCGTGCGAGGAGATTGGGATTGAAGCGGAACGCATTGCTCTCGAGGATTCTGTCTCTGAACAGCAACTTCTTGAGGTTGTGCACCAACTCAATAATGACCCGTCGGTGGACGGTTTCATTGTGCAGTTGCCTTTGCCAGAGCATATCGCCGAGACGACCATTCTCTCCGCTATCGATTACCGCAAAGATGTGGATGGCTTGACGCCGGAGAACGTAGGACGCACCGTGCAGGGACTTCCGTCCTTAGTCAGCGCTACGCCTCGCGGAATACGTGAACTGTTGGCGCGCTATAATATCGTTACGGAAGGCAAACACGTGGTTGTTATAGGACGCTCCAATATCGTCGGCAAACCGATTGCCATGCTTCTCATGCAACGTCCCTATCTGAGCCTGCCGGGAATGAGTGCCGCATCACTGGGGGATGCCACGGTAACCATCTGTCATTCCAAAACCCGTGACCTTGCTGCGATCTGCCGCACGGCTGATATCATCATTGTGGCTGCCGGTTCTCCCAAACTGTTGACGGCAGACATGGTAAAAGAGGGGGCGGTTGTTATTGACGTGGGAATTAACCGTATGGATGATCCGGCATCACCGCGCGGATATCGCTTGGTGGGAGACGTCGATTATGAGCACGTAGCCCCCAAAGCCGCATACATATCTCCCGTCCCGGGAGGAGTAGGACCTATGACTATCGTTTCTTTGTTACAAAATACGTTGCAGGCATATAATGAACATATTAGATAAAATAGAGGGATTAGAGGCGAAGTTCCACGAGGTGAGTCTGTTGATTACGGACCCGTCAGTTATAGCCGATCAGGCGCGATACGTGCGTCTCAACCGCGACTATCATGATCTGGAGCGGGTGCTCGAGTGTGCGCATCGCTATAAGAAAGCTGTCACCGACCTGCAAGACGCCAAGGACTTGTTCTACAATGAACAGGACCCGGAGATGAAGGAAATGGCAAAGGCGGAAATTGAGGAACTGGAACCGCAAATTCCCAAACTCGAAGAGGAACTCAAACTCCAACTGTTGCCGCAAGATCCCGAAGACGGCAAGAATGTCGTGATGGAGATTCGTGGCGGTACGGGAGGTGATGAAGCGGCTATTTTTGCCGGCGATCT
>JAFVHA010000115.1 GCA_017478035.1 Paludibacteraceae bacterium | reverse complement strand
GGCGCTCATCAAAGACAAACCTTTCCAGCTCTTCATGGTTGGAACGGGTTACGCGGTGCGGGAGATACGTCATCGTGTCAAGCAGTTGGGCTTGGCGCAGAATGTGACGCTGTTGGGCAATATCCATGACCGCGAACGTCTCAAACGGGTGTACGCGGCCGCGGACCTGTTTATCTTCCCCTCGCTGTACGATACCTGCGGTCTGGTCGTTCGCGAAGCGGCCGCAATGCATACGCCGTCCCTCATGCTCAGCGGTTCTACGGCGGCAACGGCTATCAAAGACGGCGTGGACGGATTCCTATCGCCCAACGATACGCAGGCATACGCACAATGTATCCTCTCGCTCATGACGCAACCGGAACTGGTAGCCAAGGTGGGAACAAAGGCATCGAAAACCATCTCCCGGTCATGGGAGAGTGTGATTGATGAAGTAACGCTTCGTTATCGGGATATCCAGGAGTCTTACCGACTCAGGCACGGGAAATAAATCAGCGCCCGAAATAGTCATTCCGAATCATCTTGTCGGATAATCGGTACGCGTCTTCCTCCGGGAGGGCGCGTTTCTGTGTGCTGTCCATCAGGTTGATACCGAACCCTTGCCAACGGGCTTCTCCGGCTCCTACCAACGCGCGGTACGTCGGATAGATATCCATCTGGTAGGCATCGCCGGTGTAACGCGGGTTACCGGTTATCTTCGGCGAATAGATGATAAGCGGCAGACAATCGTCGGTCGGTGTGAGCGAACTGATCCAGTCGTAAGCGATATCGTCCCAACGGTCGGCATAATGCTGCATCTGGTTGCGTTTCTCGCGGTGCAGGATGCGATGGTCGCCTGTAATGACAATCGTGTACTGCTGCAATTTCGGATCGGTCTCAAGCTTACGGATGAAAACGCCTAATCCGTCGTCCAGGGCATTGAATCCGCGTATGAAATTATACATCACCCACGGCATCGAGTGCGGTACGTCCAGATGACTGTATTTCTCGTTGACGAACGGCGCATGGGTGGACTGTGTGATACATTGGATATACCGCCAGCCGTCGTCCACCAGACTGTCGAGCTTGCGGAACAGGATCGTATCTACATCGCTGTAACATATCGTCGTGTCGTAGCCGTAGGCGGGCGACATATGCGTCTGGTTCCATACGCATGTATCGTGGGGCAGCAGGCATACAGCGCTGTCCGGAGCCAGTTTCATAACTGCCGGATAGGTATGATGCCAGTAATGCAGACATGTTCCTCCTGCCGTGATAGGCAGCAGACCGGTGTTGACAAGCATCTGACCGTCTGCCGATGGAGCACCGATGATCTGCGTATGGATACGGTTGGCGTAGAATACATGCTCGTTGTTCGTCAGCCGGTACAGGTTCGGCATGATCTGAGGCGTCACCACCCAGTTTTCCAGACTCTCCAACAGCACGATAATCAGCGGACTGTCCATCCGCACCGAGTCCGAACCCGTGTTCAACGAATCCGCCAAGGTATCATCCTCTTCCGTCATCGGACGGTCAGGCTGGATGCCGTCGTTCATCAGCCGGTAGTCGGCTATGATGTAATAAGGGGCGTATAGAAGCGACGTACGTGCGACGGTCTCCGGAAACGGCTGACCGTACACATGGCTGTGTCTCTCCTGAATCAACGGACAGAGACCGAACAGGACAACCAGAATAAACGGCCATACCTTGCGTTCGGATTCTCTGAGGCGCCATAGGAACCAACCGAATACAGCCGTCAGACCGTAGAAAATCAGGTCGATGCCCCATTCGATATAGATGAGTACGGACCAGAAATAACCGTGCAGATTACCCGACATGTTGAATGCTTCCCCGTCCAGCAGAATATGATTATTGCGCATATAGATGAGGTTCGCCACAAACCAGGTGTCGATAATCACCGACCATAGAATCAGCCATCGGGTGTCACGCAGCAGGAAAACGGGCGAGGCGAACAGCATGGCGGCCGCCAGTTTGTACAGCAGCATCAATAACTGCTGCAGAGGAGTAGGGGACAGCGGTAACTCGTAAAACGCAAAATGGTCAAAGAGAAGGGTCTGCCCGAAGATAAGCAGCGTAAACAAACCGAAGACCAACCAGTTCTGATATTTCTCACTATTCCTCATACGTCTGTCTTTTTACACTTTCAACGCAATACAGCAGCAACCGGCCATGATAAGCACTACGCCGAGCCAGTGGATCGGTGCCACATGCTCATGGAAGACAATCATGCCCGATATGACGCTGAATACAAATCCTAAACTCGTCAGCGGATAGACCAGCGAGAAGGCATATTTATTGAGCAGCCACAACCAGAATACATTCGCGCCGATGAGCAGCCATAGGCCCGACTGCAGGTACATATTCACAAACAGATGTCCTACGTTGCGCCAGGTCCATGAGAAATCGGTCTCTGCCGCCATTCCTAATTTCAGCAGTAACTGTCCGGCCACCGATGCCGCCTGCTGCACTAACATAAAAAGTAATAAATACGCTATCTTCATTCTTTCAATTTTCAATTATCAATTATCAATTATCAATTATCAATTTTCCATTACTTCCACCTGTACCCGAAGGTTAGACTGATTGACTGCGGATAAATAAGTGCGTCGGCTATTTTCTGACCTTTCATCTCGCTGTAGAAACCGGCGATATCCGAGAGGCTCACTTTATAGCTGACGTTAATCTGCATGCCGAACTTGAACTCGTATCCTGCCGTTACGCATACGCCGAAGTGGTTGTTATGCAAGCTGTACAAACGGCTGTAGTCGTAGTATTGCGTTTCCGTGGATGAGGCTTTCTTGGCGCTCTTCGCCGGTTCTACCGGTTGGGCGGACTCATCGACACTTTGGTATTTTCCTGTGTTCGACGCAAAGGTGAAATGGGTAAAGATACCTCCTCCGAATTGGAAATAACCTTGCGTGAGGTTGCCGAAACGACCCAAGAAATAGATAGGAATCTCCATACCGAACGACCAAAGACCGTTCAGTTTGAATACGTCTTCCCCTTCTCGCACCGCGAAATAGTTCTGCTGGAATGTGAAGAGTACCTGTGGTTGGATGGCGAAGTGTTTGGTCAGGGCGAAATCCAGGAAGCCGCCTAACTCGGCTCCTACGCGCATATGCGACGACATCGTCTGGTGGTCGCGGCTGATGATGAAATCATTCATGTTCGCGCCGGCGAGTACGCCGCCCGAAACCAGACGGGGCAGGTTCTCCTGATCCAGCGAGTCCAGCATCGTCTCCGTGTCCCATTTGACAACGGCGTCCGCGGCCTCTTGAAGCGACACTTTCATCTTGTCCTGCATCTCCTGCGCTTTCTGCGCACGATCATCCACGTCCTCGCCATAAACGAGGATGCCCGTCAGAGCCATCATGCTTACCAATAAAAGTCGTTTCATACTCTCCTCCTTTCTTACAACGACAACCTGAACGTGATCTTCACGCCGTTACGTCCCCAAGCCGGGATGCGGCGACGCGCCTGAATCAGGTTGCCGTGACTATCCTGTATCATATACGGCAACTCATAGTCGTTATAGGTGATACGGCGTATATAATCGATACGGATGAATTTCAGAATATTCTCAAAACCGGCGGTGATCTCTATATAAGGCAGTTTTCCGATAGGTGACGAGGTCCGGCCTGCATACCAGTAACCCGAGTCGTCAAACGTAGCGCTTTGAGGGAACTCGTACAGCCCCGATCCGGTTTCGATGAACGGGTTGTTTTTCTTGGTCAAACCGCCGTAGATGGCTGATACGCTCACTACGCCGCGGAGTTTCAGCTTGTTGATGCCCGGGATGCGGTTCATGATCCAGCCTTTGAAATAGTAGGTGGCGTACAGCGCTACGTATTCGTCCATCATAAACTCCATCGGTTTCATGAGGTTGAAAGACCGCTGGGCAAGGAAAATACTGGTGGACGTACCGGGAATATAGAGTTTGGTGAACGGCACTTTCTGCCAAATCATACCGGTCTGTACGCGCAGATCGAGATGACCGAAAGCGGAGAACCAGAAACGCTTGTCGAACAGGGCTTCCGTGCGGTTATATACAAATCCTTGTCCGCCGTTATGACGGTCGTCGAGATAACCTACGTAGTGTACGAGTTTGATGGTCGGTGCATCTTTCTCCAAGGCAAAGGGACTCTCGATGCCCATTCGGTCTATATACACGCGGCTTCCCGGTGAATAGCGGAACTCGATAGCACCTTCGTAGTTGCGGTAGGAGCCGATATTCGTCAGCGATTTGGTCCATGTGGTGTCGGTAGCGCTTATGTTCGGCGTCCAGTCCACACGCTCGTAGTGCAACGCGCCGGCGGCTTCGTTGTTCGTGAAGTCAAAACTCGTACGGATGGAGAATTTGTTCTGCCATTCTTTCATATATTCCGCCTTGGCGTGGAAGACATATTGGTCAAAACCTAAGGTAGGTTTACTGGTCGGGATGGACATCAATATATGGTCCCGACGGATGACGTCAGTCATCTGACCGGGTTCCTCCACGTCGTACTGCGCCATGAACTGTATATGATGCCTAAGGCCGTCGTAGGGCTGGTTCTTGTGTTTGTCGAAAGTGTAGATGAACGTACCGTTATATTTGGGTCGTTTGTCACCGAAACCGTATGCCACGTAGCCGCGGAAGAAACACTGGTCGTGTAACCGCGCGGTGGATGTTCCGCCTACACGCAGACGTACACCCTCCAACATGTTCCAACTCACGAACTGGTAGATAGGTCCGAAATCGAACTTACTCAGATCCAGGTCACGCGCCGGAGTCGTCGCCACAAACTCGGTGGTGATGGCATTGACGGCAGCGATCATGTTCGCCAAAGTCTGGTTGGCGGTCACTTCCTGCACCAGGTCATAAACCGAGTTCTCGTAGAAAGAGAGCGGTTCCGGACGAAGCGTATCCCACGCGGCGGCTCCGTAGCGCTCGGCCGTCGAGTCATTGGATTCCAATTCATTGCTTGCCAAGGCGGAGAACGTCTCTTTCGGGATAGGCGTCTCCAAGTCCCAGTTGGTGTAAAGCTTCGTCTGACGGGCTAAGATACCGCGTTTGTTGTTCAGCACGTAGAACTTCGCGTACGTACTCGTGCGATCAGGTGCCCATAGGCCGTTCTCCAACTGGCGGTAACTATGCTCGATAGAGAAATTGCTTACGAAATTGAGGTTGATATCCGGCGGAATGTTTATCGCATATTTTTTGATACGATAGGTACTGTCGTTGACGATATAGAGATGCCCCGTGAAACCGTAACTCTCAGAGTTAACCGGCACGAACGCCAAGTCGATACACGGATAGCCGTCCACCATGATCGTATCCATGATGTAATACTGGTAGAACGTCACGGCGATGGTGGAGGACAGCGGCGAGACGAAGCGGTTGAACAGCAGGTTCATACTGTTGTCGTTGATCTCCACGTCCTTGAAGATCGCGTTGATATTCTCCTGGAAACTGCCGGTGGAGACCAGGTCCTCGACACCGAAGATACGTTTCTTCGCCAGCACTTTCTTTTCGCGGTGCGGCTTACGTTGGAAATACTCGTCGTTCAGGTGCTCACGGATACTGATGGTCACGCTCGGATAGACGCCTGTCGTGTCCACGTATTTCTGTACAAAATTGAATTTCTTCCAGAACGGTTTCTCCCAGTTCACCTTGATATTATCCAACGCGAAGGACATACGCGAGTAACTCTTCGCCGTATATTGGTCCACGGTCTTCACGCAGTGTTTCTCTTTGTTGGCAATCACGTTCTTGATCAGCTCCACGGCCGGGTTGCCTTTGCGTTTGTAGTCCCGTTTGCGGTTCTTCGGCGTCACCACGATATCCTGCAAACCGTACACATCCGGCGTCAGCTTCACTTTCACGTCTTTGCGGTTCTGACCTTTGCGAAGTGTCAACATCTCCGTCTTGTAGCCCAACATCTGAAAATTGAGCGTGTTGTAACCGGCGGTGTTGCTGATGGTGAAGTTTCCGTCGATGTCGGACGTGGTGCCTATCTCCGAAGGTACCATTCCTTTGTTCGTTGTCGATTTGAGGAAGTATATCTGTACGAACGGCAAGGTCTCACCCGTGTCGCCATCCACCACCGTTCCCGAGATGCTCGTCCGCACCTCCTGAGCCTTCATGGGACTAAAGACCGCTCCGCTCAAGGACAATAGACAAAAGACTAATATGTTTCGAATATCTCTCAACTCTCAACTCTCAACTTTAAAATCATCAGTTCTGCTGATTCAAGCTCTCTTCATGAATCATTTCCCAGATCCGCAATGCAAAATCAGTCGATAGACCTCGTTCATTCGTTAATTCGTTAATTCGTTCAACGATAGTCTTATATCGTTCCGGCTGCAAAGGCGCTACACCATGTTCTTTCTTCCATTCTCCGATACGCCGACTCACGTCCATGCGTGCCGCCAAGGTATCCCATAAGCGCTCGTCCAACTCATCTATCTCCGCCCGCAACCAGTTCAATTCGCTATTGGCTTTTGGCTCTTGGCTCTTAGCTAATAGCCAATGGCTAACGGCTAACGGCGTAACCTGCTGTGCTTTATCCGATAAAGCGGCAGCAGGGTTACAATGCACCTCCACCATCGCGCCGTCCAGACCTAACTCCGCTACTTTCTGGAGCAGTTCCGGCACTTTGGCGGCATCGCCGCTCATATGACTCGGGTCGAGCAGCATCGGGATATCCGGACGTGCCATACGCACCTTATGTGCCATCGACCAGCATGGCTGATGGTTGCATCCGCGATGGATAGCATACACGTTACACCCTACACCGTACACGGCTTTTTCCAACCGCTCGATATTCCCCAACCATAAATCCGCATCCGCATTCACCGGGTTCTTGATAAACAGTCCCTTTACCACTAATCCACTAACCACTAATCCACTAATCCTTTCGCAAATCGCTTGCACTGCAAGCGGGTTGGCAGACGACCTCGCTCCAATCCACAGATAGTCGATTCCGGCCTCCAAGGCGGCTTGCACATGTTCCGGCGTGGCCACTTCGGTTGCTACGGGCACGTGAAAACGTTCCTTCACTTCCTGCAACCATCTCAAACCCTCCATCCCTGCGCCTTGGAACGAAGAAGGACTCGTGCGCGGTTTCCACGCCCCCGCGCGAAAAATAAAAAATCTGTCAGCAAAGCAATCTATGATTTGCTTCGCGGTCTGTAACATTTGCTCCCTGCTCTCCGCCGCGCATGGCCCTAATATGTATATCGGCTCACTCACTCCATCACTCCATCATTCCATCACTCCATCATTCCATCAATCATTCACCACATCAACTGCAGCCGGAAATACATATCATCGGGCGGTACCAAATCGCCTTTTTTGTCCGTCGTGTACATATAATCCGAGTTCGTCAACTGGATCTCAACGTATCCTACGCTGATACGGTAGTCCACGTATTGGGTGTAGTACACCACGGACTTGTCCACTAACGTGTCCGTCTCGAACGTGCTCATCGGCAGCGCCACCTGGTATGCGTTCTTCGTGCCTTTCCCAAACTCGCGGCAGATAGTCCAGTTGCCGTTGTCATATATTCTCGTGGTGATCTCCGGGATGTCGAAATGGTAGAAGAACTGCAAGGTCTCCATATCGAACTCCCAATCACTACTCTCTACGAACAGATCCAGCGTTTCGGTGTGAAACTCATTCTGTATGATCTTCTCCTGGCATCCGGTCAAACCCATGACTGCCAACAGCATAACGATAAATTCCTTTTTCATAGCTTTACCCTTTCATTCGTTCATTCGTTAACTCGTTCATTCGTTAATTCGAAATCGCGTGCAAAATTACTGCTTTTTTCCCACATGTGCAAATATTGTGCCATAAAAATTTGCATAATTGACTTTTTTGTCGTACCTTTGCAGTAAGAAAAAATAAAAATAGAACATTATGGCAGTGGAGTCGGTCAGGTGTTTATCTCGTATTGCTCAGGTAACGCTCTCGTGACGCTCTCGTATTGCCCTCGATAACATAAGTTGTAAAACGCAGAAAATGTAGCAATTATAAAAATACTTACAAAGGGCACTTAACCCCCTAAACCCCACAACTTCAATGGCTCAAAAACGGTCCGTTCACGGTCCATTAACGGTGCATTCACGGTCCATCTACGGTCCGACTACGGTACATAGGCCTTTTTTTATCCTTACTTGGGCTCATTTTTGACCTTTTTGGACGAAAAAAACAAAAATATTTGCATATATGCAAAATTTGTAGTAAATTTGCACGGTTTTTGAATATTTCAAGGTATGTTAACAAAATATCCTATTATATGAAAAGATTTTTTATTATTTCGCTGTTGCTGCCCCTGATCTTTGTGGGTTGCGGCAAGAAGACCGAAGAAGAAGTAGGCGTGGAGCTGAAAGGTATCGGTCTGAACAAGAAATCGTTGAGTCTGGATATCGGCGAAACAGCCCGGCTGATGGTCGTGTATAACCCCGAAGAGGCGGAGAAATTCGCACCCGAGGTAACCTGGGAGTCGACGGTGCCCGGAGTGGCGACCGTTCAAGACGGCAAAGTGACCGCGAAGCAGAAGGGCAAGACGATCATCAGTGCATATTGCGGCAAGTTCTATGCAGACTGCGAAGTGGTGGTAGAGACCGGCGGCGGTAGCGGCGGCGAAGGCGGCGGAGGGGAAGACCCCCAGAAATTCGAAGTCACTCCGGCCACTATTGACGATAACGGCCTTGGCGGCACTTATACCATCACGGTAACATCCAACCGGGCATGGACGGCGGTGTGCGAGAAGGCGTGGGCAACCGTTTCTCCTGCTGAAGGCAATGGGGATGCCACGGTGACAGTGACCGTTGAGGCGAATACCGAAGTGGCCGCTGATGCACAGACCATCACCTTTACCGCCGGCTTGATGAAGAAGACCGTGACGGTGAACCGTGCGGGCTATCAGAAGATATGTCCTATTACGCTCAATATAACAGAGAAAGAGATGCCCGTGGAAGGCGGTTCGTTCTATGTACAGGTGGAGAGCGAGACGGCATGGAACGTAACTTGCGAAAAAGACTGGGTGACCTTCTCCGGCAAAACGGATGAGGGCGTGACCGTCAACGTGGGTCCGAACGTATCCGAGTTGAACTGGAGACCGGACGAGTGGATGAAGATTCCTGTGGTCTTCTCCAACGGCACGAAAAGCGATACGCTTGAGATCCGTCAGGATATCCCCTACGTTAAGATTTCACCCGATAAATTCTACACCTTCGATGCCTTGAAGTTTGAAACCAAAGTGACATCGAACATATCATGGAGACTGGAGTTTTCCTATGATGACAAAGTGTCCGGTGCAGAGGGCGTGAAAAACTACATGCATGCCCAGCCCGCTACCGGTACGGGCAACGAGACGATCCAAGTGACCATTT
Organism: Paludibacteraceae bacterium; assembly: GCA_017478035.1. GTDB lineage: Bacteria > Bacteroidota > Bacteroidia > Bacteroidales > Paludibacteraceae > Colicola. Next base: position 3,065 of record JAFVHA010000115.1, on the reverse strand, counting down.
CCAAAGTGCACAGCGACGACAAGCCTCATAACGGACATGGATCCGTTTGGGCGTACGGAACCGGTACGTGGAGCGGATTATCCGTCAGCGTAGGTAGTCACGGTTACTATTCAAGTGATTTTAAAGAATAACACACGAACAATATGAAGAAGTATGTATTGGCATCGGTCATGGCGTTGACGCTGACCATGCAGGCACAAGTGCAGAATGCCGTTTACCTGGCGTATATCAACGAGTGGAAAGAGACTGCCGTTCAGCAGCAGAAAGACTACGGCATTCCTGCCTCCATCACTATGGCCCAGGCGCTGTTAGAGTCCGCTGCCGGCAAGAGTGAACTGGCCGTCAAAGCCCGTAACCATTTCGGTATCAAGTGTACCAGCGATTGGTTCGGAGGTGTCTATTACTACGATGACGACAGCAAAGGAGAGTGTTTCCGTCAGTACCGCGATGCTGCGGAGAGTTTTAAGGACCATTCGGTATTCCTCCAACGTCCCCGTTATGCCACCTGCTTCGAGATTGCAATTGAAGACTATGAGGGCTGGGCGCACCGTCTCCGTGAATGCGGATATGCGACAGACAAACTGTATGCCCCCAAGCTGATTAAGATAATCGAGGACTATCGTCTGGATACCTTGGCAACCGGTGTGATCCAATCCGCTTCCCGTAAGCCTGCTGGTGCTGTAGTAGCCGGTGGTGCTGTCGCTGCTGAGGCTACCACTGCCACTCAGCCGCAACGACCTTTGAAAGCAACCATGGTCCGGAAGACCGAACCGATCATGGTCATTCATAACGACCCCGAACCGCCGTACGTTGCTCCGCCTACGGCACGCGAGGAAAGAGACAGTTTCTTCCTGTCCCATCCCAAGAAAAGATGCAACAGTCTGAATTATGTCGTTGCCCGCGAGGGGGATACGTATGCCAATGTCGCTTTCCGTCTGAACGTCAAAGAGCGTGACCTGCGTGAGAATAACGACGCCTTGGGACGCGAGTTGCAGAAAGGGGATCGTATCTACCTCTCCCCCAAGAAGAAAACGGGACAGAATGCGTATGTATGGACCCATTCCGGTCAGTCTCTTTGGCAGTTGAGTCAGGAGGAAGGCGTTCAGTTGGAGGTCATCCGGGAGTTGAACGGACTGGACCCGTCTATCCGTACGTTGCGTACGCGGCAGAAGATGTATCTCAAGAAAGTGAAAGAAGAAAATGTCCGCTAACGCTGTTTCCCTCGGCGAGGCCCTGATGGATTATATTCGCGAGAGCGGATTGGAACAGTCTGTACTGGATGTGCAGATTGAAGAAGTATGGCCGCGTGTGATGGGAGAGACGGTGAAGAAACTGACACGCAGCGTGGAGGTCAAAGACGGCGTACTCTATGTACACGTCAACTCGGCGGCACTCAAAGCACAACTGTTTGAGAACCGCTTCGAGTTGGTTCGCAAACTCAATGAGGCCGTCGGAGCTCCGGCGTTGAGAGACTGCAGGATACTGGGGTGATTTATGATTGATGATTTATGATTGATGATTTATCCCGCGAACATAGAAGAGAAGATAGACTTCACGGTGATCCGTGAGGAGTTGGGTCGTCGCTGCACGTCGTCGTTGGGCCGCGAGCGGGTGGATGCCATGCAAATGGAGACGGACTATGAGACCGTGCAGTATCTGCTGTCCCTCACCGACCAGATGCGGATGGCGCAGAGTGACCCTATGCTCACTTTTCCCCGCGGCACGATACACGACATGCGCGAGTCCATCGCCCGCATCCGCATTGCCGGACTATTCCTCGATGAGGCCGAGTTGGACGATCTGCGCAAGACCTTGTCCTTCGCGGCAGACCTGGAGCGTTTCTTCGCTTCACTCGATAGCACGAAGTATCCGCTGTTGAAGGAACTTGGGAGGCCTACCCCCGACCCCTCCCTTAAAGGAGGGGAGTTGGCAAGGATTGTTGCGGAGATAGACCGGATCCTCGACCGTTATGGAAAATTAGCTGACCATGCGTCGCCGGAATTGGCACAGATACGCCGTGAGCTGACGAACGCGCAAGGCAGTGTCAGTCGTACACTCGCTTCAATCCTTCGTCAGGCGAAAGCAGACGGAGTAGTGGACGCCGATGCCGCTCCCACATTACGCGAAGGGCGATTGGTGATTCCTGTCCCGCCCGGATACAAACGCAAGATAGGCGGTATCGTACATGATGAGTCGGCCACCGGCAAGACGGTGTATATCGAACCCCAACAGGTAGTCGATGCCAATAACCGAATCCGTGAGTTGGAGGGGGCCGAGCGGCGTGAACGTGTACGTATCTTGCAATCCGTCACCGATATGCTTCGTCCGCAGACGGAACTCATCCTCGCTAACCAGCGTATGTTGGCGGAAGTGGATTTTCTGAGTGCGAAAGTGTCCTTAGCCGAGACCCTTCATGCTATCCGTCCGGAGTTGCACGACACGCCGATGCTCGATTGGAGCGATGCCCGGCATCCGGTACTTTGGTTACATTATACGCCGCAGAACAAACCTGTTGTACCCCTCTCGGTACGTCTGCAAGCATCTGAAAACCGCGTGCTGGTCATCAGCGGACCGAATGCCGGTGGTAAATCGGTTTGTCTCAAGACGGTGGCGCTGCTGCAATATATGCTCCAATGCGGATTGTTAGTGCCGGTAGCGGAACAGAGCAGGGCAGGATTGTTTGAGCAGTTGATGATGGATATCGGTGACGAGCAGTCGATACAGGATGAGTTATCCACGTATTCGTCGCATTTAAGGAATATGAAGTATTTCCTTCGCAATGCGAATGAGAAGACGCTTTTCTTCATTGACGAGATGGGCTCGGGAACAGAACCTCTGATAGGAGGCGCTTTGGCTGAGGCTGTGTTACGCGAGTTAGTGGGCAAGCAGGCCTTTGGGCTGGTAACCACCCATTATACCAATCTGAAGCATTTTGCGGAACAGACGCCGGAAGTGGTGAATGGCGCGATGTTGTACGACCGCGGTGCGATGCGTCCGCTATTCTGTTTGTCCATCGGTCAAGCCGGCAGCTCTTTCGCCATAGAGATTGCCAGGCAGACCGGACT